>JANQIE010000215.1 GCA_028282295.1 Desulfobacterales bacterium | reverse complement strand
CAGGCCAAGGCCGCAGCGAATTTGAAACCGCAGGCGTAGCAAGGCTACGTCGAGGATGTCAAATTCGTGAGAACGCCGGCCTGGACCAAAAGATGCTGTTTCCGGATGGGCACTAACTATCAGGTTGTATAATTCAAAATGCCTGCTTGCACTGAAGAAAAATGCGCCGACCGCATCATTGTTCACCTTGACGCGCAACATGTCGAAATGGCGCCCCACTTTTTACACTACCGCCGCAATGAAATCCGGCAGTTACAAGAAGCAGTTCAACATGCAAACCTCGAACAAGTGCGAATCACCGGACACAACATGAAGGGTATCGGCAGAACATACAAGGTGGCTTATATTTCCCGGATCGGAAAATTACTGATGAACGCGGCTTCCAAGGGAGATTGGTCTCAAATTAAACGCTGTATCTCTCAACTGGAGGACAAGCTGCACAGGCTTCATATCGTCTGTGCAGAACCTGAATAAACGAACTTTCCATATGAACTGACTGCGCGGCACCGAATCTGGATAATAAACAGAACAGGCAGGAGGGGAAGCATGCGGATACTTTTGGTCGAAGACAATCCGGAGCAACAGCTAATCATCAAAAACACATTGCGCAAAGGCAGCTTCAACGACCTCACATTGGCTTCGTCGGCCAACGAAGCGTTCAATTTTCTGGGAATCGACAATCCCGAGCATATCCCTGCCACCGACCTGATCCTGATGGATATCGTCATGCCGTACGTCGACGGCATCGAAGCCTGCCGAAAAATTAAAACCACACCCCATACTTCCGATATCCCCATCATCATGGTAACCGGTCTGTCCCAACTGGAGAATCTGGACAGGGCCTTTGACGCCGGCGCCATGGACTATATTGTCAAACCGGTCAAGCGCATCGACCTGCTGGCACGCGTGCAGTCGGCCCTGAAGTTAAAACAGGAAATGGATATGCGCAAAGCACGCGAGCAGGATTTGATTGAAGAGATCGAACACCGCAAACAGATCAAGCGCGCTCGTGAAAAACTGATTCTCGAACTCAAAGAGGCCCTGGCCCAGGTCAAAACACTGAGTGGTTTGTTGCCGATCTGCTCCAACTGCAAAAAAATCCGCGACGACAAAGGCTACTGGAATCAGATCGAGTCCTACCTGTCAAACCACTCGGCCGTCGATTTCAGCCACAGCATCTGTCCTGATTGCCTCACCGACATGTACCCCGACTATACGGCCGTCAAGGAGCGGCGCAAAAAAAAAGCTGATCCTGAAGAAGAATGAGAGGCAATCCTGACATCAGCGTCAGCCCCAACGTCAAAACCATTTACCCCGACGTAAGGGCTCGCGCAAAAATAATTTCACATTTTAGGCGCCCGGCTTCCGGTCAGGTTGGTTCGATCTGAGGGGCCAAAACCGCAGCCATAGCAGGCTATGGCGAGGATTTTGGGACCGAAGATCGGACCAAGATGACCTGAAGCCGGGATGCATAAAATGTGAAATTATTTTTGCGTGAGCCCTAAGGGTCAACCGAACTCGTCGTAGGCGATCATTTCCGGTTCGACGCCGAGGCTGTCGAGCATCTGGGTGACGGCGCTGAGCATCATCGGCGGGCCGCACAGGTAGTATTCAATCTCGGTGGGATCATCATGTTCGCTTAGATAGTGATCATAGGCGCACTGGTGAATAAAGCCGACCATCCCCTGCCACCGGTCTGCCTCAGCCGGTTCGGACAGGGCCACATTGTAGGTGAAGTTTTCAAAGCGTTGCGCCAGCGCCCTGAACTCCTCATCATAAAACATCTCTTTTTTTGAGCGCGCGCCGTACCAAAAAGTGACGCGCCGTTTACTTCCGACTTCAAGCAACTGATGAAAGATATGACTGCGCATTGGCGCCATCCCCGCGCCGCCGCCGATGAAACACATCTCGCGCGGCGTGTCCTTGACAAAAAAATCGCCGTACGGCCCGCTGATCACGACCTTGTCGCCCGGCGCAAGACCGAACACATAAGAAGAACCGATTCCCGGCGGGATATCGGCCGGCGCACCCGGCGGTGGTGTGGCGATGCGAATGGTGAAACGCAACGTTTCTTCACCGGGTGTATTGGCCATGGAATAGGCCCTGAAAACCGGCTCGTCGGCCGTGGCTTTCAAATTCCACAAATCATACTGATCCCACACCGAGCGATAGGGCTCCGCCACATCGATCCGGGTAAAGGGCAGCTCATATTCCGGCACATCGATCTGGACATAGGCGCCGGCCTTAAAGTCAAGCGTTACCCCCTCATCCAGCTTCAGCACCAGTTCCTTGATGAACGAGGCGACATTCTGATTGGAAACCACCGTGGCATCATATTTTCGAATACTGAAGATTTCGTCCGGGATACGGATCTGCATGTCTTCTTTTACTTTTAGCTGGCAGGCGATCCGCACACTGCCCAAGCGTTCCTGACGGCTCAAGTGAGCCAACTCCGTCGGCATCAGACTACGCCCGCCGGCGTCGACCCGGCAGCGGCACATACCGCACGATCCCCCGCCCCCGCAAGCCGACGGCAGGTAGATTTTATTTTCAGCCAGAGCCGCCAACAAGGTGCGACCGGTGGGGACGTTGATGCTCTTGTCCGGATCATCATTGATCACGATGGTGCGGTCGCCTTTTTGCACGACTTTGGCTTCCAACAGCAAAATCATGGCAACCAGTATGAGAATGACACCCAAAAAAACGGAAGTGCTGAGAAGATATAGCATCGGCATAGGTTAATCTGTTTGTGAAGTTAATTTGTATCCATCCGGAATGCGCCGTTACCAGCCGCCGACGCTACAACGTGATCCCCGAAAACAGCATGAACGCCATGGCGATCAAACCGGTGGTGATCATACTGATCCCGAAACCCTGCAACCCCTCGGGGACATCGGCGTATTTCAACTTCTTCTGAATAGCCGCCATGGAGACAATCGCCAGCATCCAGCCGACACCCGAGCCGGTGCCGTAGACAACCGACTCGACAAAACTGTAGTTGCGTTCAACCATGAATAAAGACGCCCCCAAAATAGCACAATTCACCGTAATCAGGGGCAGAAACACCCCCAATGCGTTGTACAGCGCCGGCGAATAGCGATCGATGACCATTTCCACCCCTTGCACCATGGCGGCGATCACGGCGATGAACAAAATGAGTTTCAGGTAACTCAGGTTCACCAGGGGCAAACCGGCCCAGGTCAAGGCGCCGGGCGCCAGCAGGTAGTGGTACACCAGCCAGTTGGCCGGTGTAGTAATAGCCAGCACGAAAATGACCGCAAAGCCCAAACCGGTGGCGGTTTGTAAATTCTTGGAAACCGCCAGAAAGGAGCACATCCCCAGAAAGTAAGCCAGCAGGATATTACCGACGAAGATCGAATTAAGCGCGATATTGATCAAATTTTCCATGGTTCTACTTTTTCTTCAACAAGGCGTGCTGCAGCCAGACAAACAGACCGATAATGATAAACGCCCCCGGTGCCAGGGACATCAGGCCCATGTTCACGTACCCGGCTTCGTAAAACGCGGCCGGTACCACCGAGTAGCCGAGCAATTTGCCGGCGCCCAATAATTCACGAATGAACGCAACGGCAATCAGGATGGAACTGTAGCCGATGCCGTTGGCCATACCATCGACAAATGATCGTCCCGGCGGATTGGCCAAAGCAAATCCCTCGGCACGCCCCAGAACGATACAGTTGGTGATAATCAACCCCACGAATACCGAGAGCTGTTTGCTGATATCGTACATAAATGCCTTGAGCATTTCATCGGCCAGGATCACCAGCGTGGCAATGACACTGACTTCCACGACAATGCGGATATTGCGCGGAATTTGAGTGCGCAACAGCGAAATGAACAAGTTGGAAAACGCCACCACGAGCGTCAAGGCCAGGCTCATCACCAAGGCGGTTTTCAACTGCACGGTTACCGCCAGGGCGCTGCAAATACCGAGCACCTGCTTGGAAATAGGGTTGGCCTGCCACAGCGCATCACAGATGGCTTTATAGGAAAAAGTCTTGCGCACAGCGGCGATGGTAGCATTCATAGGGTCCTCGCGTTCATTGAAAGAAACTTAAAATTTGAAACTGGAAACTGGAAATTTGGAACTCAGGCAAAATGACCATATGTTGCAATAAGATCGCGGCGGCACGCCGCACCGGGCATCCCAATTTCAAATTTCAAATTTCAAGTTTCAAGTTTCAAGTTTCAAATATCCGGCGACACCTGGTTTTGCCGAAAACGGATTGAAATCGGTTCATATTGATCCAAAATCTTCTTTACACCGCCGGACAGGTATTTGCCGGTCAGAGTGGCGCCGCTGATGCCGTCCACATAGTGAATCTGCTTCTCTTTTTCGACCCGGTCGGCCACAGCCCCTTTAGCCACGGTAATCGAGACAAGGCTGCCCTGACGGTTGGTGATCTGTTTGCCGACCCAGTTGCGCTGAAACCAGCGCTTTTCGATCTCCCCGCCCAAGCCCGGTGTTTCCGAATGTTTGTAAACGGTAAAGCCCGCCACCGTGGATCCGTCGGGCTTGATCGCCAGATAGCCCAATATACGCCCCCAAAGCCCTCTGGAATCAATCGGCAGGATATAGGCTTGAATCTGGTCGTCCTGAAGATACAGATACATCGGCAGTTCGTCGCCCTGACGCCGATCTTCGTCGACAATACTGCCGGTCCGGTCGATCCACAACGGCCGAATCTTCAATGCGTAGAGCGATTCAATCTCCGCGGACGACAGATCTGCCTCCTCGTCAACCAGCCCCACCGATTTGAGCACGTTTTTTTTCTTGTCCAGCAACACGTTGCGCTGCTGGAAATGCTGCAAACCGCTTGACGCCGTGGTCAGCAGGATGCTGCAGACAACACACATGGCTGCTGCGAAACCGATCGATTTGAGACTACTGTTCATGGGTCTTCTTTTCCTGGCGCCTATTCGGCCTAAATGTTTGGGATCCGGCGCCGCAATCGCAATTGTACTTCCAGATGATCCAGTAGCGGCGCGAACACATTCATAAAAATAATCGCCAGCCCCACCCCTTCGGGAAACGCCGGATTAAATACCCGGATCACCACTGTCAGCATACCGATCATGAACCCGAAAACCCACTTGGCGCCGGGCATGTGGGTGGCGGACACCGGATCGGTGGCCATGTAGGCCAGCCCGAACATCACACCACCGATGGTCAAATGGTGCAACGGATTCAGATGCAAAAAGGCGGCGGCCTGCGGCCCGGCAAGCAGGTTGATCATGCCGCCGGTGAGCACAACACCGAGCATCCCGCCGACGATAATCCGATAGTTGGCAATACCTAAAATAACCAAAAAAGCAGCGCCGGCAAGGGCCAAAAGGGTCGAGGTGCCGCCGATGCTCCCCGGGTAAAGCCCGAGGAACAAGTCCCCGTTTGAAAACCCGGCCTCGGCCAGTTGCCCGGCCACAGTTTGGTCGCTACCGGTGGAGGCGGCCAGCGATAGCGGAGTGGCGCCGGTGAACGTGTCGACCGGTGCACTGCGGCCGTCCCGCAGCAAAGTCCAGATAGCATCACCCGAGCTTTGGGCCGGATAGGCAAAGTATAAAAAGGCGCGGGCGGTCAAGGCCGGATTTAAAAAATTGCGGCCCGTACCGCCGAAAATCTCCTTGCCGATCACCACGCCAAAGGAGATTCCCAACGCCACCTGCCACAAGGGGATGGTAGGCGGCAGTGTCAGGGGAAACAAGGCGCAACTGACAAACAGACCTTCGCTGATTTCATGTTTGCGAACCGCCGCAAACAGGACTTCCCACGCCAAACCGACCACATAGGTGACTATGACCATCGGCACCACCGCGCTCAGCCCCGTCAGGATGACCGGCAGCAGACTGGTGCTCACACCCGACGCCAGATGCGACTGGTATCCCACATTGTAGACACCAAAGGCGTAGTGGGGCAGCAAGGCCACGATCACCAGCGTCATGAACCGTTTCACGTCCAGACTGTCGCGCACATTCGGACTGGTTCGGGTGACGGTATCCGGTGCGAAAAAGATGGTTTCAATGGCCTCGAAAAGGGCATACAACGACGCGAACCGGCCCCCTTCAACAAAATGCTGCCGATTGGAATCGAAAAAGCGTTTAACTACCTTCATAGACGTCAATTCAGGGTGAATTTTGAAATTGAAATAAAAAAACAGGCATGTGTCCATCCGGAAACAGTAGCTTTTGGTTCAGGACAAGGCCGCAGCCCAGTTGCAACAGCAGGCGTAGCAGGGCTACGTCGAGGATCGCAACTGGGCGAGAACGCCGTCCCGGGCCAAAAGATGCTATTTCCGGATGGGCACATACATTCAGATTTGTTCTTTTTGCAACTCTGCCCGCGCCTGTTTAAGTGTCTCCATCAGCTCGATCTTGGACGGACAGACGTAGCTGCACAGACCGCACTCGACGCAATCCAGCAAACCGTGCCGCAAGGCGTCCTCGATCTCATCGGCCAGCACCGCTTTGTAAGTAAAATGCACCAGAATATCCACCGGGCAGACATCGGCGCACGCAAAACAGGCAATGCAGGCCCGATCGCCGCCATTTTTATTGCAATCCATTTTTAAGTTGGAGCGGTTCAACCGGGACAGGAAAGTTCGCGAATAAGTCGGCCGGTCAAAACCGGGCCGCACAAAGCCCAGAAACGCACCCTTTACGTTACCCTCGGGAACAAGGGTCAGGGCGGTTTCAAAGAGTCCCATGTATGATGACGGGGGAGTGGCAAAACCGGTCAGCACGCCGCCTTGAATGCAACGCCTGTCACCGGCGTACCCGCTATCCAGGCGGCCGTCCATGAGTTGCGCCAGCGGTGCGCCAAGCCGTGCGCCAAGGTGCATCGGCCGGCTGACACAAGCGCCGCCCAACGCGTAAACGCGCCGGGTTGCGTATTGGCCGGTCTTCAGCAGGTGCGCCAGCATCAGCAGGTCCTGTCCCTGGATGTACCAGGCGTGGTTGTCCGCCGGCTTGCGTTTGGTGCGGTAAACCAACACCCCCGGATCGTCGGCCGGATAGGCCCCGGTGTAAACATGGGTGACAAGTTCCCGCAGGCTTTCCAAGAGGGCGCCCTGTGAGGCGGCCGTACCCACGAAAACACGCCCCTGTGCAAGCTTGTTGAGTACTGCCAGGCCGTATTCAAACAGATCCGTCCGGCCTTCCAGATATAGCGATGGTGCGGGCATAAAGGGTTGTTTGTTGTCCAAATTCACCAGAATCGCAGGCGGTGTCCGGTCCACCGGCGCCACGTCACGGTACGGCAGCCGGCGCAGCAGTGCCCACAGCCCGCTGTCGATGATCCGTTGGACCAGGTCCTGCCGGTCGATTTGGTCAAGTTGATCCGCGGTCAGTGCATCAAAGGTGACCGCATCCTCTTGTTCATCCAGCTCAATGACGACCTCCTTGATGACCCGGCGCGGTCCAAAATTGATTTCGGCCACCCGCCCCCCACCTGGCGACGGGAACTTGATTGCCGGATTGCGTTTATCTTCAATCAGGGGCGAACCGATACGCACCGGATCACCGGGCCGCACCAGCAGCCTTGGCTTGACGAACGCAATCTGTTCGGGCAGCAGGCCCACCCGGTCCGGGCGGCCCAATATATCGATCTCTTCCTCGGGACGCCCTTGCAGTGCGAAGTTGAAGCCTTTTGGCAATTGCAGGTGTTTCATCATGTTTCCTTGAACCGATTGCCGCTTGAGTGGTGGATAGTGTAATTCATATTTTTCGGAATTTCGAAACGCACCCCATCGTTTGACGCGGACGGACCGGAGCGCATAAGACTTTGATTTGACCCGCGATTGTTAACATTTTTCGCGGCGCTTTTCAACCGGGTTTGTCAGCTCATGTCCATGAACCATCAACTATTTCAGACTTGACTTTTGGACCACTTAAATTCATCTTTAACGTATACGTTTCATTAAAAAAATCGACCCCAAAATTTTTCAACGTGTATTGATCAAAGGGCTTGAGCGACGAACCGTGCCCGCCGGAAAAATCACACGCAACCTTAAAAAAAGAGGTTAACCATGGAAGAATGCAAACCCGTTGAAATGAATACCGGTCTTCGTGGTGTCACAATAGCAAGCACCAAGGTCAGCGATGTACGCGGTGCCGAAGGCAAACTGATCTACCGGGGCTACCTGGTCCAGGACCTGGCCAAGAATGCAACCTTCGAAGAGGTCATCCATTTACTGCTGCATGAACACCTGCCCAATGAGACCGAGCTGGCCGGTCTGAAAAAAGTCCTGGCAAAAGAACGCGCCATTCCGGACCGGCTGGTGAGTATATTGAAGGCCAGCCGCCAGACCGCGGTCCCGATGGACATCCTCCAGGCTGCGGTCCCCCTGCTGGCAACCTGTGACCCGGACCTGGACGACCCGTCCCGTCCCGCATCCGAACGCAAGGCCGTTCGCCTGATTGCCAAACTGCCCACGGTCCTGGCAGCATGGGAGCGCATCCGCAAGGGCAAGGAGCCGATTGCCCCGTCAGCCAACCTGAGCCAGGCGGCCAATTTCCTTTATATGCTCACCGGCGAACGGCCCGACGAGGAGACCGCCCGCTTTTTCGATATTTGCCTGATTTTGCATGCCGAACACTCCTTCAATGCATCCACCTTCGCCGCGCGCGAAATCGCTTCGACCCGCGCGCACATGTACGCCGCGGTTTCCGGCGCCATCGGATCGCTTTCCGGCGAACTGCACGGCGGCGCCAATGTCCGCGTCATGCAGATGCTTAAAAAAATAGATTCCATTGATAACGTGGAAACGTACGTCAACAATGAATTCGATGCCGGACGCAAAGTCTTCGGCCTGGGCCACGCGGTTTACGACACCGACGATCCACGCGCCTTTATCCTGGCGCCCATGTCCTCAAAAGTAGGCCGGCGTATCGGCGAACCCAAATGGTATGACATCAGCAAAAAAATCGAAGAAGTCGCCAAAGCATCTTTCAAAGAGCGCAAGGGCAAAGATATTTACGTAAATGTCGATTTTTACTCGGCGTCACTTTATCACGCCATGCGCATTCCCATGGACTTCTTCACACCGGTGTTCGCAATTTCCCGCGTGGCAGGCTGGTGCGCGCATGTTCTGGAAGAACAGTTCGCCGAAGCAGCACCCAAACCGATGCTGTACCGCCCCGAATCCGAATATGTCGGCGATTATTGCGGACCGGATGAATGTTCGTTCGTACCTGTTGACAATCGGTAACCCTTGGCGCCGGCCGGAACGTTTTCCGGCCGGCTCGCCGGATCGTGTATTATGTGTTTAAAATGTGCTTAAAATCCGATGATAAAAAAACGCGCGGGGGTCTCAAGGGCAACAACTTGAGAATGACACGCCAGCGCAAAATAATCCTGGAAGAATTACGGCGGGTCAATAACCATCCGAGCGCCGAAGAGATTTACGATCGTGTGCGCGCGCACTTGCCGCGTATCAGCCTGGGGACGGTATACCGCAATCTCGAAGTCCTGTCGGAACTCGGCGAAATCCAGAAGCTGGAATATGCCGGCAGCATCAACCGTTTCGACGGCGATCCAAAAAAACACTACCATATTCGCTGCATGGATTGCGGCCGGGTGGACGATGCCCCGATTGCGCCGCTCAACCAGATTGAAAACAATCTGTATGACGCAACAGTATTTACCATCGTCGGACATCGCCTTGAGTTTATCGGCTTTTGCCCGCAGTGCGCCACCAGGCATCAGCCCCCGCAAGAAGCAGATTCACATCCCGGATGACCGGCAGCCGCCTTTAATGCACGGTCATCAGTTGGCTTTGCAGCCACTTTCGGACCGGCCCCTCAATAGCGTAAACACCCTTCATATTGCCGATTGTACTTAGAAATTGCGCTTTGATTTTTTCAGGCAGCCGAATGCGGGCCATCTCAACCGCTTCCTCGGAGTTGCGCCGGATCAAGTAAACCACCGGCGTATCTTCCCAGGTGTTGACCACAAAATAGTGCGACACATCGTCCTTGGAGCGAATCACATAGTTGCTCCGGTGGGCCCAGTTGTTGCCCCATTCCAGATAAAGCCGCACGGCATCCTCAGGGGTCAGGTCCCAATCGATGGCATCGATCAGATCCTGATTGTTACGAATATCGTCAAGGTTCATCATCATTTTTATGCCTCCTTAGGGCTCGCGCAAAAATAATTTCACATTTCAGGCGCCCGTATTCAGGTCATCGACATCGAACGAAGTATAAATAGCAAGAAGCGGTCCGGATTCACGTAACCCGCGAAGACGCTCAAAACTGTTATATTGAAAATAGTAGTTAAATACGCAGCGTCAACCATGCGCTAACCGCGATGGCTTGAAAGTCGCTTTGCACCCAGGTTTTTAAGGCGCTTTTAACCGTCTCAAATCACGTTTTTGGAACACATTTGTCTCATTTTATTTCCGAGACACTACCGATTGCCAAAAAATTTATAATTTTCAACAACTTACATACCATCCTCCCGATTCAAGCACTCAGCGGCCATCCATCGGGTGTCTCGCACCTGTTTCAAGCCACCGGAATCGTCATGCCGGCCCCGGTACTCTGTGCGGGCTTAATCTTGTTGTCATCATTAGAAGAGTGTGCTACCAAAACATATCGCATCCGAACTGGCACGCATCTTGATAAATCATATCCTGACAATTTTGATTGTAAATATCGATTCCCGATAGCCTATCAATCTAAGGTACCCATTAACAATTCAATCACATCCGGTTGGGTTCAACGCGAACAACCACAACCGCTTGCACAAACGGCCGGACACTATTTTGAAGCCATGCGATAAAAATATCGAACGCACCCTGCAGCTTGTACAGGAAATGATCGACTTGGCCGACCGTGGTGACGCCGAACGCGAGGATGTCGGCTGCGGTATTTTATACGGCGTGCTGCGCGACTCGGCCTACAAACTCAAGAAACTGGCCGAAGACGAAATCACCAACCACAAACGCAAAGGGTGGTGGGTAAAAGAAGCCCACGAGAACCGAAAGATGCGTCACCCATAGTCTTGGTCGACCCAGACTTGCTTGTAATCGATTCAAAGAAACTTGTTTTGTTACCCCAAAGACATCAAAAAGGAGGAGTTAAATTGCCAGCATTAAAAGGAACCCAAACTGAAAAGAACATCTTGACCGCATTTGCAGGCGAATCCCAAGCACGCAACCGCTACACCTACTATGCCAGCGTGGCTAAAAAAGAAGGCTTTGTGCAGATTTCCAGCATTTTTCAGGAAACCGCCGACCAGGAAAAAGAGCACGCCAAACGTCTGTACAAATTTCTGGAGGGCGGGGTAGCCGAAATCGTTGCCGCTTATCCGGCCGGCACCATCGATACCACGGTCGAAAACCTCAAGCACGCGGCTGCCGGTGAAAACTACGAGCACACCACCATGTACCCCGACTTCGCCAAAATCGCCCGGGAAGAGGGGTTTCCTCAAATCGCGGCGGTTATGGAAGCAATTGCCGTGGCCGAAAAACAACACGAAAAACGTTACCAGGCCCTGGCCGCCAATATTGAAGCCGAGCGTGTATTTAAACGTGACTCCGGAACCACCTGGCGCTGCCGTAACTGCGGCTATCTGCATGAGGGGCAAGGCGCACCGGAAATCTGTCCGGCTTGCGACCATGTCCGGGCCCATTTCGAATTGCTGGGCGAAAACTACTAAGCACCCCAATCACACATATCCCAAAAACTCGTTAAAGGAGGAAAAAATGGCGGAAAAGCTGGAAATCTACAAATGTGAACTGTGCGGCAACATTGTAGAAATACTGCACGGTGGTGCCGGTGATTTGGTATGCTGCGGCGAGTCGATGGTTTTGTTCAGTGAGAATACGGTTGACGCGGCCAAGGAAAAACATGTACCGGCCGTCGAAAAAGTCGATGGGGGGATCAAAGTCAAAGTCGGCAGCGTGCCGCACCCGATGGAAGAAAAACATTACATCGAATGGGTTGAATTGATTGCCGACGGCAAAGCGTATCGTCAGTTCCTGAATCCGGGCGAAGCCCCCGAGGCGATCTTCAACGTAACCGCCGACACGTTCACAGTGCGCGAATACTGCAATTTGCATGGTTTGTGGAAAGCATAGATTAAAGGCAATTAAGAATTATGAATTGAGGTTGAGGGCCTTATGTTTGGATGAGGAACCTCAACCGACAAAAAAACAGACACGCCCCCCTCTTGCTTGATGGAAGAGGGGGGGGGGATCTGGACAACCGGCAATTATGATCACAAGATAAGGGATTAAAACCGCCGGAAGCAATCAGGCATTCGGCGTATTCTAAGAACACTCAAAATGACAGAATACATTAATTCTTAATTCCCAATTCATAATTGCCCCACCAAGGGGGTCGTCATGCCGAGTTGGAAATGCCAAAATTGCGGGTATACGTTCGAGACGGACACGCCTCCGGAAACCTGTCCGTCTTGCAAGGAAAAATGCGAGTTTGTCGATAACACCTGCTACACACCCGATTGTGAAGCGGATGGTATGGATAAACGCATTAAATAAACAACAGCGGGAGTGCCCAACATGCCCAAAGCCCTGATTGTATACAGCAGCCGCACCGGTGAAACCCGGCGTATCGGTGAGTTGATCGCCGAAGGAATGCGGTTTTCCGGTGTGGATGCAACGGTAATCAACGCAAATGAAGTGGCGAACGCCGAAATACTGAAGGGATACGATGCCCTGGTGTTCGGTTCCGCAACCTACCACGGCACCATGCTGAAAAAAATGCGCGCCCTGCTCTTCATGGCTGAAAAAGCCGGCCTTGAAGGTAAAATCGGCGGGGCCTTCGGCGCTTTTGGCTGGAGCGGCGAAGCACCGGATCGCATTTTCGAAACCATGCGCAATATCTTTAAAATGGACATGACCAGCCGGCCGTTGCGACTAAAATCGAGTTCCTTGGGTGGCGGGATGCAAATGGCCCAGGACTACGGCCGGGAAATCGCCCAAAAATTAGGCGCCGGCGATTGAATGTAAAGGAGGATTCCATGAGCAACACCCCACAACACTGTCCGGGATTTACCAATTTCAAGAACTTGAAATCTTTCAGCTGCAAATGCCCAAAATGCGGCGAGGTCAAAGAGATCTTTTCCGATGAGTTCGACAAACCGCACACCTGCGGTAAATGCGGTGAACCGATCGACTTTTCCCAATGCACCCTGGAAGGCGCGAGTGGTTAATCGCATTGCGGCGTCTGTGCGGCGGTTCAGCTTTAACAACACGTTCAGGCAACCCCAAATGAAAACAACCGCGACGTAAACCCAACTCGGCAAAACGGATAAGCACGCTGCTGTTCAGGGAACAATCGAATTGCGCCCTGGCCGGGAAACCTGCACGAACATAAGTTTACGAAGTATTTATAACTAGTTACATAAATATCTAAAGCTATCAAGGAGTATAGAATGGATGCCGTTTTCCTATCGCGGCTGCAGTTTGCGGCGGCGACCATGTTCCACTTTCTTTTCGTCCCGCTGACATTGGGGCTATCGTTTATCGTGGCCTGGATGGAAACCCAGTACGTACGTACGCAAGACAAAACCTACCTGTCGATGACCCGCTTCTGGGGCAAGATTTTCCTGATCAATTTCGCCTTGGGTGTGGTGACCGGCATCACCCTCGAATTTCAATTCGGCACTAACTGGTCGCGCTACAGCGCCTATGTCGGGGATGTCTTCGGCTCGCTGCTGGCCATCGAAGCCACGGCCGCGTTTTTCCTGGAATCGACCCTGATCGGGGTTTGGATTTTCGGTTGGCGCAAGTTGTCCGCCAAGGCGCACGCCACGGTCATGTGGTTGATCGCCTTTGCCGGTTCACTCTCCGCTATCTGGATCCTCACCGCCAATGCCTGGATGCAGCACCCGGTCGGCTACACCATCCGCAACGGCCGCGCCGAACTGGTCGACTTTCTGGCCATCGTCACCCAGAAGTTCGCCATTCTCCAGATCCTGCACACCCTGGCCGGGGCCTACATTTTGGCCGCCTTCGTTGTCATGGGCATCAGCGCCTACCATTTACTGAAAAAACAGCACATTGAAATTTTTACCCGCTCCTTTCGCATCGCCCTGGTGGTCGGCCTGGTATTTTCCATTTTCATCGCCATTGAAGGCGACCAGCATGCCGTCGACATTGCCGAAAAACAACCGACCAAACTGGCGGCCATGGAGGCGCACTGGGAAACCACCCGCAGAGCCCCAATCCACCTGTTTGCCATTCCGGACGAAGAAAATGAACGCAATGCCGTTGAGATCGGGAGCATTCCGGGCGTTTTGAGCTTCCTGTCGTTTCACGACGTCAATGCCGAAGTGCGCGGTTTAAAGGATTTTCCCAAAGATGAACGGCCGCCGGTCACCATCACCTTCATCGCCTTCAGAGTCATGGTCGCTCTGGGGGCCTATTTTATTCTGATCACAATCGTGGGGTGGTTCAAACGCAACAAACTGGTCGAAAGCCCCCTGTTTTTAAAAATCATGCTGTTCTCGATCCCCCTGCCTTACATCGCCAATGAAGCCGGTTGGGTGTTGGCGGAGGTCGGACGTCAACCCTGGATTGTTTACGGCTTGATGAAAACCTCCCAGGCCGCGTCACCGATCGACGGCTCGCAGGTGCTGGTATCGCTCATCGCCTTTATTTTGATTTACGGTTTGTTGGGCGCCGCCGGCTTGTTTCTGGTCGTTCGCCACGTGCGCAAGGGGCCGGCCGTGGTCACCGCCGATTAACCGGACAACGCGACAAGCACTACGAATTTGGAACAGTAACCAAACGTAAAAGCAAGAGAGAGGATTCACATGCTATTGGAAACCATTTGGTTCGGTCTTTGGGGGCTGTTATGGGCCGTATTTTTCATGACCGACGGATTTGACTTCGGCGCGGGCACGCTGATGCCCTTTGTGGCCAAAACCGATGACGAGAAACGCATGACGATCAATGCCCTCGGCCCGCTCTGGGACGGCAACGAAGTCTGGCTGCTCACCGCCGGCGGCGTCACCTTCGCGGCCTTTCCGCTGGTCTATGCCACCATGTTTTCATCGCTGTACAGCGCCCTGATGCTGATTCTGTTCGCCCTGATTTTACGCGGCGTCTCCTTTGAATTTCGCAGCCAAATCGAAGGCCCCGGCTGGCGCAGACTCTGGGATACCTGCATCTTTATCGGCAGCTTCCTGCCCGCCCTGTTGTTCGGCGTGGCCTTTGCCAACATTTTTCAAGGACTGCCCCTGGCCGCCGACAATGTTTACAAGGGGACCCTTTTGGGCCTTTTGAATCCCTACGGCCTTTGCGGCGGCCTGTTGTTCTTAGCCCTGTTCCTGGTTCACGGCGCCCTGTGGCTGTGCATCAAAACCGAAGGCGCTCTGCAACAACGCGCCATTGCCGCGGCCAACAAACTGTGGCCGGTGGAACTGGCGATTGCCGTGATTTTTTTGGTCTTTACTAAATTTGCGACCAACTTGTATGATAACTACTTCGCCACACCGGCGTTTTTCCTGGTCATCCTGTTGACCGTGGCCGGCTTGGTGGGAATCAAGGTGTTTTTGGCCCGGCAGGCTTTTTTCAAAGCATGGTTCAGTTCGGCACTGACCATCGTGGGGGCGACGTTCTTTGGGATCATCGGGCTTTATCCGAACATGTTTCCGTCCAGCATCAATCCCAAATACAGCCTCACCGCCCACAATTCGGCCTCAAGCCCCTTGACCCTGAAAATCATGTTAACCGTTGTGATTATTTTCGTTCCGATTGTACTGATCTATCAAATCTGGGCGTACAATCTGTTCAAAGACAAAGTCACAGCCGAAGATTTAACCTACGAGGAGTCGTATTGATGCGCCGGTATCGCAAAGGCACGCTGATCGGCCTGAGCCTGATTTTTACACTCACCGTGGCCTGGGCAAGCGGCGAGGACAAGGGCGCGGCCAATATGATCCTGGAGGGCGGCAAACGGGGCAATGTCCCGTTTCCGCACCGGCAGCACCAGGAAACATTGCAGGATTGCCAAATCTGCCATGCGTTGTTTCCCCAGCAAGCCGGCAGCATTGAAACGCTGAAAGCCGCAGGCACGTTGAAAAAAAAGCAGGTCATGAACAAGCAATGCACCAAATGTCATCGCAGTAAACGCAAGGCCGGTGAAAAAACCGGCCCGGTGGCGTGCAAAACATGTCACGTAAGAAAATAAAGGATTCATATGTTAGCACTCGGCCTGCAGGGCAGCCCCCGCAAGAAAGGGAACACCGATTTTTTGTTAACGGCGTTCATGGATGAACTGGCCGCTCTGGGCGCCCAAACGCGCATCATCGATGTTTGCAACACCCATATCGAGCCGTGCAAGGAATATGTGGTTTGTGAAAAAAAAGGATTTTGCCCAATCAAAGACCAGATGCGCGACGAGATATACCCCTTGTTGCGTCAGGCGCAGATCGTTGTCGTCGCCAGTCCGGTCTTTTTTTACAACGTCACCGCCCAACTCAAAGCCTTGATCGATCGCAGCCAAACCCTCTGGGCGCGCAAATACCGCCTGAAACTCAAGGATCCGGCCGCCAGCATCCGCCGGGGCTTCATACTCGGCGTGGGCGCCACAAGCGGCAAACAACTCTTTGACGGCGTGCATCTGACCGCCAAATATTTTTTCGATGCCATTGACGCCGAATATGCCGGCCATCTCACCTACAACGGCATCGAGCACAAAGGCGACATGCAAGCCCATCCGTCGGTGCGGCAAGACATCAAAAAGGCGGCCGCTGGCCTCATGGCGCCGCTTGACAAACGGCCGGTGGTACTGTTCGCCTGCCGCGAAAACGCCTGTCGCAGCCAAATGGCCGGCGCCCTGGCCCAATTCAAGGCCGCCGACAAGTTGAATGTCCTGACCGCCGGCAGTCAGGCCGGTGCCGAGATCAATCCGCTGATGATCGAAGTGATGCGCGAAAAGGGAATCGATATGGCGTTTCGCCGCCCGCAATCCCTGGATGCCGTCCTCGCGCAACATCAACCGGCGATGATCATTACCATGGGCTGTGGTGAACAATGCCCGCTGGTACCGGGCGCCAAGCGGCTCGATTGGGAACTACCGGACCCGGCCGGGCAACCGATTGCGTTCATGCGGCAGGTCCGCGACGATATTGAAAAAAGGGTTGATGCCCTGATCCAGGCGTTATAAGAGAAAACACGACACGCATCTGACGTCAAAACTACAGAAATTAAAAGTCACAAATATCCAAGTTCATTTAATTGATCATCCAAGGAGGAGTAAACCATGAAGTACGTATGTACGATTTGCGGCTATGTGTATGACCCCGAAATCGGTGACCCGGATAACGGCGTGGCGGCCGGCACGGCCTGGGACGATGTACCCGATGATTACGAATGTCCCGTCTGCGGTGCGGGCAAAGAAGATTTCGAACCCGAATCATAAAACACGTTTGGGGCTCGTAAAAAAATAATTTCACATTTTTCATGAGCCCTTATTTCGCACCGGTGCGACAAGGCACCTGGAACCTGCAGATTTTCCGATGCCCTTTCACTCCCGCAAGCACGAACCGGGTGCGAAAGGGCATCTGTTATTATAGACAAACGACTTTTGGCCGTCAGCCTGCAGGGGCGGTGTCCCGCCCCGCCGCGGCAGGGCGGAAACCAAACATTGTCATTAAATTTTCATAATAAATAAGGAACCTCAATGAAACCGGTACAAATTGCAGAAGGTATTTACGACGTGGGTGTGAACGACTGGAATATCCGGGATTTTCACGGTTATTCAACCTACCTGGGAACCAGTTACAACGCCTTTCTGATTGTGGACGAAAAAATTGCGCTCATCGATACGGTCAAAAAAGAATTCGCCGATCAACTGATCGCCAATATCAGCCAGATTGTCGATCCCCGCAAAATCGACCTGGTCATCAGCAACCATACGGAAATGGATCATTCGGGCGGTCTGGCGCGCGTCATGCATCGCGTCGGGGAAGACAAACCCCTGTATTGCTCCAAAATGGGCCACAAGAATCTACAACGCCATTTTCCGCAAAATTGGAACTACCAGGCCGTGGGTACCGGCGATGAACTCAGCCTGGGCAGACGCACCCTGGCGTTCATGGAGACCAAAATGCTGCACTGGCCCGACAGCATGTTCACCTATCTTAAAGAAGATAAAATTCTGTTTTCGAGCGACGCGTTCGGACAGCACTACGCCGGCCAGGAGAAATTCGACGATGTTGTCGGCGACCGCATCATGCCTCACGCCAAGAAATACTTCGCCAACATTCTGATGGTCTACGGGCCGCGGGTGCTCAAATTGATGGAACAGGTCCAAAGCCTGGGCCTCGAATTCAAAATGATCTGCCCGGACCACGGCGTTTTGTGGCGCGACAACCCGGCCAAAATCATCGACGCCTATGTGCGCTGGTCCAAACAGGAAGCCAAGAAAAAAGCCGTGGTGGTCTACGACACCATGTGGCACAGCACGGAAAAAATGGCCGACGCCATCGCCTCCGGCCTGGCTGCCGCCGGTGTTGATGCGCGCCCCATGCATTTGCGCAAATGGCATCGCAGCGATATCATGACCGAAGTGTTGGATGCCAAGGCGATCATTGTCGGTTCGCCGACCCTGAACAACAATCTGTTTCCAACCATTGCCGATTTTTTAACCTACATGAAGGGGCTCAAGCCAGCCGGTAAACTCGGCGCCGCCTTTGGGTCGTACGGCTGGAGCGGCGAAGCCGTCAAATTCATCAACCGGGAACTCGAAGCCATGGATTTTGAACTGGTCGATCCGGGTCTGCGGCATCAGTATATTCCGGAACAAGACGCTCTGGAAAAATGTTATCAGCTTGGCGTGAAAATCGGTGAGATGGTCGGCGCTCAAACAGCCTAGTTTATGTCCATTCGGAAACAGCTCGATCCGGTGGGCATGGCCCACATCCTACCCAACGGCAATAGCAGGTAGGATGGGCCGTGCCCACCAACGGAACCGGTTCACGCCAAGGCCGCAGATCGGCGAAAACGCCGGCCTGGTCCAAAAGATGCCATTTCCGGATGGACACCAGTTAACAACAAACAGGAAACACAACTATGAAAGTACCGGCCGTCGAACTTAGCGAGTGCATCCGTTGTGAAATCTGCACAGAGGTGGCGCCCTCGGTTTTCCGCCTGAACGACGCCGGTTACATCGAAGTGCGTGAGCTTGACGCGTACCCCGCGCAACAAGTGGATGAAGCCATCATGGCCTGCCCGGTGGATTGTATTTACTGGGAAGCCCAATAGAATCAATGACACGCTCCTCCGGTCGACACCGCCACCTTAAACAATATATCATCCGTCTGCTGCAACGGACCAATCCGGCCGACGGCATCAACCAGATCTGCATGCTCCCTGCCCGTCAGGCGGTCAATCCCCTCTTCGGTTTGCTGTACGCCACCGACCCGCAGTTAAAATGGCGCGCCATCAGCGCCATGGGCGCTGTGGTCGCAACATTGGCCGACGCGCACATTGAATCGGCCCGTGTGGTCATGCGGCGTTTGATGTGGAACCTGAATGATGAATCGGGTGGGATCGGCTGGGGATCGCCCGAAGCCATGGGCGACATCATGGCCCGCAGCAAGGCACTGGCCGAAGAATTCCATTCCATCCTGATCTCGTACATCAACCCCGCCGGCAATTACATCGAACATGAAATCCTGCAACGCGGCGTGTTATGGGGCTTGGGCCGCCTGGCCCATGCCAGGCCGGCGCTGGTAAGCCGAATACCGCCGTACCTGAACGCCTACCTTAAAGCGCCGGACCCCGCTTTGCGCGGCCTTGCCCTATGGATTGCCGGTGCCCTGCGCGCACCGGCCCTGCGCGCACCGGTCAAACGGTTGCAAAAGGATGCGAACGTAATTTCAATCTATCAGGATTATCAAATCAAGGAAGTTACCCTGGCCGATCTGAGTCGATCGGCCCTGGCGTGAGCACCGGTTATTACCGGCAAACCCCGTCAAACTTATTCGGAAAACCCATAATGGTAAACCGCATAGGTGGTTTCACCGCCCAGCAGCGCATCGATTTCCGATTGCACGCTTTTACGCTCCTCGCTTTGCAGCCACCGGTCCCAATCCGCCGAGGACTGCCAAGTGCTGATCACCAGAAACTCATCGGGCGAATCAAGGTTGCGCATGGTTTCGCCGGAAATATAACCCGGTTGGTTGGTTGCCATGGATCGCATTCTGCGAAACAGGGGAATCATGGTGCGGGCTTTTTCTTCAGGGACTGTGCGTTTGATAAGAATTTTAACTGCCATGTCGTCCTCCTTGAATAGCATCGATGGGAAGGAAGGCCGCGCTCTGAAGAAACTTGATGGAGATGGTCATCGAAAGCGCGGCGGCCTGTTACTTGGAAGCTGATAACATTAAATGTAATCGTTTTAATGAAAAAATGCAAAATTTAAAACGCACTGTCATCAACCTGGTGCCCATCCGGAAATAGTAGATTTTGGTTCCTGGCAAGGCCCGAACATTTTTAAAACCGCAGGCATAGCGCGCTACTGCCGAGGATTTTAAAAATGTG
>JANQIE010000023.1 GCA_028282295.1 Desulfobacterales bacterium | reverse complement strand
TGCAAAGCCGCGAATATCTCGATATGCACGACTTTGCACGCCTTGAATACAAGCCCATATCCTGCGCCATTTGGGATAATTTATTTTTTCCACGGCCCTAAAGCCCCGCCTCAGTCAACAAAACGTTGTGCGCCGGTGACCGGCAGCGCCGGCTGAATTTGCTTTTTTTTAACGCTTGATAGACCCGCGACTATGTGATATGTAATCACATCATATATTCTGAACAAGGTGATTCATGTCCATCGAAAAAATTACCAGTGTCACGTTACGCCAGAAAGTCTACAATCAACTACGAGCCAAAATTCTCGGCGCCGAGTTGCTGCCGGGCGAAACAATCAGTCTGCGCGGGTTGGCCGACAAGTTCGGTGTCAGCCTTCTGCCGGTCCGCGAAGCGGTCTGGCAGTTGGCATCTGAAAATATCCTGGTTGTTGAAAGCAACAAACGAATTCAGGTCAACAAGCTGACCGTCAAAGAATTCGAAGAGGTGCTCGACCTGCGATTGCTGCTCGAATCGGAAGCGGTCGCCAAAGCCTGTCAAAAACGCCCCCCGAGCGCGGTTACCAAGGTGGAACGGATCCTCGACGCCATGAACAAGAGCATCGGCGTCAACTACAAATCCTATATCAAAAAAAACGACCAGTTTCATAAAACCATTTATTCGTATGCCGGCTCGCCCCTGTTGTCGAAAATGATCCAGGGGCTCCTCGCCCGGGTCAATCCCTATATTTATCTGTACGCCGTGCATGAACGTGATCTGACCAGTGCCTTGCAATGCCACAATATCATTTTTGAAGGCTTTGCCGGCGGGGACGGTAAAAAAGCGGTTAACGCGCTACGCAAGGATCTCACGCAAGCGGCAAGCTTCATTTGTTCTAAATTGAATAATAAAATCGCGGCAAATTGCGATTAAGAATTTGATTAACTCACATTCGCCCTTCAATCGGGGGCTACGCGCACGATTAGGGCCAGCGGCAAGTTTGAACCAGGGCAATATCACGTTTTGCAAGGATTCAAACCGGCCGCCCAACATCGGGCGCGCGTGAAAGATGCTGGACCGGATCCATCCGCAAAGCGTATATTTCACGCGGGTTCAAGGCCGGCGTCAAGTTTGAACCGCCGGGGTACGACGTTATTTCGGGTGTTCAAACTTGATGGCCAGTGCCTCTTTGGCTAACGCCTGAATAACGTCAAATCGCTAAGAAAAATTCTGCTTTGATGTTTTTTGGTTTGCAGGGGGAAGAACGTTGCCGCAAATTGTTTTACAAAACATAAAAAAAAGCTTCGGTGCCGTCACGGTGGTGGAAAATCTCAACCTGACCATGGCCGCCAATGAGTTCACGGTGTTGGTCGGCCCTTCGGGATGCGGTAAATCGACGATCCTGCGCATGATCGCCGGGTTGGAAGCATTGACGGCCGGCGAAATCCTGATCGATGGCAAGCCGGTGGCCCATCTGGAACCCAAAGACCGCGATATCGCCATGGTTTTTCAGGATTACGCCCTGTATCCGCATATGAACGTGGCGCGCAACATGTCCTTTGCCCTGCGCCTGGCCAATTATCCGAAAAAGGAGATTGAAAGCCGGGTCAAAAAAGTGGCCGACATGCTCGGCATCGAATCCCTGCTGGCCCGCAAACCCGCGCAACTGTCCGGCGGCCAGCGCCAGCGGGTCGCCATGGGACGCGCGCTGGTGCGCGATGCGAGCACGTTCTTGTTCGATGAACCGCTTTCAAACCTCGACGCCAAATTGCGCACCCAGATGCGGGCCGAGTTGGCGTTGATGCGCCGGCGGCTCGAGAAAAACATGATCTACGTCACCCACGACCAGGTCGAGGCCATGACCCTGGGGGACCGGATCGTCGTCCTGCGCAACGGCGCCATTCAGCAACAGGGCTCCGCCGAACAGTTGTACAAAACCCCGGTCAATAAATTCGTTGCCGGTTTTCTCGGCTCGCCCCCCATGAACTTCTTTGACGGAACACTGGGCGAGACCGACGGACGCCTGGCGGTCAGTGGGCAGGATTATCACCTGCCGTTGCCGGACGCAATGCGCGCCCGCGTGGGCGGCCTGAAAGACGACAAGGTGATCGTCGGCATTCGCCCGTCGGCGTTTACGATTGCCAATGGCGACCCGGCTGCCGGTATCCGGCTCGATTTGCCGGTGGTTTTGCCCGAATACATCGGCAGCCAGTCGGTCATCGTATCGCGCCTCGGCGGTCAGCAGATTCAGATCGAGGTGAGCTCCGACACCCCTCTTGGTGACAACGCGACGCTGACTTTCACGCTCGATCCCAGGAGCGTTTATTTGTTCAACCCACATACGGAGGCCACCCTATAACGGCAGCGGCCTCACAACCTAATTAATATGGATCGGAGGAGACTATGTTCAAGCAATTAAGGAAAACACTCTTGACGGCAGTGTTAATGGGAGTCGGCGTTGCAATGATGTGGACACCCGCCATTGCCGCAAATCCCTATGCGCCATACAAAGGCAAGACCCTGGTGGTTAATTTCCCGGCCCATCCGCATTTTGATGCGGTGATGAAGGTGCTGCCCAAGTTCACCCGGGAGACCGGCATCAAGGTCGAGGTCGACCAGCTCCAGTATTTGGCCATGCGCCAGAAACAGACCCTGGAACTGACCAAACCGCGCGGCGATTACGACCTGCTGGCCTATGTCGTCTTTTCCAAGGCCGACTATGTCGCCGCCGACCAGATCGAGCCCCTGGCCCGTTTTTTCATGAATCCCAAACTGGCCGACCCCAATTATGACCCCGAGGACCTGATCGACGGGTACATGCAAAATATTGGTGTGGCCGGCGGGAAAAAAGGATATCTGCCGGGCCCCACCGGCGCGCTGTTCGGAATTCCCTTCGGCTCCGAGACATCGGTCCTGGGCTATCGCAAGGATATTTTTAAAAAGCACAACTTGAAGGTCCCTGAAACCTACGATGAACTGCTCGAGACCGCATGCAAAATCAAGCAGCTCGAGCCGGGCATGGCCGGTCTCACCTCACGCGGTGCCTCGGGTCACCAAACCTCCCATGCGTTTTTACTGCATCTGGCCCCGCTTGGCGGCAGGGTTTATGACGACCAGTGGAATCCGATCATCAACAACGCTGCCGGCGTCAAGGCGGGTGAAACGCTGAAAAAAATCCTTGAATGCGGACCGGAAGGCGGCACGTCCTTCGGCTTCGCCGAAATGAAAAACGCCTTCCTGCAAGGCAAGGCGGCGATGTTCCTCGACTCCACGGTTGTCGCCGGCGAAGTCAACAATCCCGAAAAATCCAAAATTGTGGGTAAAGTCGGCTGGGCGCTGCATCCCAAGGGCGTGCGGCGCGGATCGCAGACCGGCGGCTTCGGCATCGCCATTCCCAGAAACGCACAAAACAAGGAAGCGGCCTTTTTGCTGATGCAATGGCTGACGTCCAAGCGCGTGGATAAAATGATCGCCCTGGAAGGCGGCAATCCGTCCCGTTTTTCCACCCACGCCGACCCGCAAGTCAACGCCAAGTTCCCGCATATGAAGATCTTCGGCGAAGCCCTGAAACATGCCGATCCGGACTGGCGTCCGATCATCCCCACCTGGGGTGAAGTCAACAAGGAACTGGGCACCACGCTGTCCAAGGCCATGACCGGCCAGATGTCCGTCAAAGAGGCCCTCGACGAAGTGGCCCGCCGGGCAAAAGCGATCCAGAAAAAGGCCGGTTACTACACCTGGCAATAAAAGCCGGCCGCAAACCACATGCCGGGCGCACCGCTTTTTGCGCCCGGCATAAAATTGTCCTGTGAAATTCAAATTGGAGATCCCCGCATGATACCGTCGCGTGTTTTAAACCGGGCCACGCCCTACCTCTTCCTGGCGCCCGCCGGTATCGTTCTGACCATGGCGCTCCTGTACCCCATCGGTTACCTGACCGTTGCCAGTTTCTTCGACTGGCGCATGGGCACCCCGTTTGCCGATGCCGCTTTCGCCGGTTTCGGTAACTACGCCTGGATCCTGCAGGATCCGAACTTCAAGGAATCCTTCGTGGTGACCATGACCTTCGCCGGCGCTGTGGTGGTCCTGGAAATGGTGATCGGTGTGGGGCTGGCCTTGATGCTCGAACGTCCCATCCGGGGCATGTCGGTGTTTCGCACGATCTTCATCCTGCCGATGATGATCGCCCCGATCGTGGTCGGCCTGATCTGGCGCTACATGTACAATCCGCAGTTCGGGATCCTCAACAAAACACTCAAGGATTGGGGCTTTCAATCGATCCCCTGGCTCTCCTCACCCCAGTGGGCCCTGCCGTCGGTCATCATCGCCGACATCTGGCAGTGGACGCCGTTTATTTTTATCCTGTCGCTGGCAGCCTTGCAGTCCCTGCCCAAGTCGGCCATCGAGGCATCGCGCATCGACGGCGCTTCGGGATGGCAGCAGATCTTTTACATCAAGCTGCCGCTGATGATGCCGGTGCTCGTGGTCGCCGCGCTGTTGCGGATGATCGACGCGTTCAAGGTACTGGAAGTAATCTTCATCATGACCAACGGCGGTCCGGGACTGTCCACTGAAATTCTGTCCCTGCAGATCTACAAAACCGCGTTTGTAAGCTGGGAACTCGGCCGCGCCGCCGCGCTGTCGAATCTGTTGCTTGCCATCGTCATGGTGATCACCATTGCCATGTTCATTTACACCAAGGTCCGGGACGCGCGCCTGGCGCGGGCCAACGCCGCGGCCGAAGACTATTGAGACAGGACCCCATGAGCCGCTATTCAAAAACAAACACAACCGTTTTCTACACCATCCTGATTGTTTTGTGCATGCTGTCGCTGGGGCCTATCATCCTGATGCTCCTGACGTCCCTGAAATTGAAGATCGATATCTTCAATGACGTATCGACCTTTTTCTTCGTGCCGACCCTGAAAAACTACCGGTCGGTGATCAACGATCCATCGCTGATGCGCTACCTGGGCAACTCCCTTTACGTGGGTCTCATATCAACCATCACCACCCTGGTCATGGGCTGCATGGCCGCCTACGCCATTGTCCGGTTCCGGTTCATGGGCCGGGATGTCGTCTCGCTGACCACCTTGCTGATGCGCATGGTGCCGCCCGCCGTTCTCACCGTGCCGGTATTCGGCATCTGGACGTTTCAGTACAACCTCGGCAACAGCCTGAACGGATTGATTCTGGCCTACGTGGCCATCAACCTGCCCTTTGTGGTCTGGATTCTGCAAAGCTTCATCCAGCAAGTGCCGATTCAGCTCGAGGAAGCCGCACGGGTGGACGGCGCCAACCCATTCCAAGTCTTTTTCCTGGTCGTAATACCGGTTATCAAGCCGGGCCTGGCGGCAGCGGCAATCTTCACCTTCCGCATCGCCTGGAATGAATTTATTCTGGCCCTGGTCCTGACCAATCGGGCAACCCGCACGACTCCGGTAAATATCTCCCTGTTTCTGACCGAGCACAACATCGACTGGGGCCGGCTCATGGCCATGGGCATGCTGATTGCCATCCCGCCGATTATCTTCACCTTCGTGGCATCCAAACAGATTATCACCGGCATGACCGCCGGAGCGGTAAAGGGGTAACGTTTACAAAGATGATTCGCGGCGGCGCAAGGTTCCGTATTTGAATTGAAACATGAGCAACGCACCGACACAGGCGCCGATCAGCACCACAAAGCCGGTGTCCATATCGGTCCGGTCGGCGACATAACCGGTCAGCCAGCACAGAACCACCGTCCCCAGTCCGCTCGTGGTCGATAAAATCCCCAGGGCTGAGCCCTGAACACGGGGAAACAGGAGCCCGGTCAACGCAAGGGCGGTGGGATAGATGCCGGAAAAAGTCAAACCGCTGAGCGCAAGTGCCGCAATGGCAAACCACCCGTTGCCCTGCCACGCCGGCAGCAGCGTCATCAATTGCAGCCACAGCAATACCAGGATGATCGTGGCATGGCGCATGGACAACGTCAATCGGCTGCAAAGCAACCGGCCCAGCACCATGAAAACCGCAAAGCACGACAGCGCCCCACCGGCCACCGGCAAGGTGCTTTGTTTGGCCTGGACAAGAAAGGTCACCCCGAGCAACAGAATCGATACCTGCGTGCCGACCGCGAGCGCGCACACCGCCAAAATCAAAATAAAATCCCGATCCCTGAACAGGCTGCCCAGCCGGCTGCCGAGCACCGCGCGTGTGCTCGCTGTCGGCAGCTTGCCACCGCACAAGAAGAAAAAGGCACCGAGCGCCGCCAAAAGCACACTTTCGGCGATAAAGCCCTGCCGCCACTGGTCGCCCCGCATTATCAGATAGCCCATGATCACCGGACCGCTAAGGGAGCCCAAACCAAAAAAAACATGGTGGATATTCAGAATCGTCCCCTTGCGGACCGGGTACAGACTGACCAGCAGCGTGTTCGACCCGCTGAGCACACACCCCATGCCGGCGCCCATGATCCACACCACCAACAGGTTCAGCGCATAGGAGGAGTCGACGCCCAGGCACAAGGCGCCAACGCAAAGCAGCAAACACCCGCCCATTAAAATCCGTTCGCGACGCATGCAATCGGATAGAATGCCCCCAATCAGGGAAAACACTGTAACGCCGGTTTGAAAGAACGCCATCAGCGCTGCGGCCTGATCGATGCCGATTGCCAGGTGCACCTGTATTGCCGGCAGGCTGGTCCCCACAAAAGCGTAGGTCAAGCCGTTGAGAGCCAGGGCGATAAAGGCGGCGATGGTAACAGGGAGTCTATTTTCCAACATGCGTATTTAACATTGGGCTGGGTCAAAAAAATCGTCATTTTTTTGTGGCACTTGGCACCTCTTTCTGTTATATGTGATTACATATCACATGCGTGGCATTTGTCCACATGATACATGCAACAGAATTTCAGACATTCTTTTTCCCGTATTTTTTATATCCGCAATATAAACGTGGCGATTGCGGCAAACCGGTTTTACCGAAAAAATTGAGTTTACAGGCCCTGGGCCCGAAACGCAAACAATCGCCACAAAAAAGGAGCGCCAATGAGCAAGATCGACACCATCACCCGCGAATCCTGGATTCTTGCCAATTTTCCCGAATGGGGGACCTGGCTCAATGAAGAGATCGAGGAAGAGGTGGTTGCGCCCGGCACATTCGCCATGTGGTGGCTGGGCTGCACCGGCCTGTGGATCAAATCCGAAGGCAACACCGATATCTGTATCGATTTTTGGACCAAAAGCGGCAAGCGGACCAAAAAAAACAAGCTGATGAAAGCGCAGCACCAGCACCAACGCATGATCGGCTGCCGCAAATTGCAGCCGAATCTCAGAAACGTGCCCTGCGTGCTCGATCCGTTTGCGATCAACAAGGTCGACGCCATCCTGTCAACGCATCATCACGGAGACCACATCGATGAAAACGTTGCCGCGGCCGTGATCCAGAATTGCGACGCATCGGTGCCGTTCATCGGCCCTGAGGCATGCGTCGACTTATGGGTCGGCTGGGGCGTGCCCGCCGAACGCTGCCGCGTAGTAAAGCCCGGCGATGTCGTCAAAATCAACGATATCGAGATCGTCGCCCTGGACTCCTTCGACCGTACCGAACTGGTAACCGCCCCGCAAGGAGTCGTTTTAAAGGATAAAATGCCCCAGGACATGGATACCCTGGCGGTCAACTATCTGATCAAAACACCGGGGGGCAGTGTTTACCACAGCGGTGATTCACACTACTCCAATTACTACGCCAAGCACGGCAATGAGCATCAAATCGACGTTGCTCTGGGGTCCTATGGTGAAAATCCACGCGGCATGACCGACAAAATGACGTCGGTCGACATACTCAAGATGGCCGAGTGTTTGCGGACCAAGGTCATTATCCCGTTTCACCATGACATCTGGACCAACTTCCAGGCCGACCCGGCCGAAATTCGGACCTTGTGGGAGATGAAGAAAGACAAACTGCAATACACATTCAAGCCGTTTATTTGGCAAGTGGGCGGCAAATTCATCTACCCCGACGACAAGGATAAAATGGAATATCACTACCCGCGCGGATTTGATGATGCCTTTGCCATCGAACCGGATCTGCCGTTCAAAGCACTTTTGTAAATCGTGTTTATCGAAACAAGAGGGGGGAAAATAATGGATAAACCACTACTCCAGGTTGCCTTGGACACCCTGGACATACCGTCGACCTTGAAGGCGACCCAAGCCCTGGCGCCCGAGGTGGATGTCTTGGAGGTGGGGACAATTCTCTGCTATGCAGAAGGGGCACGGACAATCGGAATCCTGCGCGCCCTGTATCCCGATCATACGATTGTGGCCGATCTCAAAGCAGCCGATGCCGGCGGCACGGTTGCCGAAATCGTATTTTCACAAGGCGCCACCTGGATGACGGTGATTTGCTGTGCCCCTTACGCCACCATGGAAGCGGCCCTTGAAACGGCCCGTAAATACAAAGGCGATGTCCAGATCGAACTGTATGGTGATTGGACCTTTGAGCAAGCCGAACAATGGCGGGCCATCGGTTTAACCCAAGCCATTTACCACCGCGGACGCGACGCAGCCCTGGCCGGCCAAAAATGGACTGATGCTGACCTGGCCAAAATACGTAAGCTGACCGAAATGGGATTCGATATTTCAGTGACCGGCGGGCTGAATCCAAAAGATCTGGTTTTTTTCAAAGAAATACCGGTGACGTGCTTTATCGCCGGGAGAGGCCTGTATCAAACTGAAGAGCCGGCCCAAGCAGCACGTAAATTCAAGGAGGCGATCAACCGATACTGGTAGTTCTCGAACGGAAACGGAATTACAGAACCATTTTCAGAGAGGCACCCCATGAAATCACAGGTTAGCAAACGTGATGACCGTCGATATGCATCCGGCAGGCGTAATCCAAGAACCCGTAAAACGGACAAGGACCGGAAGAAGCCCTCGCGGTGTCCGGTCCGGGCCGCACGAAGTCTGGATATTCGCTTTGCCGATAAAAAAACAGTGTACTTCATAACCATGAAATAATACTAAAACGCACCGCTTGTTGGTTCAGGCACAAGGTCGCGGGATGCGTGCAGATCATCTCCCTTTGTCTGCCAACTACGGGTTAGTGTCCATGATGCTATTTGCGGATAGACACGAGCTGAAGCCTCAGGGGGAGCAGCCGTCAGGCTAGGCAAATTCGTTTATTGGTGAATCCTTAGCCTGACGGCGACACCTGCCGACACCTGGCGACACCTGAAGAAAGGCTCACCCTCGCGGAAAGACTCGGCCGCCCTCGCGCCGGACACCGGGATATTTATGAAACAACAGGACATCAAACTCGGCATTTATGAAAAAGCACTGCCTTACGGCTTAAGTTGGGACGCCAAACTGACCCTGGCCGAAGAACTCGGTTTTCAATTCGTGGAGATTTCGATCGATGAAAGCGATGAACGGCTGGCACGCCTTGACTGGAACCTTGAGGAACGCAAAGCCTTCAGCCAGACAGTGTTACAAAGCGCCCTGACCGTGCCGACCATGTGCCTGAGCGGGCACCGCCGCTTTCCCTTTGGCAGCCGCGACCCGCAAATCCGTGCGCAGGCTTTGGCCATCATGACGAAAGCGATCCAACTGGCGGTCGATACCGGCATCCGCACCATTCAACTGGCCGGCTACGATGTCTACTACGAACCTAGCGACGAAGACACCCGCAAGTGGTATATCGAGGGGATGCACAAAAGCCTGGCCCTGGCCGCGCGCGAACAGGTCATGCTGGCCATGGAAATCATGGACCATCCCTTCATGAATTCCATCCTGCGCTTCGCCAATATGAAAAAAATCCTGAACACCCCCTGGTTCACGGTCTATCCGGACATCGGCAACTTGAGCGCCTGGGGCAACGATGTTGCCCAGGAATTGACCCTGGGGATTGACACCATGGTGGCCCTGCATTTAAAGGACACCCTGGCGGTGACCGCCACCCACAAAGGCACCTTCAAAGAGGTCCCGTTCGGCAGTGGTTGCGTCGATTTTCCCGGCGCCTTCGCCACCCTCAAAAAACTTAGCTATACCGGTCCGTTTCTGGTTGAAATGTGGACCGAAAAAACAGCCGACCCCGCGACGGAAATCCGCAACGCCCGCCGCTGGCTTCTGGAACAAATGCGCTTAGGGGGGTATATCGATGAATGACGATCTGAAATACGAAGTGCTCAAGGCCAATCTTATACTCGATGAGCTGGGACTCGTTATCTTCACCTGGGGCAATGTGAGCGCCGTCGACCGCCGGACCGGGCAGGTCGTCATCAAACCCAGCGGCGTCCCGTACGACAGCATGCACGTCGATGACCTGGTGGTGGTCGACATGGACGGCAAGACCATCGCGGGCAGCTACAAACCAAGCTCGGATCTGGCCACCCATCTTGAAATCTACAAACACTTTGAAGCCTGCAGTGCCGTGGTGCACACCCATTCACGCATGGCAACCGCCTGGGCCCAGGCCGGCATCGATTTACCGGCTTACGGCACCACCCACGCGGACTACTTCTACGGTGCGATCCCCTGCACCCGTCCCCTGACAACCGGGGAAATCAAAGGAGCCTATGAATACGAAACCGGCAAAGTAATCGCCGAAACCTTCACCGACCGCAACCTCGACCCGATGGCCATGCCTGCTGTTCTGGTATGCAATCACGGCCCCTTCACCTGGGGCAAATCACCCACCGACGCGGTCAACAACACCATTGTGCTTGAAGAAATTGCCGCCATGGCCTATTCCAGCCGGCTGATCAACCCACAATTAACACCCATGCCCGCGGAACTTCTTGACAAGCACTATCTGCGCAAGCATGGTGCAAACGCCTACTACGGCCAAAGGTAACATGCAAGCCATCCTGACAATCGACATCGGCTCCACCAACATGAAAGCCCTGCTGCACGATTCACAGGGCCGCATGATTCAAACCTGTCGGCGCGACACACGCCCCGACTACCTTTCGGACCAACACGTCCAGATGGACGCCGCCAAACTGAGGACACAACTGCTTTCCCTTTTGGGTGAAACGTATTCGCACATTGCGCGCCAGGCCATGCAACTGACAGCCCTGAGTATCACTTCGCAAAGATCATCGGTTGTGCCGGTGGACGCCCAGGGCACGCCTTTGGCACCGATCATCATGTGGCACGACAAACGCACGGCCGGGCTATGCGATCAACTCAAAGGCAATGAGGATCGCGTTTTCGAGCTAAGCGGCATGACCATCTCGCCAGTCTATTCGGCCATAAAAATGCTGTGGATCAAACGCAATCGCGCCGATATTTATCGCAGCACCGCCAAAATGCTCGGCATCCACGACTTTGCCCTGTTTACCCTTACCGGCAAATTTATTACCGACCACTCCCTGGCCAGCAGCACCAATCTGCTGAACGTGCACACCTGTCAATGGGACCCGGAGTTACTGGAAATTTTTGAGGTTGACCGCAATCACCTTTGTGAACTCGTCACGCCCGGTTCCGTGTGCGGCACAACCACCCCGGCCCTCAAAAAGGAAACCGGCATCCCCGCCGGAATACCGGTAATTTCAGCCGGCGGCGACCAGCAATGCGGCGCCCTCGGTCAGGGAATCATCGCGCCGGGCAAAATAAAATGCACCACCGGCACCGGCTCCTATTTACTGGCATTCGCCCCGCAGCCGGTCATCGATCCCCGCAAGCGCTTTGTCTGTAAAATCGGCGCAATACCGGACACCTACTGCCTCGAAGCCGGCATTTTCACCACCGGTACCGTATACCGCTGGTTCGTCGACCAGTTTTACAAAGAGGCCGGCCTGGAGCCCGGCTTCGACGCAATTAATGCCGACGTGCTGCAAAGCCCGCCCGGCGCCAACGGCGTTCTGATGTTACCACATTTTGAAGGCAGCGGTGCTCCGCATTGGGACCCGACCGACACCGGTGTCTTTTACAACCTCAAACTGTCCACCACCCGTGCTGACCTTGCCCGCGCCATACTCGAAGCCATTGTAATGGAAACCAAAGCGAACATCAGGTTATTTGAGCAGCATGTCGGCAAATCGGACCGCATCAGTGTTGCTGGTGGCATGACCGAATTCGCCTTCTTCAATCAGCTTCAGGCGGACATCTTTGCTTCGCCTGTGGTCACCTACCCCAATTCCGAAGCCAGCGCCCTCGGCGCCTGGATATCGGCCGCTGTCGCCTGCGGCTGGTTCGCATCGCACGCGGACGCCTTTCACCAGGCCCAATTAACCGGCACGGAGAAAGTCTTCAAACCCAATCAAAAGAAAAGCGCCCTGTACGACAAAATCTGCCTTAAACGCATAAAAATCTACAACGCACTGCGACGCCTGCACAATTGAAAACGGTTGCCGGCTTTCGACTTGAGACCCATCGTAAAAATTATAGGTCGCCTTCGCCCCTTTTGAGGGCCAGCATGCCGGCTTCGGCTTTGATATCGACCGGGAAGGTTTGTTCCAGCAACAATTCGCCGTTTTTAGTGTAGACCAGGATGCGGGCCTTTTTCAGGTCATGGTAGGTCTGGCGGGCGGGAATTTCAAATCTAACGGTCTTGAAATGCGAAATGGAAAAGGTTTGCCCGTTGGTCAGCGGCGAGGATTTATCCGCCTGGGCACGCATTACCGGCAATGTCGGAATACTGTTCGGTTCTAAGTCCTGGCGGATGAACATGGTAAACACATGACCGGCTATCGGTTTACGGGCTGCGGCAACATTTTTAAGTTTAAAATTCACGTGGAGACGTCCGGTGTCAGGTTCCGGCTGTACATTGAAATTTTCGATGGCCACATGGGACTGTAAAAACAGGGGCAACTCCGGTATCGGTTTGCGGTCTCGCGATTGCAGAATTTTAACGGGCAGCACCGGTGGCGCCGGGTGTGGACGAGATTCGGGTTTGACCATGACCGGTGGTTGCGTAACCCGTTGCGGCGCGGGCGGCGTTTGACTTTTTTTAAATTTGGTCCGGGCGAGCACCAACCGGGCGATGAGATTGTCGTTTTGTTTTTCAAGGGTGTCAATCTGTTTTTCGAATTTCTGCAGGGTGTGTAAAAGTTCCGCGTGCGTGTTGTTCGACTTAAGATATAACCGATATAGCCCGTATGCGCTGCCGCCGGCAACCAAAAGGGCGATTAAGACCGGAACTGCCAGAATTTTAAACCGCTTGATCGGTATCAACCGGCCTTGATCGCCGACAAAACACAAGGTCCATTTTTTGCCTCGCTTGGGCGGTTTGGGCAGATTTACGTCATATCCTTGAATTGGAAATTTCTTAACATTCCCCATGGCAAAGTCCTTTTCCAGCGATGCCCCCCCATGCGATTTGCCGATGACTGTATTCTGATTCATATTAGATGGTTACACTGGAAAACGCGTTACAGTAATCCGAGGGTGCCGCTCACAAACCGATTTGTCAGCTTTTATATCGGCAACCGCTCGAAAATCTTTACTTTTTTGTATCCAGCAGACGTTTGACGCCGGGGCGAGGCGGGTTTACGTTAATAACGATGATTTGTGGCCGGTGATTACTTTATAAAAGGAGGACAGATGGACTTTGCCCTTTCACAACCGATGATCGACGCTTTGAAGCGCTTCAAAGCGTTTTTGAAGCAGACGCTGGATCCTTTTTTAACCCAATGGCACCAACAAGGCGAAGTGCCCCGCCGGTTTTACCATGTTATGGGTCAGGGGGGCTGGCTGGGATTCGAGTTCAAGAACAAGAAACTGTTGAAATTGCCGGCTTTACGCGGGGCGTTGATTGCCGAGGAGTTGGCGATCCGGTCACCGGGGGTGGCGGTGGCCAACCTGGCCATTGTCGATCTGGGTCTAAGCAGCCTGTGGCTCTTTGGCTCGCCCGCACTCATTCAAAAATACGCCCCGGCAGCGGTCAGCGGCGAGTTGTTAATCTGTCTGGGCAATAGCGAGGGGACCGCCGGCAGTGATGTTGCGGGGATTCAAATGCAGGCGCGTAAAGTGGACGACGGCTGGCGGCTCAACGGGGCCAAGGCGTTTGTCACCAACGGATTGATCAGTGATTTGGCGGTGGTGACGGCGGTGACCGATCCGGCCGCCGCGCGCAATCGGCGCCTGTCTATGTTCCTGGTCGATTTGAAGCAAGACGGAGTGGTGCGCACCAAGTTAAACAAGCAGGTGTGGATCCCCTCGGATTTGACCCGCCTGACGTTCAACGATGTGTGGGTGCCTGCCGATCACCTGCTTGGCGAGCCGGGACGCGGGCTTACCCAGGTGCTTGGCGTGTTCACGCACAGTCGACTGCCGATCAGCGCGTTGACCCTGGGCACGGCGGTCGGGGCGTTCAATCTGGCTGTTGCGCGGGCCCGCAAACGCAAACTCTTCGGCAAGCCGATGATCGATTTTCAGGCCAAGGCGTTTGAAACAGCCGATCATTATGCCCGCATGGAGGCTGTGCGGTTGATGATCCAAAAAACCTGTTGGGTGGTGGATCAGGGGCGCGATTTCCGGCTGGAGTCATCCATGGCCAAGTACCTGGCCGTCGAGACCGCGCAGAAAATATCGGCCTGGGCGGCCGATGTATTCGGCGCGGTATCGGTGGTGCGGGAGCATCCGATTCACAAATACCCGATGGACGCCTGGGCGGCGTCGCTGGGCGAGGGAACCCAGGATGTGCAAAAACTGATTATTTTCCGCGAAATGCTAAAACGGCTGGATGCTGATTCGATCGGCGGGGAATGAGACCCTATTTCTTCGGCGGGTCATAATAAGGTATTAAACGGCGACTAAATATGCAAACCTTCGTCATGCCGGACTTGATCCGGCATCCAGAATTGACACTTGATTCCGGCGCTCGCCGGAATCACAATTTTCAAGGTATTTTATTGCCGGGTTAATATCTTAGCGTTCAGATTCCGGATCCCGGCTTTCGCCGGGATGACGAAATGTTTTTTCTTGAAGCTTATCTCTGACAGTTGACAATTGCCGTCTGATCTGTTCGATGCGCTTGCGGTTGGCGCCCAAATCCGACCAGCCGGTACGCGAGGCCGATCGCACGGCAATGATGTTTGCTTTCCGGCGCAGGTGAAATTCAACATCATCCACAAAGCCGACGAAGCGGCTGCGCACTTGCAGGTGCAGGTAGGTGGCTGTCCGGCGAATGAGTCGGGTGCGCGGCAGGGTGGCAAGGATCTGCTGCAGGTCCTGCCAGACATCGGCCGGCTGCAACGGAGCGATGTAATGCATGGAGTCGGGCCGCGCATCGCTGCTCACGCAATTCGGCTTGTTGGGGCATGGTGTCAACCGCCGGTTTTGCACCCCTAGCTCAACAGCGCTCATGAGTCCCCCCTTGAGCGCCGGGGCGGTATGTCCTGTTCTCTTTTTTGTTCGGTGTTCGACAAATGGCGGCTGATTTTGATCAGGCCGTTAAAATCATAAATATCGGTTTCAAAATAGGGAATCGCCACGACCGGCGTCTCAGGCCCCAGGCGTTGTTTTAACGCGGCCACGGCCACGTTGTCGTCAATGCCCATCCGGCGAAACCGCTCGAAGTTTGCCTGCAGCTTGGTGTAAAGCGTCTCGTCCCAGGCCAAAGGGCGATCAGGCGCGGATGGCGGCTGTGGAACGTCCGCGTAGACCGGGTGCACCCGGTTGACGATAAAGCCGCCGAAAGGCATATGGCCGGCAACCAGGGCGTCATGCAGAAAATGGGCTTCGCGCAAGGGGCCGCTCATGGGACTGGCGATAACCAAAAACAGAGCCTGGTCCGAAGCCAGCAGTTCCTTGACCGCCTGGGCCCGTTTGCGAAACCCGTCCAACAGCAAGTCGTCCCACAACCGGAAAAAGTCACCGATGTCTTCGAAGGTTTGCACGCCGAACATCTGGTTGAAGACTTTGAAAAAGGGCGACGTGAAGGTCGTTAAAAGTTGCAGACTCCATTTACTGATTTGCAGGTAGGGCCTGAACAGGTTCCAAAAAAAACGGTGTCCCAGAAGGTTGGTCAACCGGTCCGGGGCATCCAGAAAATCGAGCGCCCGGCGGCTGGGCGGCGTATCCAATATGATCAGATCATATGTTTGCGCCTGGTGGATTTCATGCAGCAATTCCATAGCCATGTATTCATGCGACCCGGCCAGATTGTTGGAGACATGCTGATAAAAACGGTTGGCGAAGATTTTTTCCCGTGCCGCCGGTGACGCATGACGGGTGACAATGCGATCGAAAACTCGTTTGGTGTCGACCCGCATGGCAAAGAGACGGCCGGCCGGTCGCAGCCCCAGGGACTCAAAGCGGGCGGCGCCAATTTCCTGAGCCTGATGATTGAACTCGGCGATGCCGAGGGTGTCGGCCAGGCGGCGGGCCGGATCAATGGTCAGCACCAGTGTTTTTCTACCGGCCAACGCGCCCAGCAGGCCAAGCGTGGCGGCGATGGTAGTTTTACCGACGCCACCACTGCCGCTGCAGACAATGATGCGGGCGTTTTTATATTGGTGGGGAAAATCAGGCATGGTTCGGCGCCGGATGGTGGGGCGACCGGTGCAGGTGGGTCAGCAGCCGGTCGGCGATCTGTTCAATATGGTCACGCACCAGTTTCCGGGTGAAGAAAAACGGTAGTTTGACGATGCGACCGGTTGCTTCGGACACAAGACGTTTGATATGGCCCTGCTGGGTTTCTTCACGGATAGTGAGACGATGCCCGGCATCGATGAGCATGGCAAGGTGGGGATTATCGGCATGCAATGCAAGATTTTGATGTGCGTCTTTGATTTGGGCGCATTCCTCGCCGGTAAACGGCTGCGAGTGAGTTGCATTGATAACCGTGGCCGCGATTTGCATTTTGAGTTCGTCACGGGCGATCCGTTGCAATTCAATAGTTTCATTGGCCGGCAGTTCTTCGGGCAGAGTAGCGGTGACCAACGCGGTTTTCGCCGGGTCGCGCAGCAGGCTGAGAACATCGACCGCCTGCTTGTGAATCGGGCCGATCCGCACCATATCCGCCAGCCGCTGAATGGCGCTCAACAGGCTCAGGCCATGGCCGGTGGCCGGGGCGTCGACCACAATGAAGTTGAACGACGTGGGTGACCGCACGTCATGCCCTGTTTCAAAACGCCAGATTTGGCCTAACGTGATGACTTCCTTGAGGCCGGGGGTGGCTTGCCCCAGATGCTCGAAGAGTTTGCTGTGAGTAATCGCCTTGGTCAGGAAAGACAAACCGATCTGGGTGTAGATATACTCTTTTAAAATGGTTTGCGGATTCAACCGGACGGCCCACAAACCGGGTTCCAATTCGACCGGACTTTCAGGTAGATAGGGGTGGTCGAAAAAAGTCCCCAAACCGCCGGACTCACCGATTTCAATTAGCAGTACATCACGTTTAAGCTGCCGTCCGGCCTGTCCGAGCGCCGCGGCAAGAGTAGTTTTGCCCACACCGCCCTTGCCGAGAACAAACACCAGACGGCGGTTGAAGAGACTTTGATCGGTGTCGGTATTCGAATTGACGGTCATGGGCTTCATTGGGGTTGTTTGTGGGCAAAATCCCGGTCTGCCGGTTCGTCGTTATTAAACCGGCGGCTAATTAGACAAACCTTCGTCATGCCGGACTTGATCCGGCATCCAGAATTGACGCTGGATTCCGGCGCTCGCCGGAATCACAATTTTAAAGGTATTTTATTGCCGGGTTAATACTTCAGTTTTACCACCGGTGTTTCATTACCGGCCCGCCCGGGTGGTTTTCGCTTTGCTTTTAACGGTAGCGGCGTTCTGGTTCTTTTCCAGCCGATCGACCTTGGCGGCCAACTTGTCGATGCGCTCGGTCAACAGACGGACCTGATCGGACGTGGCCAGGTTCATCAGGCCCATGACTTCGGTAACGCGCTGGTCAACCTTGTCACCGATCCATCTTTTCAAATTTTCAGTATAGCCGACAATCTCTTTTTTAAGACGGCTGCCTTCCTTTTCCGACAACTCTTTATCCTTGACAAGTAATTTGACCAGTTTGTCGATTTCATCTTCCGCCATGGTCAGAGCGTTTTGCCACAGTGACGTATATCTTTTGGCATAGTCAAACAAAGTGCCGCCGCCTTTGCGAAGGAGTTGCATTAAATGACCCGGCGGGACCTGGTCGGAGCTTTCGGATTGTTTGCGTGCAATGAGCTGAGAAACAATGGTGGCGGTGATATCCTTGCCGGTTTCGTTATCGATTATCTTTACATCAGTGCCGTTTTGGATCAATTGGGCCAGATGGCTCATGGAAATATAGCGTTTGTCGACGGTGTCGTACATCTTACGGTTAGCGTATTTTTTAATCGTGTGCATCGATTTCTCCCATAGCGGTGGTTTTCAGGGTTCGATCCGTCGCGGTATTGCATTGTGAAACCGAAATTCAAAATGAAAAAGTGGTATAACGCAACGCGTTAACCAGAGTAAAATAGGGTTGCAGCGGCGGCTTTGTCAAGGATAAATGCGGTTCGGCGATTTGAGAATGATTCGGCGCGAGGTAGCCGTTCACAGGATAATGGTACGATCACTTCGCTGAGCCCTTGCGTGTGTGCCCACAATAAAAAGCCTGGCATAAAAGAACCGGAAAATTTCGCGCAAAGGCGCAGAGTACGCCGAGGGTTTATGTCTTTTCCCCAATGTCATTAACTTGTTTGAAAAAACCATCACACCTAACACACTCCGACGCCTCATTTACGCGACGACGGAACTTGCCCTCTGTGCCAATGTAGGTGAGACACCTTCCCCTTGAATAATTAGTGTAGGGCGGGTAGGAGAATCACCTACATTGGCACAGAGGGCAGTGTGCCCGCGACGCCGGAGCCGGGCGCGGGGCTTGCTCGGTGGTAGCTTGTGTGTTGAGCTTGATTTGACGGTAATGTCTCTTGATGGTCTAAATGCAAGGCCCGTGACCGGCGGGTTTAACGGATAAGAGTTACGTGTCCGCTATGCGAAGGTCAGGGTAGGCCGACACGATGTGGGATGCTTTCGGGGGCTCGGCCCGAAAGTCCAAAAAATTGAGAACATCTAATCAAGACCCATCCATCCTTATTGTTCTCATTTTTTGGAGTTTTTTCGGACATCTAATCGATTCCTTCCTTAAATCTTTTGTCCGAAAAAACCATCACACCTAACACACGCCAACGCCTCATTTACGCGACGCCGGAACTTGCGGCAGTGAGGGATATAAAATCGACGCCGAAGGCTACCGAACAAAAATAAAAAGGCGGTTGAATAATAAATCTTCAACCGCCTTGGGTTTTGTCAAATGTCAAGGCGACCCCTCGGACCTCAACCCAAAGCCGCTATAACATTAAGCCTTGAAGTTTTTCGAATTTAGAAAATGCGTTTTCCAACTCCACTTTTAATTTCTCATTAGACGACTTCTTAATTTCTCTATCAATTCCATGTAACACATCATCGTAATCAGCATTAAAGCAAGAAAATAACAATGCGTTTATAGCCGAACTTTTTAGCGCTGGACTGTCACTGCGTACATATTTCAAAAGTCCATCTATCGATATTTTCCTGGAAGCAACGACAATTCCGGTGCAAACATGTATAAGGATTTCGGGGTTGCGCTCAGTTTTTAAAAGCTCAATGAGTAATTTCAGGTCTTCAAATGTTGCTATAACCCCCAACGAAGATATTGCGTATTCTTTAACCAACTCACTGTTTTCATTGGCTATACAGGCCCTTAAAGCTGTCCGCGCATCTTCAACATCAAAATTACAAAGAGCTTCTGCCGCAGCTTGGCGGACATTTTCTGATTTATCGCTTAACCTCTCGATTATCGAAGAAACGATTTCATCCGAGCTATCTAAAGGTGGATTATCTAAAGCCTCAAGCCGTTTGAATTCGTCATCGTTGTTTATTAACTCTTTCCACATTGATACATCATTCTTCATATTCTGGCTCCTGCCCCTCACCATATGGCTCTTGATCTTCCGTCTCTTGATCACTCTCACATGCATTTGCACTTTGAGGACGCATGCCATCCTCGATCATTTCGAGACAATCGTCAGGATACTGCATACAATAGGCTTGTACCGTAGTAAGCCCTAACCCTATACCTCTCTTTCTAAACTTCTTCTTTTTCCTTTTTAAGCTAGACTGTCGATAACCTTTACGTTTTTGCATTTGGCGTATTTTTCGCCGTTCTTTAGGGTTATCTTTATACTTTTCGTACAGTTTATCTAACTGTTCTTTATTAAGCGGCGATAACTTGCCATCGCCAAAAGGAGGTTCAGGAAGGATATCCTCTAATCCAAGTGGGTCTATTCTATTGATTGGATTATTTCGGGCATATCCATAAAGATCCGTATCCCCCCCGGCAAAACCGACTGGATCCTTGGCGGTCCACCGCCCCACCTCAGGATCAAAATCCCTGTAACCGAACCGCATCAGGCCGGTATCGCGGTCATGCAGCCCGCCTGCAAAACCGAACGGAACTTCAAAGCCTGGTGCGGTATCGCTGAGAATGTTGCCGAACGTGTCGTAATCGATTCTTTTTACCACATTGCCGGTAGTATCCGCAACTGCACGCAGGCTTCCCACCTGGTCGTATGCTAAGTAGAAAGTTTCACCTTCCCTGGTCATCGCCATCGGCATGCGGTCGTCGGCATATTGAAATCGCATGCGCAGATTGTCGTCAGCGTCGTATACCGCCAGCAAACGCGCCAATCCCTGCCAGAGATACTTTTCGACAATGACGCCGTTGACTAGTTTTGCGATGCGCCGGCCCAAGGGGTCGTTACGATATTCGATCAGTCGCCCGTCCGGCAGGTTGACGCTTAGCAGCTCGCCACGGGACGCATAGGTGTAAGTGGTGACGGTGGGGCCATCGGTTTTTTGGGTCAAAAAACCGTCCGGATCGTAATGATAGGTCGTGCTTCCGGCGGTGAGCAGATGATCTTCGTCTGAGTAGTCGAAATCGCGGCCGTTGATTCCCCGGCCTGTGTTTAGTTCGTAATTGCGGGTGCCGTTTAGGTCGTAGCGGTATTCTTCGACCAAGATGCCGTCTTTGATGACGGTTCGCAGGCGGCCGACCGCACCATAGGTATATACATAATCGGCTGTGATACCAGCCACGGTTTCGGATTTGGTCCTTATTCTGCCGTTCGCATCCCTGGTTGTGCTCCAGTTTGTCACCGGCGCCCCCCCGACAGTGATGCTTTGGCCGTCCAGTTCGCCATAACCATTGAAGGTACGCGCGACGGAGACATTACCGTCGGCCACAGCTTCCGGCAGACCGTTTTGAGGGTTGCGGGTGATGCTGAATCCGGAAGCGTTGGTAAGCAGGCCGTCGTTATCATAGCCATAGGTTGCGGTTGCGCCGGCGTAGGTAAAACCGGAAACATTGAAGTCATTGTTGTATGTATAACCAACGGCTTGATTCAAAGCGCCGGTCTGGGCAACCCCGGTCAGTAGTAAACCGTCATAGGTGTAATCAACGACCTCGCCCGCCTGGGTGACCGTGTCGACTCGGCCCCCGCACTGATATTCATAATCGATGATCCCTTCGGGGGTTGCGATATAGTCCAGAAGCGCCGGATCATAGACATATTCGATCTGTTTGCCGGACGGAAAAATCGTCCGCAACGGCCGCCGGTCGCGGTCGTAATGGTAACTGTAACTGCCGCTCAGAGGGGTTTGATACGATTCGGACAAATTCACGCGGTTGTGATCAAAACCGTGAGCAACGGCGTTTGGATTGGTTAACAGGATCATGTTTCCATTTAAATCATAGTCAAATTTGATTGTGCCGCCGTCCGGGCGATCGATATGCGTCAGGCGTCCCACCGGATCGTACAAAAACCTCGTAAGGTTATTTTCAGGATCGGTCACCGACGCCAGGAAACCTTGGTCGTCATACGTGTAAAGCGTTTCACGCGTGTTTATGGTGGTCCCGGTCAGGCGGCCACGGATGTCATACTGATAGGTTACATCATGCAAGCCGGGAATGTTTACCCTTTGGACCAACAGCGTGGCTGGATCATAAATCGAGGCGAGCGTCCTGTTTTCCGGAGATGTCAGCCTGTTTCGCGCTTGTATTAGATCGTGCTGAAGGGTAGTTACGTCGCCGTTACTGGTAAATTGGGTTGTAATTAGATCGGGAACATTATCAGCATCGGTATCGGCATAGGATTTAACGTACCGGTTTATCCGTGTTTTTCCTGCCGGGGTGGTTGTCCGGTTTTCGGTAATGTATTTAAATTTGTATTGTGGGTCGATGTTGTATTCAAAGGCCAGATCGGTGCCGCAGGGCAATTCCTTGGTAGCACTCATGCCGTCCGCCGATCGGGTGTACACGATCTGAGCGCCCGCTGGATCCGTTATGATCGAGTTGTAACCACCCGTTGCGTCGATCGCGTCAAGATAGGAAGTGGTGGTACCCTCGGCGGTGGTGCGTTGCGTCAGCAGGCTGCCGTTTGATTGTTGGGTTTTGATAAAATGCCAATTGCCGCCATTATCATCAGAGGCCGCTTCCAACCGGCCGTTAAGGTCATAAATGTGATTGAAGGCATTGCCTTTTGGTTCGGTCTTGGCTTCCAGAAGCCCCTCGGCACTGTAGGCGAATTCGTAGTGACTGCCGTCCGGGTATACAATTTGTTTTAACAAATTGTCGGCATCAATGGTTAACCGCGTTCGAATGTTATCCGGGCTTGTGATTGCAGTGATAGTGCCGGTTGCATCGCGTTCGATAACGGTTTGGCTGCCAAACCGATCAACTATGGACGCCAACCGGTTGTTGGCATCATAGGCGAAAGTATAAAGGACCACACCGGTCTGTAATTCGATTGTTCGTCGATGCAGGCCCGTGTTTGACAGAATATGCGCCAAACCATTTTTTTCAACAAATGTAATTTCGTGGTCGCCGGTTATATGCTGCAAGTCGAATTGGGGGCTTATTTTTCTTACGCAATGGTTTCCTCTATCCGCAATGTAGACGTTATCATCCGCATCCACGGTCACGCTGGAAGGCCAATAGAGCGTGGCCTTGGTTGCCGAACCGCCATCCCCGGTATATCCCTGTTCGCCGGTCCCGGCTATGGTCACGATAATATTGTTTGTGCTGACTTTACGCACTCGGTGGTTCAGATAGTCAGCAATAAAAATCTCACCGCGTTGACTGACGGCAATACCGCGTGGATCGTTTAGCGTCGCCCCAATTGCCAAATCGCCATCTCCGCCAGAACCTGGATATCCAGTACCGGCGATTGTTGTTATCAAACCGGCCTGGTCAACTTTACGGATGCAATGGTTAGATGAGTCGGCGATATAAAGATTGCCCTGATCATCCACGGCTACATCACGTGGTCTGTTTAAAGCAGCCTCAACCGCGGGACCGCCGTCACCGGAATAATTTTCGTTTCCGTTACCGGCGACTGTTGTAATGATGCCCCTAGTGTCGATTTTGCGGATGCGGTGGTTAAAAGTGTCAGCAATATATAGATTACCGTCGGCGTCAACTGTGATTCCTTGAGGCCACTGCAAATACGCACTGGTGGCCGAACCGTTGTCGCCGCCAAAACCAGCCTGACTTGTACCGGCGACAACCGTTAGATTTCGGTTTTCATCCAGTTTTTCAATCAAATTATAACCGTTGGAAAAGTAGATGTTGCCATGCGAATCTACAGCAACACTTTTAGCACTGTAGGCTGCCCCTCCCCCATAAGGCCATCCTGAACAATTACCCGCGACTTCTGATATGATGCCATCAACGTTGACTTGCCGGATAAGATCATGCCCTGTGTCGGCAATCAAAAGATTGCCTTTCGCATCGGCGAAAATCCCAAATGGGCTGTTTAGAAATGACTCTGTGGCTGGCTCGGGACTGCGCGGCGGACATGTACGCCAATAGTAGGTGCCAATACCTGCAACTGTCGTTATCAAAGATGAATTGTTTGCGATCCGCGAACCGTTGCCTTTGTACAAAGTGGATATGTCCGTGGGATCGAGATAGTGGTGCAAGGAAAGGCTCCAGCCACGGCCAATGGAATTTATATCGCTACCCTGCCGAATTACGATCCGGCTGTTTTTGGATGAGATGATTTCCTGCCGCGATCTAACCGGTGAGATTGTGTCGCCGGCTTGACCAAAGGCAAATAGAAAATCATCCGGTTCAAAATAAAACCCGTCATATACAAAGCCGACATCAATATTTGCCGTAATCGCATGTTTAATATCGCGCCCCAGATGATCGCGGCCATCCCAGCTAAACGTGGTTATTTGGTTGGGTTGAGCGTCCAAAGTTTGCTTAAATTGGCGCCCTCCCACCTCCAACCTGACAACAATCTTCTTTAGACTGGTCGGTATGCTTGCCCCACTGGCAGGGATCGATATTAATTGTTTGTAACCGTCGACACGATTGCTAGCATAATGGATCGTCATACCGGTGCCCGGCAGCGGCATGTCTTCATGAAATATGCGGCTACGGTCCTCAACGAAGGAACCGGTTTCGGTTAGACAATCTTCTTCTTCGCATAATTTGCTGTCCAGGTATGCATCGCCGGCATTCGGTGCAATGGCATCTGGCGGTGGCCCATAGGGCCAGTTCCAATCCCATGGGGTAAAATGGGAGATTGCGGCACGCCAGTAGGTGCTGTTGACACGAAAGTGACCAGGATCATCCAACCCCTGGATTTCATCGTTGGTGGCGCCGTCATTATCCAGGTCGTCCGGCTGGTTATCGCCGCTCGCATCGAGCGCATCGACAACACCGTTTCCGTCGGTATCGAGCAATCGTACTACCACTCCGTTTTGCGACGGCACCCACACCCCGCGATCCCGACTAAAATAACCGACCGGCACTACCGTGCCGACATCAAAACCCAAAAAGTTATCAATCCAGGTGACCACCGGTTTTTCAAAACGAACCCGTTTGGCCCCGTCAACGCTCAATTCAGCACAATAGGTAAACGCCGAGTTGGGTGGCAATTCAGCCGGCATGGTTTCCGGCGTGGTAAACTCAGTGGCCCGGGTGCTGATAGTGGTCAGTTCCTGGGCATCGTTGCCGTCTTCGTCCACCAGAAATGCGCGATTGTCACCAGTAAAAACCATGGTGCAGGCCCGACTGCCGGAT
>JANQIE010000145.1 GCA_028282295.1 Desulfobacterales bacterium | reverse complement strand
CATCCAGGAGATGGTGATTGCGATAGTGAAGTGGGAAGTGTTTTAGAAGATGAAGATAAATAAAGTCGCGGCATGGAGGGCTTGTGCTGAAATTGCGTCGACCTTGCCTGATCCGGTAACATTTCCTGGATTCCCGCCTGCGCGGGAATGACGGGGGGGACGAATGTTGTATGAATGTTGCCGCCGATACTTTATGGGACGGCGCACCATACACGTCATGCCCGCGCAGGCGGGCATCCAGGAGATGGTGATTGCGATAGTGAAAACGAAGCAGTTTTTTGTGTACATTCTTGCGAGCAAGAAGAACGGGACGGTGTATGTTGGTGTGACGTCTGATTTGATTAAGAGGGTGTGGGAACATAAAAACGGTCTGGTTGACGGTTTTACCAACCAGTATGACGTTAAAATGCTCGTTTACTATGAAATGCATGACAATGCCGAAAACGCCATCAGGCGTGAAAAGCAAATCAAAAAATGGCGCCGGCAATGGAAAGTCAATTTAATCGAAAAGAAGAATCTGCACTGGAAGGATTTATATAAGGATATCTGTTAAGCCGCTGGACTCCCGCCTGCGCAAGAATGACGGGAGAGGGGACGATTGTTGTATGAATGCTGCCGCCGATGCTTTATGGGAAGGCGCACCATTCACGTCATGCCCGCGCAGGCGGGCATCCAGGAGATGGACGTGACGAAAGTGATGCAATTCATCGCGGTATAAAGCTTCATCTGAAGAAATGATGCCTAAAAATGACGTATACAAAAGGTATTTAAATGCTCCCTCTGATCAAAATCATCTGCAATTTTCTTGAACAAGGCGAAGACCTGGTGCTGGCTACCGTCATTGGCCGGTCGGGGTCGGCGCCGCGCACGGCCGGGGCCAAGATGGCGGTGCGGGCGGACGGGCGGATTGCCGGAACCATCGGTGGTGGCCTGGTGGAAGCCAACGCCATCGAGGCGGCGCGAACTGTTTTTGAAACCCGTAAAGCGCGGACGCTGGCATTCGATTTGAACGCGGCCGACGTGAAATCGAGTCTTGATATGATCTGTGGCGGCCGGGTCGATGTGCTGCTGGAGTTTGTTCCGGCCGAAAATGATGCGATCCAACTTTACCGCAATCTGCTCGATGCCGTGCGCCAGGGCAGGGCGGCCGTGCTGGTCGGGCTTCTATCGGCGTCCGGTGTGCAACGGGTCCTGACCGGTCCGGAGCAGGCGCCAGCGGCACCCCTGCCGCTGGAAGTCGACATTCTGGCCCGTATTGAATCCGAAACCCTTGAGGCCGGGGCCGCCACACGATTTGAAATCGAGGGGCAGGCCATCATTGCCGAACCGTTCAGAGGGCGGCCCACTCTTTACCTGTTCGGCGCCGGGCACGTGGCTCAGGAGGTGGCGCGACTGTCACAGCGGATCGATTTTCGTACGGTGGTTCTGGACGACCGCCGGGAGTTTTGCAACCCCGAACGGTTTGCCACCGCCGATGAACTCATCGTGCTGGACGACTTCGACCATGCCCTGGCAGGACTGCCCATCGGGGCGGACAGTTACATCGTCATCCTGACCCGGGGCCACAGCCACGATCATGTTGTCCTGGCCCAGGCGCTGCAAACCAATGCCGGTTACATCGGCATGATCGGCAGCCGGCGCAAGCGCAAACTGATTCTCGATACCCTGTCGACGGCCGGTTTTACCCAGGACGATTTTGACCGGGTTCACAGTCCCATCGGGCTGAACATCGGGGCGGAATCACCAGCCGAGATCGCGGTGAGCATTGTGGCCGAATTGATCGATGAACGGGCCCGGATCAGGGGCCGCGAAAAAAAAGTTTTATCATAATTTGCTTGTCGATGAGTCCTGAGGTGAACCGCGTGAATCATTTTAAAGCCAATCTTATCCGTATCGTTATTCCTGCCTGCGCGGTGGTGTCCGCCTTGTTGCTCGGCGCCGTCATGCTGGGGACCCTGGGCGCCAATCCGCTAAGCGGTTATGTCACGATGTTCAGCGCCGCTTTCGGCAACCTGGAGGGCCTGGCTAATACGGCGGTCAAATCGATTCCCTTGTTGTTGGTCGGCATCGGTATCTGCATCGCCTTCAGGTCGAGTGTGATCAATATCGGCGGCGAGGGCCAGATGGTTGTGGGGGCGTTGCTGGCGTCGGTCACCGCCCTGGCCGCGCCGGATCTGCCGTCCGTTGTTTTCATACCGCTGGTTTTGACGGTGGGGTTTGCCGGCGGAGCGGTTTGGGGGGCCATCCCCGGCGCCTTGAAAGCCTATTTCAATGTGAGCGAAATTCTGAGCACGATCATGCTTAACATTGTGGCGGTCCAGATCATGAATTTCATGCTGCGCGGGCCGATGATCGACCCGGAGGAGGTGGCGCGCGGCACGCGGATTCCCCAGACGGCGCGGTTGCCGGAAAATACGGATTTGCCCATGCTGCTGGACGGTCTGCGGGTCCATCTGGGATTTTTGATTGCCCTGCTGGCGGCGGTGGCGGTCTGGGTGTTGTTGTGGCGCACCGCCTTGGGCTTTCGCCTGCGCTCGGTGGGGTTGAGCCGCGATGCGGCCCGTTATGCCGGGATCCCGGTCAAACGGAGCATCATCACCGCCCTGGCTTTTAGCGGCGCCATGGCCGGTCTGGCCGGGGCCATCCTGGTTTTCGGCAGTGAATCGCACCGCATGGTCACCGACGGGTCGAGCACCGGGTTTACCGGCAGCGCCGGTTTTAACGGAATTGTGGTGGCGCTGTTTGCCGGTTTGCACCCGCTCTGGTCGATCCCCTCGGCCCTGCTGTTCGGCGGTATGCTGGTGGGGGCCAATGCCTTGCAGCGGGCGCTGCAAGTGCCGTCGGCCTTGATTATCGCCCTGAACGGGCTGATCGTGGTGTTCGTGGTCAGTTCGGAGTATTTTCGCCAACGCGTCCAGCGCGGCCGTGAGGTGGCGCAAACGTTGGACGAACCGGCGGCCGGGGTTGCGGCGGGCGCGGATCCGCAACTGGAAAGGGTTGTCGAATGAACGATTTCTGGACCGCGACGATTTTGGTGGCCACGGTGGCTTCGGGTATTCGGCTGGCCACGCCGTTTTTACTGGCGTCTCTGGGCGAGGCATTGGGACAGCGTAGCGGGGTGTTGAATCTGGGGGTCGACGGGGTGATGTTGCTGGGTGCCTTTGGGGCTTACTACGCGGTTTTAAAGACCAATAATCTGCTGCTCGGTGTGGCGGTGGGGGTTCTGCTGGGCGCGCTGCTCGGTTTGTTTTACGCGTTTATCACGGTTAATTTGCGCGCCCAACAGGGCATCAGCGGCATCGGTATCTATCTGTTCGGTCTGGGCATGAGTGATCTGCTGTTTCAAAAACTGGTGGGCACACCGCGGCCGATCATGCCGTTTGCCATTGTCCGGTTTCCGGTGCTGTCCGATATCCCGGTGATCGGTGAAATGTTTTTCGATCACAGCCTGATTGTCTACGTTGCATTTTTGCTGGTGCCGCTTTTTACGTTTATTATCAACCGCACGACCTACGGCATGAACGTGCGCGCCATCGGCGAAAATCCCGAGGCCGCCGACAGCCTGGGGGTCAGTGTCGGCCGGGTGCGGTATTCGGCCCTGATCATCGGCAACAGCCTGGCCGGTCTGGCCGGGGCGGCCCTGGCCATCGAGTTGGGCATTTTTCAACAGAATCTGACCAATGCCATGGGATTTATCGCCATTGCCCTGGTTTACTTCGGGGCCTGGCGTCCTATCGGGGTCATGGCCGGTTCGCTGGTCTTCGGTCTGGTGGCCTCGATTGTCCTGCAATGCAAGACCCTGGGCATCATTCCGCGCAGTGCGTCGGATCTGGCGGCCATGGCGCCGGCTGTCATTACGGTGTTGGCCCTGGTGGTGGTGGCCAATCGCTTTCGGCAGCCGGCGGCGTTGACTAAGCCCTATATTAGAGGACAATGAGGTTGCATTGCGGTTCTTCCGGTTTAAGCCGGAAATAGCGCTGCAACGGTTAGTAAAAGAGCGACAGTATCAGATATCGAAATTAAAATGCCGGATAAATGTCAAATGGACCCATCAGCGGCAATTGAGCGGCTTTGACATCACCCTACCTGCTATTGGTGTCGGGTAGGATTGTAGGGTGGGCCGTGCCCACCAGTTGAGTTAACTTAGAAGGAGGATTCAAGGTATGAGTAAAAGTGGTTTTTATAAAATGATCGGCGTTTTGTTGGTTCTGGCGTTCTGTTTGGCGCCGGCGGGTGCCTGGGCGGGCAAGGCCTTGAAGATCGCCATTGTGGCGCCCAGCGCCAGTAACGATCTGGCCTTTACCCAGAGTATTGTCGACGGGATCAAGGCGGTTCAGAAAGAACGGACCATCGAGTTGGCGGTCACCGACGGCACTTTTATCGTGGAGGATGCGGCCGCGGCCATTCGGGATTATGCCCAGAAAGGGTTTGATCTGGTTATCGCCCATGGTTCCCAGTACGGCGGTTCGTTGAAGGAGATTGCCAAGGATTTTCCCAAAACGGCGTTTGCCTGGGGCACCTCGGCCGATACGTTTGGGCTGCCCAATGTGTCTTCCTATGAGGCGGCCTCGGATGAGGGCGGTTATGTCATGGGGGTGATGGCGGCGGCGTTGAGTAAAAAGGGAGGGGTCGGTGTGGTCGGTCCTATTGAGGTGGGCGACGCCAAGCTGTTTGTGGACGGTTTTGTGGCCGGCGCCAAGGCCCAAAAGGCGGGTATTCGGGCCAATGTCAATTACATCGGTTCTTTCAGCGATGTGGCCCTGGCCGCCGAGGCTGCCCGCGCCCACATGGCCACCGGGGCTGATGTGCTCACCGGCACGGCCCAGATGGTGGTCGGCGCCATTGGCGCGGCCCGCAGCCGCCGGGTGGCCTGGTTCGGCACCCAGGCCAATCAGACTGAACTGGCCCCGGAAATCGTGGTGGCCTGTCAGGTTTATAAATGGGAAGTCATTTTGCGCAAGATCCTGGCCGACCTGGACAGCGGTGTGCTGGGCGGGAAGAAATATGCCATCACCCTGGCTAACAACGGATTGGTCATCGAGTTCAACGATGCCTACAAGTTGCCGGCCGGCGTCAAACAGGCGGGCCTGGATGCGGTGGCGGCGATTAAGTCAGGGAAGATAAAACCCCTTCGTTAGGTTTGAGGTTTGAAATTTGAAACTGGAAATTTGAAATTTGGCATTGGGGGTTGACATTCATTTGCCATTTTAATTTTGAAATTCACCTCTCGTGGTTTTCAAGAAGTCGTCAGGTTTAGGTCATGACAGTCGAGGCAGTTTTTCCGGTCCTTGAAATGCGCGGCATCGGCAAACGTTTTCCCGGTGTTATTGCCAACGAAAATGTCGATTTCGATTTGCGCAAGGGCGAGGTCCATACCCTTTTGGGTGAAAACGGTGCCGGCAAGAGTACCTTGATGAAAATTCTGTACGGCCTGTACCGGCCCGACGCCGGTGAGTTGCGCCTGAACGGGAGGCCGGTCAGGCTGTCATCGCCGTCGGACGCCATTGCCCACGGGATCTGCATGATCCATCAGCATTTTATGTTGGTGCCGAGTCTTACCGTGGCCGAGAATGTGGCTTTGGGGTTGCGTTCGACCCGCGGGCCGCTGACCGACCTGCGCCATGTGGCCCGCCGTATCGGGGAACTGTCCGATGCCTTTGGCCTGCAGGTCGATCCGTTTGCCGATGTCTGGCAACTGGCCGTGGGGGAGCGGCAGCGGGTGGAGATCATCAAGGCGCTGTACCGCGATGCGTCGATCCTGATCCTGGATGAACCAACGGCGGTGTTGACGCCCAGGGAGGTCGACGATCTGTTTGAAACCTTCCGGCGGATGGCGCGACAGGGGCGCAGCCTGATCTTTATCTCCCACAAGCTGCATGAAGTATTGACCCTCAGCGACCGCATTACGGTGCTGCGCAACGGCCGGGTGACCGGTGAGACCGATCCGTGCAACACCAGCCGGGAAGAACTGGCCCGCATGATGGTGGGGCGGGATGTGAATCTCGCGCCGGAAAAGCCGGCGGCCACGGTGTGCGAGGCCCGGTTGCAAATCGAAAATCTGGTGGTGGCCGGCGACCGGGGCACGGATGCGGTTTGCGACGTGAACCTGGCGGTTTGCGGCGGTGAAGTACTTGGCCTGGCCGGCGTTTCCGGTAATGGGCAGCGCGAACTGGCCGAGGCGGTTTGCGGCCTGCGCAAGCCCAAATCCGGTGTAATCCGGGTGGATGGGCAGCCGGTGGCACCCGGCAATCCCAAGGCGGTCCGCAAGGCCGGGCTGGCCTATGTGCCGGAAGAGCGGATGCGCGACGGCGCCATCGGCGATTTCAACATCATGGAAAATCTACTGCTGCTGGATCATGGCGAAAAGCGGTTCTGTCGCAATGGGTTTTTACGTTTCGGCCGGATTTTCAAGCACTGCCGCAAACTGGTGCGCGCGTATGCCGTCAAAACCCCCACCCTGGAAACGCCGGCCAAAAATCTTTCCGGCGGTAATATTCAAAAATTGATTCTGGCCCGTGAGCTGTCCGGCAATCCCAAGGTCCTCATCGCGGCCCAGCCTACCCGCGGCGTCGATATCGGCGCCGCTGAATACATCCACGCACGACTGGCCCGACAACGCACCGGCGGCACGGCGACCCTGGTGATTTCGGAAGACCTGGACGAAATCTTCGCCCTGGCCGACCGGATCGCCGTGATGTGTCAAGGCAGATTGATGGGGATCGTCGATCGCCATGAAGCCACCCGCGAGCGCATCGGCCTGATGATGGCCGGTGTCGATCCGGATTCACCGTCGAAGGATTACTGCCCGGTTTCGGAATCAACAAGCCGGTAGTACTTTAAATTTAAAAGTGCGCGCGAAAGGGAAACCGCTATGATGAAATCGATGGATTGGCGCTGGTGGGCTCCGATTCTCGCTACGATATCGGCCGCTGTCATCACCGGCCTCTTTGGCCTGCTGCAAAAGAAGATGCCGGGGTCCTTGCCGCCGTTGCTGTGCGAAATTCAAAGACCGCTTGCCGATCAGACGGTGGCACGGGAATTAGATGTTTTTGTGAAGCTGGATAATGTGCCCCCGCAAAAACACCTGTGGATTGCCGTGGAATATAATGATCGGTTGTGGGTTAAGAAGAATATAAATGCTGCGGATAGAAGCGCGGTTGTCACAATAAGTGAAAACGGCGAGCCACCTGAAGGGATCTTTTCGCTTTCGTTGATCTTGGTTGCATCAAAAGGTCATCGGTTTATCGAGAAATGGTTACGCAACGGCGTTAAAACCGGCAGTTTTCCAGGTCTTGCGATAGACGAAATTCCAGGAGCTTCAAGGATTGCAGTGGTTCCGAATTTAAAACTACCCCCGACGTTGCAAACGCCGGAGGACGTAAGGGCCAGGGCGCCAAGGACGAAGCTGTAGTCAACCTACCGCGAGCCCCTGGCAACACGGGCTCTTACGTCCTTTGGCGTTTACAACGTTGGGGGTAACCTGATGGACACAGTGTATCGTTTGGACAAAGGCAGGAAAGGGGAGAAGATGTCAAGGTCCGGCTATTGGTTTGTTTTCATGATTTGCATGGCTATCGGCATTTACGTCCATAAATCATGTTTAATGGAAGAACCGGCACGTCAGGTAATTTCAGATGAATACAGACAAAGGTTGTTAGAAGAAGATCGCAAAGCCGCCGAGCGAAACAGCGGTAGATTCTGGCCCAGCGCGCAACCGCGCAGGTAGTTCAGGGGCGCTTGTGTCCATCCGGAAACAGCATCATCGCCAAAATCGTAAATACCTCCAATGCCTTTATGTTGACTTCTCCGGCTTCAGGTAGGTGTTTTTCAGCGCCATGATCCGGGCAACGGATTGCCGGTGCGCGTTCCGATTGTTGCTGGAAATATCTTCTTTTAGCAGGTCGAACGCTTTGGGGATGTGCGGCCCCTTGTGGCAGATCAGCGCCAGGTCGATATCTGCTGCGATGATTTGCCGCACGACGGTTCGCATGTCGTAATGTTTGGCGATGGCGCCCATGTCCAGGTCATCGGTCATGATCACTCCGGTGTAGCCCATTTCCTTGCGCAAGAGGTCTTTGACGATAATGGGTGACAGGCTGGCGGGCCAGTCCGGATCGATTTGCGGATAGCGGATGTGGCTGAGCATGACACCGGCGACATGGGCGGATACGGCTTGCCGGAACGGAATCAGATCGCTGGTTTGCATGGTGTTCAGGTCGACTGAGTCGAGGACCGGCAGGTCAAAATGTGAGTCCAGGGTAGTGCGGCCGATGCCGGGGAAGTGTTTGGCCACGGCCATGATTGTGTGTTGCTGCAAGCCCCGGATCACGCGGGTGCCCTGGGCGGCGACCATTTGCGGTGTGGTGCCGTAGGCGCGCCGGGCCATGATGCTGACGCCTGGCTCAAAGGCCACGTCCAGTACCGGGGCCATGTTCATGTTGATGCCGATCGATTTGAGATCTGTGGCGGTGGTGGTGGTAAAGGTGTCCACGGCGTCCGGCGTGGTCATCTGCGCGGCGTCGGGAAACCGGGTAAAAGGCTCTTTCAGACGGGCCACGCTGCCGCCCTCCTGGTCGATGGCGATTAACAGCGGTGGTTGACCGCAGGCAGCGGCAAATTTCTGGGCGGACCGGCATAGCGCGCCGACCTGCTCAGGGGTTTGGATGTTGTACGCAAACAGGATCAAACCGCCGACCTTGATGTCGGCGATCAGCCCCTTGACCTCATCATCGAGGCTGGTGCCTTCGAATCCGGCCATGATGCGTTGGCCGGCTAACTGTTCATCTGTGAATCGGCTGGTTGACATGGGTGGCTAATTTCTCTTGCCGGGGCGGTGTCCGGCGGCCCCGGCAGGTTTTTTATTTATTTCGTTTGCGCCGCAACTGGTACTTGCGCACGGCCCGGTTGTGATCGCGGATGTTGCTGGAAAAATGATGGGTAGTGTCTTTTTTGGAGACAAAGTATAAAAAGTCGGTTTTGGCCGGATAGAGGGCCGCCTCCAGTGCTTTGGCGCCCGGACTGGCGATGGGGCCGGGCGGCAGGCCGCGAATAACATAGGTGTTGTAAGGTGTCCGGGTGCGCAGATGTTTGCGGGTGAGGTTGCCGTCAAAGTCGGGAATGCCGTAGATGACCGTGGGGTCGACTTCCAGGCGCATTCTTTTTTTCAGGCGGTTGTGGATGACCGAGGCGATCAGGGGGCGTTCGGCCGGGGCGCCGGTCTCTTTTTCAATGATCGAGGCCATGGTGACCACCTGATGGGGGGTCAGCTTCAGCTCCTGCGCGCGCGCATGCCATTGCGGTTTAAACACGGTCTGGAACCGTTGCAGCATGGTGGCGATGATTTTACGGATTTGTGTGCCCTTGGGAAAGTGATAGGTGTCCGGGAACAGGTACCCCTCGAAGGTGTCGGCCGCAAGCCCCATGGCTTGCACCAGGGTTTTGTCGGTTGCAGCCTCGTGGAAACGGGCGGCGTCGGCCAGCCCGGCGTCGGCGATGACCTGGGCGATCTGGCGCAGATTGAAGCCTTCCGGCACGGTAAATTTGTACAGCCGCACTTTGCCGCCGACCAGCACATCGATGATTTTCTGGACGGTCATGGCGCCGGACAGTTCGTACTCGCCGGCTTGAATTTTTTTGTCAACGCCTTTATAGCGGGCCAACAGGGTGAAGCGTCGTTTGTCGGTGATGATGTTTTGGCTGTTGAGTGTGGTCAAGGTGGCTTTGAACCCCTGGCCGGGGGGGACAATGACGGTTTTGTGGACACCCAGGGCGCCGGCCGGTGACGCGGCGTAGCGGTGCAGATCAATTGCCAGCCATACGGCGGCGCCGGCCATTATGAGAATCACGGTCAGAATGATAATCAGCTTTTTTTTCAATCCGGTGAACCCCGTTGCCGTGGTATAATGCAAAACGTTTAAGTGGTTGAGATTTTAAAAAAATCGAATGGCTATGGCTGTTATTGTGCCTGCAAGTAATAACCGATCATAGGCAAAAGTCAAAGCAAAAGTCAAAACGAGTTTACCCCTTGCCAGGGTATCGCATTTGGGAATTAGGAGTGCAAAAAACGATAGTATTAACCCGGCAATAAAATACTTTTAAAATTGTGATTCCGGCGAGCGCCGGAATCAAGCGTCAATTCTGGATGCCGGCTCAAGTCCGGCATGACGAAGGCTTACGTATTTAGTCGCCGGTT
>JANQIE010000010.1 GCA_028282295.1 Desulfobacterales bacterium | reverse complement strand
AATTTGAAACCGCAGGCGTAGCAAGGCTACGTCGCAAAAACATGAATGGCTACGCCATTATTTCAAATTCGTGAGAACGCCGGCCTGGACCAAAAGATGCTATTTACGGATGGACACAAGCTTACATCCACCGTTTCCGGCGCTTATACGATTTCACTTCCTTAAAGGACTTACGCCCTCCGCCCTGGGTGACCCCCATATAAAACTCCTTTACATCCGGATTGTCCTGCAATTTGTGTGAGGCGCCTTCCAACACGATTTTCCCCGCTTCCATGATATAGGCATAACCCGACACGTCCAACGCGATCCTGGCGTTTTGCTCAACCACCAGTATCGTGGTATTCAACTCCTGGTTGATCTTGATGATATTCTGGAAAATCTCTTTGACCAGCAACGGGGCCAATCCCAGCGACGGCTCATCAAGCATAAGCATTTTTGGGGCGGACATCAAGGCGCGGGCGATGGCGATCATCTGCTGTTCACCGCCCGAGCAGTATCCGGCCAGACGGTTGGTGATTTTAGCCAGGCGCGGGAAAAGGGCATACATGCGTTGTGTGTCGTCACGGACACGGGCGGCGCCGTCCTTGCGCGTTATCGAGCCGACCCGGATATTTTCATCCACGGTCAGGTGCTTGAACACGCGGCGGCCTTCGGGCACCATCACCGCGCCGTGGCGCACAACATGGGTGCCCAGAACATTGGTAATATCCCGGCTATCAAAATTAATATAGCCGTCGCGGATATAACCGTTTTCCGGCTTCAAAAGACCGCTGACCGCCCTTAACGTGGTGGTCTTGCCGGCGCCGTTGGTACCCAGCAAGGCGACGATCCGGCCTTCGGGCACATTCAGACTCACCCCCCGCAGGACCTGGATAATGTCGTTGTACACCACTTCAATGTTGTTGACTTCCAATAACGGCGACGCCGCCTGAATTGTCTTCATTATAGTTCTTTGGTGTTATTACATGACTTTTTTCGTGAATTCCGAAACAAAGGGGGCGCCGACGCGCTTAAAAACACCTTGCTGCACACGATAAATCTGCAGGGTGTCAACCCCTTCCTTATCGGTCGCGGAATAAGATACCGGCCCGACCGTTGTCAGCGGGTAAAAGGCGTTGTATCCGTTCATCCCCAGCAACTCCTGATACAGATTGGCGCGGTTGACTGCCACCCCTCTGGCCTTGGCGCGCCGGATCGCCTCAACGGCGATTTGCGCCACCATGACGCCGTTGGTGTAGTTATGGGAATTGGCGGCTTTGTCGTCCCGCCCATACCGTTTGGCCAGCGCCAGTTGGGCTAAGGTGCCCGAACCGGCCTCCGAGGTCAGGGTGTAGGACGTGCTCCAGTAAAAATTCTCCGCCGCGGAACCGGCCAGCGCGATCAAGTCGTTCCCACCGGTGTAGTGCACCCCGAGAAAAGTCAACTTGCCGGACTCGCCAAATCTTTGCGCGATCACCCCCAGGCGCTGGGCATCCTTTAACAGCGTCGCCACGGGCGACTGAACCGTATGACAAAGCACATACCGGACCTTTTTGCTCAACAGCCGTTTCAGCATGGCGGTATTGTCCAGGTCCTTGCCGTGTTCGACCACCTCGACAATATCCATCTTCAAACCGGCAGTCACGGCGTTTTTAGTATCTTCCACCGGGCCGCGCCCGAACGCCGACGGATGGATGAACATGGCAACCTTGGGCGTACCGCCCGTGTGGTTGCTGACCAGAAAATCGGACAAGCCGATCATCTGGCTGGAGTACGACACGATCGGCAGGAAAATATAGTTCGAGTCCACCAGATTGCCGGCATGAAACGACGCCGGCACCACCGGCATTTTCTCTTCCTCGAAATCCTTCTTCAGGCCGAGGGTGCTGCCGGTGGAGTAGTTTAGGTAAAACACCATGCCTTCGGTCAGAAAGTCCTCGAAATTGCGTTTGGTGACGTCGGTCTTGTATTGATCGTCACGGATCATGTACTCGATCTTGTCGTCACCCAGAAGTTTTTCTTCATTGACAAAGCGCAAGTAATCTTCAACCCCTTTCGAGTAGGGATTTCCGGCATCGGATGTGGGGCCGGTGATGGCCAGCGACAGACCGATTTTATAAACACGGGCTTCTTTTTGTGCTTGTGCGATTTGCTTTTGCTGCGCTTGCTGTTGGCCACAGGAAAAAACAAGACTCAATGCCGCAGCAAAGATCGTGGTCATTGAAAAATATCGTTTTGCGTTCATCGCCCCTCCCTTTTTGTGAGTAAAATGAGAAGTTATTGCTACAGACGATAGTCAATCCACTTGTCTGTTTGGCAACCATTTAGGAACCTAATATCGAAACGGCCATAGCTTGACATACGACCGGATGATGCGCCACCAATTGGCAATGCCGCGCGGTTCGAACATCAAAAACAGCACGATCACCAGCCCGAACGACAAAGGCCGCAAGGCCGTCGAGAGATTCAGGGCGGCCGGCAGCAATGCGCCGGCATGTTCGGCCAGACTCTCCACGGCCAAATCGAGCGCCTGAATCGCCGCCGGGCCACATAACGAGCCCACCACGGTCCCCAAACCGCCCACAATGGCCATGGCCAGATACGTAATCGATTGATGCAGCGTAAACGACTCGATCCCCACCCCCCGATAAAGATAGGCGTGCAGGGCACCGGCCACCCCGGCAAAAAAACCGGCCAGGGCAAAGGCATACACTTTGGTGAACCCCGGATGCATGCCCATGGCGTCGGCGGCCCGGTCGTTGTCCCTGACCGCCACCAGACAGCGGCCGTAACGTGTTCGCAGTAAATTACGCACCGCAAAACCGAGCACCACCACCAGGACCAGAATCACATAGTACCAGAACAAATAGTGCTGCCGGCGCACAATCCGGCCGGTGAACCAGAACACCCGGCCGACGGGAATTGTCTGCCCCTGGTCAAAGAACGTCATGAAATTGATGACCCACTGAAAGATCATTTGAAACGACAACGTGGCGATGGCCAGATAAAGATGCTTCAGCCGCAGGGCCGGCAGGCCGACAAAGGCCCCGAACCCGGCACCGACAAATCCGGCGATCACAATCATCAACGGCCAGCCGTGAGTGATCAGCAGATGACGATCCCCCAACACCGTGGCAAACGATGCGACCGTATACGCCCCGACCCCCACAAAGGCGGCATGGCCGATGGAGATCAAGCCGGCAAAACCGGTGACCAGATTGAGCCCGTAAATAGCGACAATGGCGATCAGGGTGTTGTCGATCACCAGCATGAATTTATTGCTCAGCTCAAAAACCAACGGCCAGATAAACAACAAGGTAACCGCGACACAAAATATCAAACGGTCCGTGTGAGTTATAAAAATGCGCTGTTCTTCCTGGTAGGAAGAAAAAAAGTTACCGGTTGCCACCCAGCGATTGACAGCCATGGTTTACACCCGCTCAATTTCGTGAATACCAAAAAGCCCGTGGGGCTTGAACAGCAAAATAATCAACAAAATGATGTAGGGCATGACATCCGCGGTCCCGTTGAGCCCCCAGTTGCCGTCCAGGTAGCCGGCCGCGAACTGCTGAATCAACCCCATGATGATCCCCGCCACAATGGCCCCGGCAATTGAATCAAGCCCTCCCAGAATCACCACCGGAAACACAATGATGCCGAAGGCGTGCAGCGTATCAAAATTCAATCCGGTGATATTGCCGATGATGCTGCCGGCCGCGGCAGCACTGAGCCCCGCAGTGGCCCAGGCCAACCCGAAAACACGGGGCACCGAAATCCCAATCGACATGGACGCCAATTGATCGTCGGAAACCGCCCGCATGGAAATCCCCACCGTCGATTTTTTAAAAAACCAGGAAAAACCGCCGATGAGCACAAACGTGATGATGACCCCCACCAACTGCGTCCAGGAGATCGAAACACCCCCGATCGAAATCGGTGTCTTCGGCAAAAACTCGGGAAACGAAAAATTCTCCGTCCCAAAAGGGGTCAAATAGATAAGACCGTCCAGGATCGACATCAGCCCGATAGTAACCATGATCACGGAGATAATCGGCTCACCGATCAACCGGCGAAGAAAAATCCGCTCCACACTCATAGCCAAAAAAAACGTCAGCACCAGACTGATAAAAAACGACAAGATAATCGGCACCCCCACAAACACCGTAAACGCATAAGTAATAAACGCCCCGGCGGCGATAATCTGCCCATGGGCGATATTCAGCACACGGCTCGATTTATAAATCAGCACAAAGCCCAACGCACTTAACGCGTAAATCGAACCGACCACGATGCCGCTGACGACAAGTTGAAAGAAGTAGCTCATGGAGATGCCCCGAAGTAATTAAGTGTTGAAACTGGAAACTTGAAATTTGGTAAATGAATAACAATGTGAGCAAAATTGCGTGTCAAAGCCTGACAATAACACTTAGGCTTCTTTGTGATATTTCCTGGATTCCCGCCTGCGCGGGAATCCAGGAAATGTCACAAAATGCGCAAATTGCTTGTTCCGGCGGCTCGCCGCAACGTAAGGGCGTTTTACAAATCTCCTTAGCCTTATTTGCTCTACCAAAGCCGCATCTTGCCGCGATTAAAATTCAGACCACGACAAAACGCCGCGCCCCCAATTTCAAGTTTCAAGTTTCAAGTTTCAAATCCTCAAACCGTATAAAACTTCATCCGCGTCTCAACGGTGGTTGTCTGCCCGTCTTGGTACTGGAATTGCGCCGCCACTTTCTTTTCGCAAAGCTGCACGTCGTAAAGGGCGTCGATGATCTGCCTGTACTTGTTGAACACGAAATCCCGCCGGATCTTGCCGGTCTTGGTCAATTCACCGTCATCGACATCGAGCAGTTTGTATAAAATACCGAAGCGATGAATTTTAAAATGATCCTTCTCGACCGTTTTGTTGAAATCAGCCACTTGCGCGTGCATCAGGTCGGCAATCTCTTTTTTTTGCGACAGGTCCATGAAGGTCGTATACGAAATCCCCCGGTCCTCGGCCCACTTGCCCACAACGATCGGATCGATGTTGATCAAAGCAGCCACAAAATCCTTGCGGTCACCCAGGATGACGGCCTCTTTGATGTAGGGGCTGAACTTGAGTTTGTTCTCCAGGAACATGGGCGAGAACATCTCGCCTTGCGTGTTGTGCATGACATCCGAGATGCGGTCGATCACCACCAGATGGCCGTTTTCGTCGATGTAACCGGCATCGCCGGAATGAAGCCAGCCGCCGTCGAGCAGTTCGTCGGTTTTTTCGGGCAACTTGTAATAGCCGGCACACACCGACGGCGACCGCGACAGGATTTCACCTTCGTCGGAAATCTTGCAATCGGTTTCCGGCAACGGTTTGCCCACCGTGTCGGAACGGACATCACCGTCACGGTGCATGTAAGCGATGCCGGTGATTTCAGTCTGGCCGTAGATCTGCTTCAGGTTGACCCCGATGGCCTGATAGAACGTGAACAGCTCCGGCCCCAACGCCGCGCCGCCGGTATACGCGCGCCGCAGACGCATCATGCCGATCTGATTGATCAGCGGCCGGAACACCAGCATGTTGCCCAGCCGTGCCTTGAACGCCAGCACCGGCGGCATTTTTTGACCGGTCATGCGATACCGGGCCGCCTCTTCGCCGATCTTCATAAAATACCGGTACAACCACTTATTTAATTTATAGGATTCGTCGATCTTGAGCCAGATTTGCGACTGGATGGTCTCATAAATGCGCGGCGCGCCGAACATGAAATGCGGGCCGATCTCTTTCAGATCGGTCATGGCGGTTTCCACCGACTCGGGAAAATTGATAGTGATACCGGTAGCCAGCGCCACCCCGAACGAGTTCATCTGTTCACCGATCCAGGCAAACGGCAAAAACGAAACATATTCATCGGTGGGTTCCAGATGGTCGATCCTGGAAATCTGAATCCCCATGTTGATGTAGTTGCGATGGGTCATCATGGCGCCCTTGGGCAGGCCGGTGGTTCCGGAAGTCAAACACAAATGGCAGACATCATCCGGTTGGCCCTTGTCGACCAGGCGTTCAAAATGACCGGCGCCGGCCTCGCCCCCCTCGACGCCCAGCCGGTACAAGTCTTCGATGTACAAAAACCAGTCATCCGTCTGATAGCTGCGCATGCCGCGAGGATCTTCGTAGATCACTCGGGTTACCTGCGGAATCCTGTCGCGGATCTCCACCAGTTTATCAACCTGCTCCTGATCATCACAAAAAACGACATTTACTTCGAGATAGTTGAGAATCCCTTCGATCTCATCGGGCAAACTCGATTGATAAATACCGGCCGAAATCGCCCCCAGGGACTGGGCGGCAATCGCCATCACCAGCATTTCGGGAATATTGTCGCCGATCAGGGCCAGCTTCTGTTCCCGCCGCAGGCCGATCTTCTCAAGTCCCAGCGCGGCGTTGCGCACCAAGTCGTAGTACTCGCGCCAAGTATAACTTTTCCAGTAGCCGAAATCCTTTTCCCGCATGGCGACCTTGTCGCCGGTGCTGTTGACCCGCCAGCGCAGCAGTTGCGGAATCGAATAGTCGAGCAATTGTTCATCGGCTGTCATATTACCCGGCAATAAAATACCTTTAAAATTGTGATTCCGGCGAGCGCCGCAATCAAGCGTCAATTCTGGATGCCGAATCAAGTCCGGCATGACGAAGGCTTACATATTTAGTCGCCGGTTCAATAACCGGCTACTCTTCTCCGATATACGCTTCGATGACCTTGGGATTGGCGGCGACCTGCGCCGGCCGGCCCGCCCCGATCAACTCGCCAAAGTCAAGGACGAAAATCTGATCGGAAATATCCATGACCACGCCCAGGTCGTGCTCCACCAACACCACCGTGGTGTCGCGCTCTTTTTGAATATCCAGGATGAACCGCACCATATCTTCTTTTTCCTCGATGGTCATGCCGGCCATCGGTTCATCCAGCAACAACAAATCCGGGGCCAGGGTCAGGGCGCGGGCCACCTCCACCCGTTTTTGAACGCCGTAAGCCAGATTTCCCACCACACTTTTGCGATAAGGTTCCAATTCCATGAAGTCGATCACCTCTTCCACAATCCCCCGGTTCTCGGCTTCGAGCCGCGAGGCTTTACCGTGGTAGACCAGGGCGCTGAAAAAGCCGTAACGCAATTTCCGGTGACGCGCCAACAACAGATTATCCAGAACCGTCATGCCGCTGAAAAGCTCGATATTTTGAAACGCGCGGGCAATGCCCAAATTGGAAACCTGGTGCGGTGAGGCGTGGGTCAAACGGCGCTCGCCGTAATGAATGTCACCTTTGGTGGGATGGTAGAATCCGGAAATGCAGTTGAGCAGGCTGGTCTTGCCGGCGCCGTTGGGGCCGATGATCGAGGTGATCAATCCCGGTGCGATGTCCATGTCGACATGGGATAGCGCATGGAGTCCGCCAAACAGCAAAGTCACATCCGAGATTTTTAAAACCGTCATATGCTCCTATTTCGATTATATGAGAGCCAAATACCGATTTGTCAAAATTGAATGCATGATGGCGGGAATACCGTTGCGCCCCAATGGGATATTCACATGTGTTAATTTCTGGCACAAAGGGGTGCGGGAAGTCAAGCAGAATAAACAGCTACGAAAATTGGGGGGAATAACCACTATTTCCGAGGAGCCATGCTTGTCTCCCAACACCGATATCGCACGAAAGATTTCTTTTGCGGATGAACACTAACCTGACGGTCATGCTTTTTCCCCGGCATCCAGCCGGGCATTTCAAACACCTCAAGCCTTACCCTCAAACCCGACCGTCACGCGACCGTCTGCGACGATAACCGGCACTTTGCGCACCCCACCGGAAAGTTCCAACATCCGGTCGAGTTCGTCCGGATCATCCATCACGTTAACATAACTTACAGTGTGACCGCGTTGCGCGAAAACTTCGCGCGCTTGTGTTGTGAACGGTCACGTGTCCTTGCCGTAAATAATAATCGATGCTGCCATCCAGGATCTCCTTGCATGTCAGGGGCCGGTGCCCGGTTCTGGTTCGAAATCGTTTACAACCAATCGATAGCGCGAAATGGCCGAATTGACAAGCATACCGGTTCCTGATAGGTTACGGCCGCAATTAACGCGTGCCCGTCCGGAAATAACATCTTGACATTTTTGGTTACAAACGATAGGGGCACAAAAAAAATATTGACCCATTGGCAATCCACTGTAACCGAACGCCGGCACCACCGGCGTTGTCAACAATACTTAAAATGACAAAATTAAGCAAAGCAACGAAACATCCAGTCCCACAACCCGAGTTCAGGCGATTTTATTGTCCGGCTCAGCCTGCGAAGTTGCTTGGAGTCAAACACAACAAGCGACCTGCCGTTATCTGAGATTCATAATTAAACCCAAATAACCCTCAATTTTCAGGGGCGACAACCGATTGGAATTACAATCGGTTCTCTGATATAACCGAGTCGCTTTGCAAAGTTGAAAACATACGATGACACAACCGCGATATATATTAAGGACTGATGAGCAGGCTATCAAAAGATCTGACAATCGTAAATGAACTTGGTCTGCATGCAAGGTCCGCCGCCCGGATCGCGAAAATCGCCCAAACGGCGCGCGCCCAAGTCTGGATCGAAAAAGATGGAGAAACCGTCGATGCCACCAGCGTTATCGATATGCTAACCCTGGCCGGCGCCAAAGGCACCCAACTGACCCTAACGATTGAAGACCCGGATGATTTCGCCATTCTCAATGACATTGCCCGGCTGATCGAAAACGGTTTTGGAGAATAAACAGGTATGACACCCGCAGACGGTAACAGTGAAAGGCAACTGGACGGCATCAGCGCCTCGCCCGGCATCTGCATCGGCAAAGCCTATCTGGTTGACAAGGAAGGAGTGGACATCGTCAAACAATATTATGTCCAACCCAACACCGTTCAAGACGAAGTCAACCGCTTCAAAACCGCCGTCAAACAAGCCACTGAAGAACTACGCGCCATCATCGACGAAACCCCGGACGACCTGCGTCAACACGCCTACATCCTTGAAACCCACATGGTGTTGCTCAAAGACAAAATGCTGTATGAACGCACCATCGAAGCCATCGAAAAAGAAAAAATCAATGCCGAATGGGCGCTTAAAAAAATTGTTGCCAACGTCAAAGGCATGTTCCTGGAAATCGCCGACGCCTATCTAAAGGAACGAGCCGCCGACATCGTGCATGTCTCGGACCGTATCATGCGTAACCTGGTGGGGGCCGAACAGGTGAATATCGGCGCCATCGACAAACGCGTAATTCTGATCGCCGACGACCTCTCACCGGCCGAAACCAGCCAGATTCAACTTGAACGCATCATGGGCTTTGTCACCGCCCGCGGCGGGCGGGCATCGCATACCAGCATTATCGCCCGCACCCTCGGCATCCCGGCCGTACTCGGGCTCGGCAAGGCAACCCAACAAATCCGCAACGACGACCTGATTATCATTGACGGTACCGCCGGTGTGGTCATCATCAACCCCGACGAAGAAACCCTGCTCAGCTTCGAAGAACAAAAAAACCGCTGGGAAGAATACCAGGCCCGGATCACCCGCAAGGGCCGTTTGGCATCGGAAACCCTCGACGGTGTAAAAATCAATATCATGGGCAACATCGAACTGCCCGAGGAACTGGTCTCGGTGTTGGACCATGGCGGTGACGGCATTGGCCTGTACCGTACCGAGTTTCAATACCTGAGCCGTCCTGATTTCCCATCGGAATTTGAACTCTACGACCGCTACAAGGATGTCGTGGACGTTTTGGCCCATCGCCCCGTGACCATTCGCACCCTGGACATCAACGGCGACAAGGCCATCGCCAACGGCTCCATGGCCGATGAAGCCAACCCGGCCCTGGGATTGCGCGCCATACGCTACTGCCTCAAAAAACCTGATGTCTTTCGAACCCAACTGCGCGCCATCCTGCGCGTGGCGGTTCACGGCAACGTGCGAATCCTCTTTCCCATGATATCTTCCATCGAGGAAGTCGACGCCGCCATAGCCTATCTGGACGAAACCGCCGCCGACCTGCAACGGGAAGGAATCGCCCACAACCGGGACATAGAAATCGGCATCATGGTCGAAGTCCCGTCAGCCGTGGCCCTGGCCGACCTGCTCGCCGAAAAAGTCGATTTTTTCAGCATCGGAACCAACGATCTGATCCAATACACCCTGGCAATCGACCGCGGCAACCGCGAAGTCGCCCACCTTTACAACCCGTTGCATCCGGCCATCCTGCGCATGATCAAACGGATCTGCGATGTGGCCGCGGAAAAAGGCATCATGGTTACCATGTGCGGCGAAATGGCCGGTGATCCCCTGCACGTACCTATTTTAGTGGGCATGGGAATGTCGGAGCTGAGTATGAACCCGCACGCCATCCCCGAAGTCAAATCGATGGTGCGGGCCATCAGCACAACCGACGCCGAACAAATAGTCGCGGACCTGCTGAAACTGTCCACCTCCGAACAAATCGACAAACTGCTGCATGACACTTACAACCAAACCCTGAAAGAAAAAGTCTATAACGGTCATAACGGCGTCGCTGCCCATCATTAAGCGCCCCGACCGATTGGAAAGAACGGTGCAAAGTGAGCAAACCCCATAAAAAACTGATCGCCGACAACAAAAAGGCGCGCTTCAATTATTTCATTGTAGATGAATTTGAAGCCGGATTGGTGCTGGCCGGCACCGAAGTCAAATCCCTGCGCCTGGGCCGGGCCAACCTGAAGGACGCCTACGCACGTGTAAAAAACGGGGAAATCTTCGTGTATCAAATGCACATCGGCGCCTACCCGTTCGCCTATTATGACAATCACGAACCGGAGCAACCGCGCAAACTGCTCCTGCACAAACACGAAATCAAGCGCCTTTACGGCAAAATCAAGGAAAAAGGCTATGCCCTGATCCCCCTCAAGCTCTATTTCAAGGACGGCAAGGCCAAAATCAGTATCGCTTTGGCCAAAGGCAAACGCAAATACGACAAACGCGATCAAATCCGGCGCCGCGATCTGCAACGGGACCTGGACCGGGAGCGCAAAAACCGCTAACCGCCGCACCAGGCCGAATTGGTCGGGTGAGCCGTGCCCACCAAATCAAACTGCTTTAACCGGATTTGCGCTCCAAATTTCAATATACAGTCAATGCCGTTTCCTTAAGGATCGTGGCGTCATGACATTATTGTGTGAGCGGCGTCTCGCCGCGATTTCTATGGATTTAAAAAAAACATGTTGCGGCGG
>JANQIE010000101.1 GCA_028282295.1 Desulfobacterales bacterium | reverse complement strand
CGCATTTTTAAAATCCTCGACATAGCCTGCTATGCCTGCGGTTTTAAAAATGCTCGGGCCTTGCCAGGAACCAAAATCTACTATTTCCGGATGGACACTCGCTAATATCCACAGATAAGGAATGACCATCACTCAAGGTTTCTGCGCCTTTGGCCGTATAGAGATATAATGGTCATCAGAATGCGCGATACCGACAAACCAAAGGCATTGCGGCTATGGTGACCTTAAGTGCAACTCCTTTTAAAATGTCCATCCCGCCCCTGCTGTTACCGCGTCTAAATGGATTGCGCTTGAATGCACTATTATTTATCGTGTTCGGAGATCACAATGGCCCGCGTTTTAGTTATCGACGACGATCCCATGATGAGCCGTGTACTCATCAAAACCGTCGCGCGCATCGATCATCAAGCCGACTCTGCGCTGACCCTGAAAAAGGGACTGGCGCGCGTTGCCACGGGCAATTACGACGTGGTCATTCTCGATGTGGGTATGCCCGACGGCAATGGCTTGAATGCGCTGCAAAAGATCCGCAATATCGTCAATCCGCCTGAGGTGATTATCATAACCGGAATGGGCGATCCGGAGGGGGCGGAACTGGCCATCAAAAACGGCGCCTGGGACTATTTGCAAAAACCGTTATCGGTCAACAATATCAAGCTGACGTTGAAACGGGTTTTGCAGTATCGCAACAACCTGAACAAAAACGGCAAGGGCCCCACGCTGTTCAACCGTGAGGGCATGGTGGGCGGCAGCACGGTCATGAAGTCCTGTTATGAGCACCTGGCCCTGGCCGCCGGCGGTGAAGCCAATGTGCTCATAACCGGGGAAACCGGCACCGGCAAGGAACTTAGTGCCCGCGCAATTCATAAAAACAGCCAACGTGACGCACGCAATTTTGTTGTGGTCGATTGTGCGGCCTTGCCCTCATCACTCATCGAAAGTACCTTGTTCGGGCATTGCAAGGGGGCGTTTACCGGTGCGGACAAAGCTCAAAGCGGTTTGATTGCCATGGCAGACGGCGGCACACTGTTTTTGGATGAAATCGGGGAGCTTCCGCTGGATCTGCAAAGCACTTTCTTAAGGGTCTTGCAGGAAAAAAAGTTTCGGCCGGTGGGTGGCAATCATGAAGTCACCAGTGATTTTCGCCTGGTCGCCGCCACCAATCGCGATCTGGAACAGATGGTCGAGCAACGCCGGTTTCGCAGCGACCTGCTATTTCGCTTAAAAACGGTCACCCTGGAACTGCCGCCGTTGCGCAAGCGTAAAAACGACATCAGCGATTTAGTCCTGCATTTTATCAAAACCATCTCAACTCAATACGCCCAGCCGGTCAAAGGATTTGCGCCCGACTTTATCGAAGTTTTGGCTGCCTACGATTGGCCCGGCAATGTCCGTGAACTTCGACACACCATCGAAAGCGCCATCAATCATGCCAAGCATGAACCGATCCTGTTTCCCAAACACCTGCCCAATCATATTCGCATTAAGAACGCTTGGAACGGTGTGCAAAAAAAAACGCAAATTATACCTGCCCAAAAACCGGCCGACACGATTTCCAACGACCCGGTGCCGGAAACCGCATCACTGCCTCCATTTCGCGAATTTCGTGAATCAATCCTGATGGATGCCGAAAAAAATTACCTTCACCGCCTGATGACCGCCACCGAAGGACGAATTACCAATGCCTGCCAAATATCAAATCTGGGACGCACCCGCTTGTACACATTGTTAAAAAAACACGGCATTGCCAAAAACGCCTACAAGGATGCAACACGGGCAATGCCGGTCCACTAGCCCATCCACAATTTAAACCCATTCTCTTTTAATGGTCACCAGCCGAATTACATCGTGATGCAATGTTCAGTCTGTGTGAATTGACCATTCACTTTTAGCGAACATTTTCCACTAATGGTGAACGCTTGTCTTGCGATGTCGTGACACCTTATTTTTTAGGACATTTTAACTTATCGATATTGTTTGAATTTATAAAACAGAACCAATTGGCACAATCTATGTAAAAACAAGTAGGAAAACACAATCAATCCAGCTTCTATCGGAACAAACAACTAATGGAAATCAGCATTTATCTAAATGGCCCTTACGACGCAATACACAGAATGGAACAGGAAATCGCAACCTGGTCGGATCTTGACGTATCGATCAAACGGACCACGAAACAATTTTTCCGACAACTTCAGCACCCGGCGCTCAGGCCGCAAATTGTCGTGCTGATGATCTCCGGCATACAGGAATTAAAAGAATTCAGCGAGTTTCGCGCACTAATGCAAAACATCTATATTATTTTGATCCTACCAAACCAGGATTCGTCGTTGCTAGCCTTGGGTTTAGACTTGTACCCACGCTTTTTAACCGTCGTCGACAACGATTTTAAGGAAATAACCGCGGTCATCCGCAAGCTAATCACTCGATGCCGGGTTTTGGACAACCGCCACGGCACTTCGAACTTTGATTCACAAGGAGGAACACAGCATGGCTGAAAACTCGGCTCAATCCACAAAGCCTTTGGAAACACTGGTGGCTTCCGAGGGCAAGTACTTAACCTTTTCTCTTTTGGAGGAAGAGTACGGTATCAGCATTCTGAAGGTCAAGGAGATCATCGGGATGATGACCATTACCACCGTCCCCCAAACGCCCCCATTTATCAAGGGGGTGATCAACCTGCGCGGCAAGGTTATCCCGGTCATGGATCTGCGGTTGCGCTTCGGTCTGCCGGGCTGTGACTACACCGATCGCACCTGTATCATGGTTGTTGAAATCAGGACTGCCGGCAGCCAGCTCACCATCGGCGTTGTGGTCGATTCGGTATCGGAGGTGCTGAACATCAAAAGCGAAGATATCGAGCCGGCTCCCAGCTTCGGTAGTCAAATCAACACCGACTACATATTAGGCATGGCTAAAAAGGACAAAGGCGTCAAAATCCTGCTCGACATCGACAGGGTTTTAAGTACCGCTGAACTCAAAATCATGCAAAACGCGGCTTGATCCGACATTGGCCGTCAACAATTTTGATTTAGTCAAAGGAGAAACAAACATGACATTAGGTAATTTGAAAATCGGTATTCGATTGGGACTTATTTCCGCAATCCTTATTCTCGGCACCCTGACCATCAGCCTGGTTGCCATCAGCAACATGAAGGCGTTATCAAGCCAGACCTTGAAACTGTATCATCACCCCTATGCCGTCAGCACGGCAACCCTGCGTATTGAAGGCAACATCGTCAGAATGCATCGCTCCATGAAAGACGTGGCCTTGGCCAAAAATACCGCCGGGATGGAAGTCGCGGCCAAAGCGGTCGCCGAATACGAAAAAAAGGTCTACAAAGATTTCGACATCATTGCCGAACGCTTTTTGGGCAACCAGCAACAGGTAAAAGATACCCGCAAACTGTTTGTCGACTGGAAGGTAATCCGCGACGAAGTGATCGATCTGATGGAAAAGGGCGAACGCGAGGCCGCCGCCGCCATCACCAGAGGCAAGGGGGCCAACCATGTTAAAAAAATGAACAAAGCCGTGCATGATTTTGAGGTATTTGCAAAGGGCAAAGCCGACGGCTTCGTCAATATGGCCGTCAAGGCCCGCGACCGGGCGCTGTATACCACCTACGGCATCCTGGCGCTGTTGACCGTCGGCGGTGCATTATTAGCCTGGTTTATGGCACGCAGCATCACCACACCGATGAAAAAGGCGGTAAGAGTGGCCGACCGCATCGCAGACAACGACCTGACAGTCTCCATCAACGACACACGCCAGGATGAAACCGGTCAACTGTTGGGCGCCATGCAAAAAATGATCTCGAACATGTCCGACACTATCGGCACGGTTGCCTCGGCTTCCGACAGTCTTTCCCAGGCCGCCTCCGAGCAGGCTTCATCCCTGGAGGAAACCAGCAGCGCCATCGAGGAAATGACGTCGATGACCCGTCAGAACGCCAACAACGCGGATCAGGCCAACAAAATCGTCAGCCAGTCCCAGAAAGACATGCAACAGGCCAGTGAATCGATGACGCAACTCACCGATTCCATGGAAGGTATTTCCAAGGCCAGTGAAGAGACCTCCAAGATCATCAAAACCATCGATGAAATCGCTTTTCAAACCAACCTACTGGCTCTCAACGCGGCGGTGGAAGCTGCAAGGGCCGGAGAAGCCGGCGCCGGATTTGCCGTTGTGGCCGACGAGGTACGCAACCTGGCCATGCGGGCGGCGGATGCCGCGCGCGATACTGCCAATCTGATCGAAGGCACCATCAAAAAAGTCCAGGACGGTTCGAACTATGTTTCGCGCACCAACGAGGCTTTTACCGAAGTGGTTTCCCGTTCGACCAAGGTGGGTGAACTGGTGGCTGAAATCGCCGAAGCATCACGTGAACAATCCGAAGGGATTGAACAGGTCAGCAAGGCCATTGGCGAAATGGACAAGGTTACCCAGCAAAATGCCGCCAACGCCGAGGAAATGGCGTCGACCATGGCCTTATTCCGGATCAATGGCGCCAGTGGTGCCGGCAGGCACAGCCGCCCGGCGGTTGCGTCTACTGCGCAACCCGCAATGATCGCAGGCAAGGGTGAACTGAATCCCGAACAGGTTATCCCGATGAATGACAACGATTTCAGCGATTTCTAGAAACTTGTCGATCAATATCAAAAGCGATCCGTGGTCCAGGCCGCGGATCGCTTTTTCAATCATCTCTACAGCGATTTTGATTATCGCACCAACACTATAAAATGAATTTTAACGCCTTAATCGATCAACTCATCACGCTTGAAGCGAACGTGGCCGAACTTTACCGGTTGTTTGCGCACCTGTTTGAAACCGACCGTTCTTTCTGGCTCCAAATGGCCCATGAAGAGACCCTGCACGCCCAAATGATCAATCAAAACAGACCCCTGATAACCAAATTGGTGACCCTGTCAAAGGACAGCCTGGTCGATTTGACCGAGATCACGCGCTTGATGGCCGAACGGATCAGAAAGCTAACGCGGGAGTACCGGAACAAGCCGCCCGGTAAAACCGAAGCTTATCTTTGTGCCCTGCAAGTTGAACAATCCGCCGGTGAAATCCACTTTCAAAAAATAGCCGCGCGCTTAAACAACCCCCGGGCCAAGCTGATTTTCCTTCAGCTCAATGGCAATGATCAGGAACATGTCGACCGGATTCGCGCGCAAATGTGCTACGCATCGGAACCTGCCGCGCCGGTTCCGGCTATTTGCGGATCATTATAGTTGAATACGCGGCCACTGAGCGCCTCGGGCGCGTGCAAAGCCAGGTCGGCGATCACCCGCCCCGGCACCGCCGGCGGCAGCAACAATCCATCCTGTTTTATTTTTTCGTAATATCCGGCTTGCCCGGCAGGCATGAATTTCGGTGCATCGCGGCGCAAATCCGCTTGCATTCTAGTATCGACCACACCCGGTCTGACCGCCAGAACCGTTACCTGCCGGTTTTCAGCCGCCACGACGCGGGTTAAATGCTCCAATGCCGCTTTGGCACTGCAGTATGCGCTGGCGCCGGCGATCGGCAATTCCGCCGCGGCGCTGCTCACATTAACAATCCGGCCTCGGGTCCGGCACAAGGCCTTGAGCGCCGACCGGATCAGATAAAATGGCGCAAACAGATTTACCGCCTGATTATATTGCCAATCGGTGGGCGAGCATCGAGCCGCCGGCCCCAGCGGTGTGACGATCGCAGCGTTGTTGATCAGGGCGTCGAGGCGACCGAACCAATCCAACGTTCCTTTGAGAACTTCCCGGTCAAATTCCGGGTCGGCAATATCTCCGGCAAACCATATCACGTTTCCTCCCAACGTCCCGATCTCGCCGGCGGTCTGCTCTAGTTGCCCGGCCCGGCGGCCGACCAAGGCCACGGCCGCACCATTTTGGATGAGCTGCTCGGCCGTTGCGCGACCAAGGCCGCGGGAAGCTCCGGTTACAACAACAATGGGACGCGCATTCATTGAAATTCCTCTCGTTAATTCGTGTCCATTCAAAAGCAGTTATTTCTGAACGTCACCCCGGTTCTTGACGCAGGGCGCCGAATCAGGGCATAACCGTTTCTAACACAAGGAGGTCGGCAATGAAAGTTATCCTGGTGATGGCTCTGACTGCGGACGGCAAAATCGGCAGGACGCCGGAACATTTTCCGGACTGGACCGGCAAAAGCGACAAACAGCTTTTTAAGCGGATTTCGCAACAGGCCGGCGTGGTGGTTATGGGCTCCAAAACGTTCGATACATTCGGTCGCCCCCTGCCCGGGCGCAAAAACGTCGTGATGACCCGTAATCCCAAGCGGTCATCGGATCAAGCCGATCTGGTCTTTACCGGGGCGCCCCCCCAACAGCTCTTGGCAACCCTGTCGCGTGAAGGTTACCGGGAAGTAATCCTGGCCGGCGGCGCGGTAATCAACACATTGTTTGCCCAAGCCAACCTGATCGATGAAATGATCATCACCATCAGCCCCAAAATCTTCGGCCAGGGTCTGTCCCTGTTCACCGGCCCACTGGATATCGACCTGGAACTGCTCGCTATTGATCGCCCGGATGCAAATTTGATCCTGACCCATTACCGCGTTGTAAAATAATCGTTTTTTCTCTTCGCAACGTGCTGATGCACAAATTCACGTTTCGATTTGCTTTTTGCCGCAAGCGACCTTACAACTAGCTTAGTGGCTCGAAATCATAATAAAGAAACCGAACAAAATGGGTCCGACTTTCAAACGCAATCCGGATGCACGGTTCAGATCGCTGCTGCAAAAGGCTATACGGCGCGGTAACGAAGCACTGGTGCTGCTCACAGCTTCCTATCTGCAGCATTCACCCAAAACCGGCAAGGGGTGGTTGCGTTCACGGGCGGTGGTTATCACTTTTGAAGAGTGTTGGCCCCTGGGTGCGCAACTGATCTTCAACACCCGCTTTCACAGCAAGGCGGCCGCCCTGGTCAGGGTTTGCCGGGCGGTAAAGACCAAAGCCGCCACCGGTCTGGGCGTCTTGGCCCTGGCCTTGGCCGAGGGTGATCGGTCGGTGCTGAGCGGCGATTCGCCATCTGATCGATCGATCCGAATCATTGCCGACGCGGTGCGCCGCCCGGACGATTACTGGGGCTGGGTGCTCAAACAACCGGCTGATGTGACCACAGGCCGATTGATCGACAACGCCTATCGCTTTAAAAATGCCGGCTTGCCCCATGATCGGGCGATTATAAAAGCCGCGGTCTATCTCGCCTTGAAAAACGGTGTGCCCGAAGTGGCTCCGTATGCTTGCCAGGCCACTGTCGATGCGTTCCCCTACTGGATTGCCCTGGATCAACACACCGCGGACGGCAAGGAGATATACAGAGAAGTCGCGCGTGATTTGTTTTTACCACCGTATCAATTGGAGTGGATCGGTTTTTATCTGGAAGGCGCCCAAACCAGTTGCGATGTACCTTGTGACTGGTGGCAGCGTTACCTGGACTGGCAATTTAACAAAGCCGGGATCACGCCGGCCACCGCACGCGAAATCTGGACCGATGCCCGGCCCCGCCTCGAAGCAGCCCTGGCGCGCACCGGCCACCGGTTGCATAAAACGCTTTATGCCTGGCAACTGGAACATGAGGAAGAACTGAATCGTCTGACAAAGGAGATCAGCCTGTTTAATGCCCACCTGAAAGAGGCGCAGCAAGACCAAAAGGAATTGTTCCCGCAAACGGCTGGTGAATCGTCGTGATAGTCGATCATCGTTAAATTCGGGACTTATCAACAAAGGAGGTGCAAGATGTATAACAAAATTTTAGTACCCCTGGACGGCTCCGAACGAGCCGAGCAAATCTTGCCGCACGTCATCAGCGCAGTCCGGACCACGCACGCCGAGGTGCTTTTGTTGCAGGTTGTTTCACCGCCAGTCATTACCGACGGTTACAAATCGATCATGGTCAAAGAAAGCATCGAGGCCGGTGAAAAGCTGAACGCCGAAACCCTGGAGTACCTGACCGGCATCGAAAACCGTTTGCAGGCCAAGGATATTTCCGTGAGCAAACGTTGCGAAACCGGATTGGTAGTCGAGTCCATCATCAAGGTGGCCCAGGAGGAAAACGCAGACCTGATCGCCATGGCCAGTCATGGACGCACCGGATTGTCACGGGTTTTCTACGGCAGTGTGGCCGCCGGTGTTTTGCACAAAATCGACCGCCCCCTGTTGCTGATCCGGGCACAGATATAAGCGGCTTTACCGCATCAACTCCGATTTTGAATCTGATATTTTTATTCCAACCAGCCCGCGCACGGTGCAGTGCGAATTAAACGAACTGGAGGATCATGAGCCGAACCGTTAAAGGGACACAATGGGATCTGACCGACTTTTTCCATCAATTTGACAATGCAACGATGCGCCGATTCAAAGATGCGCTCGAAAGGGATGTGCATGCCGCTCGCCTGGAAATCGCGGTGATGAAACCGATCACATCGACCAGTGCGGATGAATGGGAAGCCTTGATTTTAAAGATTGAGCGCCTGGGATCGCGTCTGGGCCATTTCTCGGCTTACATTGGATGCCTGGAAGCCGCTGACGCACGAAGCGACGTCTATAGCCGTGAGCGTGCGGTAATTACAGCCCTGTACGCCGAGTTGGAAAAAGTCGAAGTCGATCTCATCGCCGCCCTGGCGCAACCGGACAAAGCGCGGTTCAAGGCTTTTTGCAACCGCGACACACTAGCGCCAATTGCTTACACCTTGCAGCGTACCCGCGAGAAAGCCCGCTTCATGATGAGCCGCGATAAAGAACTGCTTGGTGCGGATCTAAACGTGGATGGCTTACATGCCTGGGGACGTCTTTACGACAAAATTGCCGGTCAACTCGAATTCACACTGAAACGCCCCGACGGCCGAACCGAAACCAAACCGATCTCCCAGTGGCGTGCATTGATGGCGGCAGCTGACCGGGACCTTGGCCGGGCTGCGTTTGAAGGCGGCAACCAGGCCTGGGCCGGGGTTCAGGAAGTCTGCGCGGCCGCTCTTAACGCCATTGCCGGAACGCGCCTGAACCTTAATCGTCACCGCAAGATCCCACAATTTTTAGATGTGGCGCTATTTCAGGCCGGCATTGAGCGCAAAACGCTGGAGGCTATGTACACCGCTATTCACGAACAATTGAAGTCGGCTCGGGATATTTTGCGCGCCAAAGCCGGTTTCTTCGGTCGCAACGGTATCTGGTTTTTCGAACGGGAAGCACCGTTGCCACTGCAAAACACTCAGACTTATACCTGGCAAACGGGCGTGGATCTGGTGCAACAGGCGATTACCGGCGCTTATCCGGATTTGGCGGCGTTCTTCGAACAAATCCTGGAAAACCGGTGGATCGAATCCGAACCGCGACCCGGCAAGCGGCCCGGCGCATTTTGCACCGGTTCCACTTTGAACCGGCAGCAACGGGTTTACATGACCTACGGCGGCAGTTTAAGCGATATCACGACCCTGGCCCATGAAGTCGGACATGCCTGGCATGGACATCTGATGCGCGACATGCGGCCCTGGGCCCAGGATTACCCGATGCCGCTGGCGGAAACCGCATCCATTTTCACCGAACAGCTTCTGGTGGAAGGGATTTTGGCGGACCCGCAAATCGAATCCGGTCAAAAGCTGTTGATGCTGGACGCCGACTTAAGCAATGCCGCGGTGATGCTGCTCGATATCACCACTCGCTTCAATTTTGAAACCAAATTATATGAAGAGCGCAGCAGCCGTGAAATTTCGATTTCACGGCTCAAGGACCTGATGACCCAAACCCAGCAGGAGGTCTTCGGTGATGCGCTGCTGGCGGACGGCGCCGACCCGCTGTTCTGGGCTTCAAAACTTCACTTTTATATTACCGACATAACCTTTTATAATTTTCCCTACACCTTTGGATTTCTGTTGGCCAGGGCCCTGTTGCGCATGTATCGGGAACAAAAAAGAGAATTTTTGCCCAAATACGAAACCTTTCTTACACTCACCGGCAGCGCTTCGGTCGAAGAGGTCGCCGCACGCGGATTGGGGGTCGATATCAGTACCCCCGCCTTCTGGCGGGCTGCAATTGAAGACTTACAACCCCGATTGGATGAATATCGTGATCTGATATCGCGCCACCGGTCGTGATAACCGGTTATTCCTTTTTTAGTAAACCGCCGAGACCCTTGGTGACCTTCTTGACGCTGTCCACGGCGCCTGAAACATTGCCTGTTTCCAGCGCTTGCTTGCTTTTTGAAAGGGTTTCCTGCCCTTCCTTCACGAGTTTGGTGCCCACTTTTTGCAGGTCGCGCGCCTTTTGGCTCAACAATGAACGATTGGATGCCACGGCCGTGGACAAACTCCCCATGATGCCCGCGTATAATACCTTGAGGGTGTCCTTTAAATCCTGACCACCGCTTTTTTTGCCGATGTCGGTCATATGAATCTCCGGCAGGTTCACGGTTCCGACTGATTGTCCCGCGAGGACAAAATGCATGGCGCTGTTCTGAAACCGAAAATCCTCGATCACAACCTTTTGTTTTGAACCGCCGGACTCAGTCTTGCCACTAGCGGTTTTGTCGGATCCTGAGGGACCGGTAAAGCTTTGGATATTTTGCATGATTTTGCGATGGTTGTTGCCGTTCCAGCCTTCCCAGGTGATTTCGGCCCCATCGATTAGAATGCTTTTGATGACCATCACCTCCTGGGTTACCGTACCGACATCCACATGAGCGCGCACCCGGCCCAGCTTGAACGCCTGATCGGATTTAAATCCCTCGGGATTGCCCAAAATCAGATCATTCAGACCGGCTTTACCGGAAAACACACTGATATCGACATCCGACAGGGATATCGGCGCCCCGGTGGCTTGGGGACCGATAGTCTCCACGCCGGCTCGAATAATGGTGCCGAGTTGTGTGTAAATCACAACAACAGCGACGATTAAAACGACAAGCAAACCACCCACAACAATTCCAAGTTTTTTCATCGTTACCTCCTGGTTTTCTATATGTTGACAAATCATAAGCACCCCCACTGTAAAAGTCTAATGGGGAAAAACAAGATGATATATATCATTACTTTTTACAAAAAAATAAAAAAGTAATATGTTTAATGTTGACATAAATAATAACAATATTAAGTTTCCTGGTAAGAAAACAATTTAATTAGGAGGAAACAACATGAATTTGGTTAAATGGAATCCATTAAACGAGATGCAGACGTTACGCAATCAAATCGACCGTATGTTCAACGAACCGTTTTTCCCCACCGGTTGGTTTGATTCAGGCGCCATGCTGGAGCGTTGGAATCCAGCGGTTGACGTATTCGAGGAAGACAACGCCTATGTAGTCAAAGCCGAACTACCGGGTGTGGACAAAAAAGATCTCACGGTTGATTTCAAGGATGGTATCCTGACGATCAAAGGTGAACGTTCGGCGGACAACGAAGTTAATGAAAACCGCTATTTTCGCCGGGAACGGGTTTATGGCAACTTTCAAAGGTCTTTTGCGCTGCCAAAAGGAACGGATGCAGAAACCATCGGCGCTGAATACAAAGACGGGGTGTTACGCGTCACCATCCCCAAAGCCGAAGAGGTTAAACCCAAGCAGATTACGGTGCACTAAGGTGCATCCCGGATGGGACCGGATTTTTCCGGGGTTATATAAGTCGAAACGGTGCTTTTAGAGAGGTACGTCCAATGAATTTAACTCGTTTGCGCACAAATCGAATGATTCGCGGTTTTCAGTCTTTGGGGTTGGTGGTGCTGATGTCGCTGTTGTTGGGCGGAGTTGGGTTTTTCATTGGCGGCCTCTTTTTAGCACTGGTGGCGGTAGGCAGTACGATCTTGCTGTTCTTTATCAACCCGTATCTATCGCCCCTGTGGGTGCTTAAACTGCAGCGGGCCCGCCGGTTGAAACGGTGGGAAGCACCACAGCTTCAGGCACAAACGGCACTGCTTGCCCAACGGGCCGAGCTTGACGCGGTGCCGTTGCTGTTTGTTTACCCAGGCCGGTTAATGAACGCGTTTACCGTGGGTTCAGGCCGTCAAGCGGCCATCGCTTTTTCGGATGTAATGTTGCAAAGGTTGTCTACAAACGAAATCGCCGGGGTACTGGCGCATGAAATCAGTCATATCCGTAATAAAGACGTTCGTCTGATGGGTTTCGCCAACATCATGGGCCGCTTGACACATCTGTTAGCAGTGTTCGGACAATTTATGGTGCTGTTCAGTCTGCCCCTGATCATCTTCGGTGAGACCCGGTTAAGTTGGATGGGCGTGCTGCTGCTGATTGTAGCACCGACCATCAGCTATGGCATACAGATGGCCCTGTCACGCACCCGGGAGTATACCGCTGATCTTGAAGCGGCGGGATTGTTGGGAGATATGAACTCCCTGATGAGTGCTTTGCGCAACATGGACCACTACAATCAACACCACTTACGACGTCAATGGTGGCCTTTTTATCCTAAAAATTCCGAAGACCGCTTGCTGCGCAGTCATCCGCCGACCCGCCTGCGGCTGCAACGTCTTGCTGCTTTGCAGGATCCCGGCATTGATTCATTTAGCCCTGCGGGCTCTCGTTTATCCAACGCTGCGCGCGATATGCGCATCGTACCTGCTTGGTTCCGGGAAAACGACGCTATATTCCAACACCGCCAAAAACCGTGGTTATTCGTTACCAGATTTGAATAGTTTTATTTTGCCGGCCATTGGTTTTCTGTTATCCTGACAGCCATATTTTTATGCATCAACACATGGGATAACTGAAAACCGATGTTAAATATTTTTGGCTTGACCTGCGATCAACTAACAGCTTGTCTCGATAATACTTATCAAAAAGGCGCTTACCATGCCGCCGCCTTGTATCGCACTGTTTTCCAAAAGGGGATCACCAGTCTTGACGTGATACCCGAGTTTCAGGTATCGGCGCGATTTGCTGCGCGTCTGGCACCCAACCTTGACTGGTATTGCGGCCGTATTGTCGATGCGGTCACCGCCGAGGGCGTCACCAAATACGTCATTCGACTTGACGACCAGAACGAAGTAGAAGCGGTGTACGTGCCCATGGCCAATCACAATACCCTGTGTATCTCCAGCCAGGTAGGCTGCCGCATGGCCTGTCGGTTTTGCCAAACTGGTAAGTTGGGGTTCAGGCGTGATTTGACCGTGGCGGAAATTGTTGGTCAGGTTTACCTGATTCGGACAACTTTGGGACGCCCGATTCGTAATGTGGTTTTCATGGGAATGGGTGAACCGCTAGACAATATCGAGACGGTGATCCAGGCAATCCGGGTGATGAGTGATCAACGCGGCTTGGATATCGCCAAGAAGAATATCTCGATATCCACGGTGGGATTGAAAACCGGTATTGAACACCTAATCAAATTGAACTGGCCGGCGCTTAAACTGGCCGTATCCCTCAACGCTCCCAATGATGCATTGCGCTCTCAACTCATGCCAATCAACCGGTCCATCGGGCTGGCGCCTTTGCGTGATGTGTTGCAAAACGTGCCGCTAAAACGGGATAATTATCTGTTTCTCGCCTATGTACTCATCAAAGGGGTCAATGATCAGCCGGAGCACGCCGCCCAATTGGCTGATTATGTCAAACCACTGAAATATAAACTGAACGTCATCGGTTTCAATCCTACCCCCAACGTCGATTTTCAGGAGCCGTCGATGGCGGACATAGATCGTTTTTGTGATTATCTGATCGCGGAAAATATTTTTGTACGACGACGCAAATCCAAGGGCAAGGCGGTTTGGGCCGCTTGCGGGCAGTTGGGACGCGCTGTCTGACAGTCGCTGATTTAAAAAAACGTTTAAAACAATTTCAATTGCTTTTGCTTGGGTGGCTGTTTTTTGGATTTTGCGGCATATTTTTGTTCTTTCAACAGCCGTGGATCGATGTCGGCAATAAAAGGTGATATTTCCTGCTGCAGCGTTTGACCATATAGACGCCGTTTTTGCGCCCAGGCCAAATACAATTCATCCCGGGCACGGGTTAGGGCCACATAAAACAACCGCCGTTCTTCTTGCCAATCGACAGGCGCATCGGCATTGCGTTTATACGGTAAAAGATCCTGCTCACACCCACAAACGAATACCACCGGAAACTCCAATCCCTTGACCGCATGAATGGTCATCAGGGCCACCTGTTCGGCTTGGGTATTATATGTATCCGGGTCTCGCTGCAACGCCGCCATATCCAAAAAGGCTGTAATGTTTGAGTCAAAGGGTTGAGCCCACTCCAACAATCGTTGCAAGCCGTTTTGTAACAGACTATCCGCTTCAATCTGTTTTTCCAGGCGTGTTTGCGCCACCAAAACAGACAGGCTCTGAGGCACCGGCAGACCATCCAAGTGTTCCTTCAAGGATTTCAGTTTTTGGGTGCAATCATAAAGTTGCTGCTGCCGGCGATGATTCAAAGAGGCGATGGGCAGTCGTTGAATCCGTTGCAGGGCCTGGTCCAATGGCAGGTCCTGTTTATAAAACCAGGATTTGAACTGCTGGACGGTTTTGGTTCCAACACCCCAGGCCAAGGCTGCGCATACTCGCTGAAAATCGGCAAAATGTCCCTGATCGTAAATCAATTTATACAGCGACAATAGTTCCCTGATACCTTTGAGCTCAAATAGATTGCGACGACCCACTTGTTGGCAGGGAATTCCCGCTTTGTTCAATACTTCGGCAATAATTCGGCCCTGGGCTCTGGTGCGAAATAAAACGGCAAAATCCTTGAAGCTGCGTGATCGGGTATCATCCCGACTATCGGTTTTGCCAAAGTCGATGGAATTAAAACCGATCCCACCCACCTGTCGCTCGATAATTTTACCGATGGCGACCGCCTCGGCGCGCTCGCCGGCATTTTTCAAAACCGTTATCGTCGGCAAACCGTCGATATTGGAACGGACACGCGTGGCCGCGCTACTGATATTGTGAGCTTGAATGACCTGATAGGCGGCTTCCAGAATGGTTTCGGTGGAACGGTAATTTTGTGTTAATTGGACTTGCCGGGCTGAGGGGTAATCGTTGATAAATTGTTTGAAGTAGGCAACATCGGCGCCCCGAAAACCATAGATGGCTTGATTGGGATCGCCGATGGCAAACAGGTCGGATTTCGAGGATGTCAGAGCCTTGATCAAACGGTATTGGGCCAGGTTCAAGTCCTGGTATTCATCGATCAAGATATACGGGTAGCGGTTCTGCAAGGACTTTTGCAGATCGGAATTTTTTTCCAGGGCCAGAACTACATGCAGTAACAAATCTTCAAAATCGATCAATTTATGATTGTTTAAAATGGCCTGATAGCCGGTATAGCATGTCCGCAGAGTATCGGGATCAATGGCGTCATCCAACACCAAGCTATCCTGCGGTGTTTGCAGTTGTTGTTTGGCGGCAACGATGGCGTCCAGGATCTGTTCCGGCGAAACAGCGACGGAAGCAACCCCGTTCAGAACTTGCGACACCACCTCCAGACGTTCCTCATCATTGATGATTCGACACGCACCGTACGAATGATCCGACAGACGATTCTGCTTTAAAAGTTGCAAACAAAAGGCATGAAAGGTGGTGACCATCGGCAAGGGTTCCGGCAATGTCTGCGCCAGGCGTTCTTGCATTTCACGGGCGGCCTTATGGGTAAAGGTCACCGCTAATATCCGTTCGGGCGATATTTGCTTCCGGGTAATCAGGAAAGCAATCCGCTGAGTCAGTGTGCGGGTTTTGCCGGTGCCGGGGCCGGCGGTTATCAGCAAGGGACCGGATGGGTGCTGCACCGCCGCAAGCTGTTCCGGGTTTAGTTCTATTTTTACATCATCCGTTGTTTGGCAAACTTCGACCGGCGACTTATTGGCCGGACGCTCGACAGGTATAGGGTTTGTTTTGGGTGTGGCTTCTGTTTTTATTTTCGGCAGCACAAACAGGGGTTGCTGCCCCAAAAGCCGATCACGCTCATCAGTATCGAAAATATGGAGTTTTCCGAATTCACCATCATAACCGGGTTTTAAATGTACCCGGTTGGACCGCATCCGTTTGATCGCTTCGGCCAAAAGCGGCACACCGGCCGTCTCGATCGTATCTGGATCAAGGGTTTTCAATATAGTGAGTTCCGGTCCCAAACTTGCCAATGCGGTATTGTACGCGTGCCTCACCTTTTTGGTATTCGGACCGACTTTGAATATTTCCGCCAAAATATCGGTTAATGGAAATAATGTCCGATAGGAAGGACGACTACCGGGTTTAGTGCCTTCGTCACGGTCGGCCAATTCCTCAACCCGATGCAAAACACCCAAAGTCAACGGTTTTTGACAAACCGGACAGATATTGTTCAATTGTAAGCTTTCAGACGGCGACAGACGCTGGTTGCACTTACGGTGTCCGTCAAAATGATATTTGCCCTCCTCGGGATGAAATTCCAGGGTTCCCTGAAATGTTTCCCCATCGTTCGATTTCAAGGCATTATAAATCCCCATATAAGACCGATCAGTGTTGAAACAATTGGCTTCGCGAGCCAGCTTCATGGGTGAATGGGCATCAGAATTGGAAACCAGTGTGAAGGCATCCAAACCGGAGACACGCCAATTCATGGCCGGATCGGACGACAATCCGGTTTCCACGGCAAAAATATGTTCGGTTAAATCCTCGAAACAGGCCGCCACACTATCAAAACCGCTTTTGGAGCCGAGTACGGAAAACCAAGGGGTCCAGATATGCGCCGGGATCAAAATGCCTTGATCATCGGTTTCCAGTAAAATTTCAAGCAGGTTGCGGGCATCCAGACCCAAAATCGGACGGCCATCGGAATGAATGTTGCCGATGGCGTCCAGTTTGCGATTGAACACCGCAGCAGACGCCAGATCAGGGAGAAACACCAGGTTATGGTTTTTTCGGGTCTTACCGTCTTTTTTGTAGATATTGCTGATTTCGGTTTGCAGGATAAAACGAACCGAACCACGGCAAGTCGGGGGGACCTGTTTAATCAATGGGCCGGCAAAATCGTCCTTCAATCGATAAAGTCCGTCTTTTGCCGGCTCGAGTTTTTCCGATAGTTCGGCGAACCACTCCGGATGTGTAAAGTCACCGGTCCCTACAACACCAAGGCCCTTGTATTGAGCGGCCACGTATAAGTTTTCAAGATCCAGGTTTCTGGCTGTGGCACGGGAAAAATGGGAGTGTACGTGCAGATCGGCAATAAATTTCATTTTATCGACCTTTTTGTCAAATTGGAGTAACCGGTGTTAGGTGCTGAAAACCAACGAAAGTTAGCGCGTGCCCATCCGGAAATAGTAGATTTTGGTTCCCGGTAAGGCCCGAGCTTGTAAATAAATGGGTTAATAAACCCCTAACAAATTGTCAATTTCTGTCAGGTTATGAACAGCTATATCTTGTTGGTCCAAAATCAGGATCTTAAAAACGTTTTGTTTCGCGTTTATTCATATTTATCAGAGTAATTAAAACCATTTATTTCAAATAGTTAAAGAGTTATTAGAATTATAGACAAACACGAATATGATGATCTTTTATTATATTAAATTAAAAAAATACATATACAAATACCCTCTCAAAGTTCTAAACGTGACTTGATTATCCTCTTGTCTCCTTAAATTAAAAGAGCTATAAACGACCGATTTTAAGCACTCAAAAGGAAATACACAATGGGTTTGCTATCTTCCACAGTTTCAATTACACGCTACACGGTCGACGGTAAAATCAAGGAACCGATTCTGGAAACAGTTGCTACGGGACTTAAGAAACATACAATTACCGATATTGACGATAACGTCGCGGATAAAGCGGTGGGTTGGACATCGTTTGAAAATCCCTTTAAACCCGATTTCGAAGGTTCGACCTTTGTTTTCGGCACCTTGATGCTTTTTTCACTGCGGGTGGACAAAAAAGCGATTCCGGCGCAGATTGTAAAAAAATATCAAACCCTTGAAGTAGCCCGCCGCATTGCCGAAACCAAACGCGATCATTTGTCGCGCAACGAAAAAAAACTGATAAAAGAAGCGATCATAAATAAACTTTGCCTGAAGGTGCCGGCAACGCCGAATATTTACGACATCATCTGGCACTACGAAGCGTCCAGCCTTTGGTTTTTCACAAACTTGAAAACTGCCAACGAGGAATTGGAAACACTGTTTTCCAAAACTTTCAAAATCAACTTGATCAGGCTTTTTCCGTATACCTGTGCCGAGTTGGCAGCCGAGTTGACCTCTGCTGAAAAAAACGCCTTGAACCAGCTCACACCGACCTCATTTCGCGAATAAGGAAGATTTATCATGCTTGATGTGTCCGTCGCTTACAACCGATATAAATTTGTTGGTCACGAATTCTTGACTTGGTTGTGGTTTATAATCGAAACTGAACCGTCCCGGTTGCGAAAACTCGACCCTGAATTACTTAATTTGCAGGTCGGCAACCGCATTGTGTTGGAAAACATTGCGCATGACAAGGTTGAAAATATAACCATTAAAGGCGACGACGCCGGTTTGGAAGAAGGTCGCTTGGCGTTGCGCAAAGGCGCTGTTGTTACCGAACTGAATATGGAATATAAATCCGGCGACCATTTATGGCGTTTTACCGTTAAAGGGGAAAGTCTCAATATTTCGGGGTTGAAACCGCCGGAAAGCGGCAATGTTGAAAGTAAAGAAGACATCGAGGGTGCCGTTCTTGAGAAAGTTTATTTGTATGAAAAAGTCATTACCCTGTTGGATAAATTGTACCAGGTTTTTATAAAAATCCGCCTGGATAACCAATGGCCTCAGACAATCGTTCCTAAAATAAAGAACTGGATTCATTCAATCAAATAATAAAAAGACACTAACCAGCCTTAGTTTCGTTATCCAATCCCTTCTTGTGTTTCATCGAATTAATCGTTGCTATTAAATTCATCATTTTATATAAATAACTGCTTAATATTATTAAATAATGTGATTCTGGCCGATTTAAAATATAATAATAATTTTAATAAGTTAGGATTAAAAGGAAATGGACCATGAAATTTAAGATCCAGAAAGGCGCTATTGTGGATGTCCTTGCCAAAGTTCAGGGGCTCACCGGACGTAAAAGTAACCTTGCGATCACCGAAAATGTGCTGATAAACGCGGCCGGTTCAATCATCGATATCAGGGCTACCGATCTGGAATCCGGTTTTGAGGGCGGCTACCCGGCCACGGTTGAGACCGAGGGTACCATTGCCATCAATTCGAGAAAGCTCTTTGAGATCTTAAAAAATTATCCACATGATGAAATTAGTATTGCCGAAATTGAAAATCGCTGGATCGAAATCGGAAATGCAAAAATTCAGTATCATTTGGTTAGCATGAATCCGGATGATTTTCCCGAAACCCCGCACCTGGAAGACCTCACGCTGTTTGACGTCGATTCCGGCATGCTTAAACAGATGATTGAAAAAACAATAATGATAACAGGTGCTTCGGATGATAGGCGGGCACATATAAAAGGCGTGTTATTCGAAAATATCAGTGATGGAGATAAAAACTTGATACGTTTGGTATCAACCGACGGCAGCCGCCTATCCACCGCTGATTGCATTCTGGATGGCGCCGATGACGCAACCATTGAATCCGGGATGATCATTCCCAAAAAAGGGCTGCACGAAGTCAGTAAATTTCTTGACTATGAAGGCCGGGTTAAAATCGGTTTTCAGCAGAATCACTTTATTGTCAAAAAAGAATCGGAAACAATTGTTATTCTTCTGTTGGAAGGTGAATTTCCAGAATACAATGAAATTATAACAATTAATGAATCCGCCCATGAAATAGACATGGATCACGATTTATTTACAGCCATGCTTAAACGGATGAGCATTTTATCTTCCGAGGATTACAAAGGCGCTCTGTTCGAGTTTTCTGCAAACAATCTGAAAATTACCGCCACCAATCCGGAAATTGGTGAATCCAAAGAGGAAATGGAAATCGAATTTGAGGGCGATACTATTGAGGCTGCATTCAATCCAAAATTTTTCATTGAATCACTAGGGGTCATCGACAGTGATTCGGTTATCCTGTACATTGAAAATGCCAAACGGCCTTGCATCATTAAAGGCCGGGACGATAACATGTTTATAAGTGTTATTATGCCGATGTATATTTAATCCGCGATCCCAGTGTTTTTTCACCGTAGGTTCCAATTCCCATAGAAAGTAATAGTACGGCAACATATGGAAAATACAAATAATTATGACGAAGGTAGTATTCAGGTTTTAGAAGGTCTTGAACCGGTACGCAAGCGTCCCTCCATGTATATCGGCAATATCGATAGTCAGGGGTTGCATCATCTGGTTTACGAAGTTGTAGACAACAGTATCGATGAGGCCATGGCCGGTTTTTGCGATACGATTAGAGTTGTCATTCATACGGACAATAGTATTACCGTACGAGATAACGGTCGTGGTATTCCGGTGGGGATGCACAAAACCGAGGGGGTGCCGGCCCTTGAAGTGGTTATGACCAAACTACACGCCGGTGGTAAGTTTGATAACGATTCGTATAAAGTTTCCGGTGGTCTGCATGGGGTAGGTATTTCCGTAGTCAATGCGTTGTCCATATCTCTGGAAGTAAAAATTTACAGTGGCGGTAAAATCCATCAGCAACGGTATTCCAAAGGAATCAAAACCTGTGAGTTGGAGATTATTGGCGATACGAAAGAACGCGGCACTGAGGTCCATTTCAAACCGGATACTGAAATTATGCGAACCGACGAGTTCGAATATGAAATTCTTAAGCGTCGTTTGCGTGAATTGGCCTTTTTGAACAAAGGGGTCAAAATTATGCTGGAAGATGAACGTTCGGATGAGCAAGCCGAGTTCTTATACGAAGGTGGAATCCAGGAGTTCGTGGAATATATGAACAAGAGGCATACCGCCTTGCATAAACCGCTTTTTATTGAAGGGACCAAAAATGATGTGCAAATCGAAGTTGCCATCCAATACAATGATACCTTCAGCGAGAAAATATATTCTTTTGCCAACAACATCAATACGATTGAGGGGGGATTCCATTTAATCGGTTTCAAGGCGGCCCTAACCCGTACAATCAATCAATACGCCACCAATGGTAATTTGCCTAAAAACATGCAGGTTAAAATAGGAGGCGATGATATTCGCGAGGGCCTGACCGCAGTGATCAGCGTGCGGATCATGCATCCGCAGTTTGAAGGTCAAACCAAGACCAAGCTGGGTAACAGTGAGGTAAAGGGATTGGTCGAGTCATTGGTCAATGAAAAGCTCGGCATTTATTTAGAAGAAAATCCGGCCGTGGCCCGTAAGGTGATAGCTAAAGCGGTGGAAGCGGCCCGGGCGCGTGATGCCGCTCGCCGGGCCCGGGATCTGGCCCGCAAAAAAGGATCCATGATTGATGCGACGTTACCGGGCAAATTGGCTGAATGTCAGATTTCCGATCCGGCCCAACGCGAAATTTTCATTGTTGAGGGTGATTCGGCCGGCGGTAGCGCCAAACAGGGCCGCGACCGAAAATTCCAGGCCATATTACCGCTCAAAGGTAAAATCCTGAATGTTGAGAAAGCCCGTTTTGACAAGATTCTTAAAAGCGAAGAAATAAAAAATATAATTACCGCCCTGGGTACCGGGGTTGGCAGTGAAGAGTACAATATTGAAAAAGTCCGCTATCATAAAGTGATTATCATGACGGATGCGGATGTTGATGGCTCACATATTCGCACCCTTTTGCTAACTTTTTTCTACCGTCAGATGCCTGAACTGGTCGACAAGGGTTTTCTTTACATCGCTCAACCGCCGTTATTGAAAGTAGGCAAAGGGCGAAATGAAATATATCTAAAAGATGAAAGTGACTACAATGACTACATTCTCAAGCGGGTGAGCGCCACCAAAACCATTCAAATCGGCGATACTGGTCAAATTGTGAAGGATCATGATTTATACATTTTTATGGGAAATTTATACGAATATTTTGACTCCCTGACAAAGATGCAGCGTCGTGGAATTAATCCGGAGTTGGTGGAGCATTTAATTCGATCCGGAGTTGAAAACAAACACTTTCTCGAAAATCAGCAACGGATGACCGAACTTCGTAACGCGTTAAAATCTAAAAACTTTCAAGTTGATGAAGTGGCTTGGAATGAAAGTCGTCAAATTTTTGAAATGATGGTTAATCCGAGGTTGACTGAACAATCCGAGGATATTTTTTTAAATCAAGCCGGATCTGAAACACAAGCCTTAAAAATCGGCCGGGGATTGATCTACTCTAAAAATTATCAAAATTGTTTGAATTTATTTAACCGTTTTAAGCAATTTGATCAGCCGCCCTTTACGGTTGCATCAACCGAAGAGAAGAATAAGGAAACCTCTTCTGTCAGTTTTGATAACAAAGCCGATTTACTCGATTATTTATTTGAAGAAGGCAAAAAAGGTGTAAACGTGCAGCGCTACAAAGGGTTGGGTGAAATGAATCCGGAACAACTCTGGAAAACCACCATGGATCCGGAAAAACGAAACCTGTTGCAGGTCAAGGTACAGGACGACGTGGATACCGATGAAATTTTCACAATCCTCATGGGCGATGAGGTTGAACCGCGCCGCGATTTTATCCAGAATAATGCGCTTGAGGTGAGTATGCTTGATATATAGCAATTGTCAGTAAGGGGTTTACAAGTAAGTGGTACAACAATTTGAACCCAAATTTAAAAGCTGAGATCCTGGGTGGGGCTCAGCTTTTTTTCGTAATTTGGGATATTTTAATTTTTCCGTGCCCCTAAGTAAAATAAAGCGGCGCATTGTTAATTAAAAAGCGTGACAAGGTAAAGATCCATAACATGACCTCTCACAGTATTCAAAATATATTACCGTTTCTGCAGCAACCCAGTCGCTACCTTGGCGGTGAAATCAACACGATCCGTAAAGACCCGGATAAGGTCAACTTATCCGTGGCATTGGCTTTCCCGGATATGTACGAGATTGGAACATCACATTTCGGGCTGCAAATTCTTTATCATTTACTCAATCAACATCCCGAGATTGCTGCGGAACGTGTTTATGCGCCGGCAGTTGACATGGCCGGGCAGTTGCAGAAGCACAAATTGCCACTGACAAGTTTGGAAAACCATAGGCCCCTCAAAGAATTCGATTTGATCGGCTTTAGTTTGCTTTACGAACTCAATTATACCAACGTGTTGTATATGCTCGATTTGGCCGGTGTGCCGTTCCGGGCAGCCGAACGAAGTGATACCGACCCGTTGATCATTGCCGGTGGTCCTTGTACCTGCAATCCTGAGCCGGTGGCCGTTTTCTTCGATGCCATCGTTATCGGTGATGGCGAAGTGGTCATGCCGAAATTGATGGACAAGTGGCTAGCCTTAAAAAGAGATGGGATCAACCGTAAAAAAGATCTGTTAACAGCGATCAGTGATATCGAGGGCATCTACCTACCTTCCTTTTATGAGGATAGAATTGATTCAAACGGTAAACAGCGTCTTACCCTGAAATCGAATGTGTCTGGAAAATCTGACGGTCGGGTTGTGCGCGCAGTCTGTTCGGATTTGAATAAAGCTAATTTTCCCGACACACCAATTGTGCCCTACGGCAAACCGATCCATGATCGTTTGCGACTTGAAATCGGCAGAGGGTGTACACGGGGCTGTCGCTATTGCCAGGCAGGGATGATTTATCGGCCGGTGCGCGAACGGCGTATGGATGATTTGATGGCGTTGACCGAACAATCATTAAAAAATACCGGTTATGCTGATATTTCCTTACTGTCGTTGAGTACCGGTGATTACAGTTGCATCGATAGTCTGTTGCAAATTTTGATGCTGCGTTTTGAAAAAGAACCCACGGCGGTTTCACTTCCTTCGTTTAGGGCCGGCAGTTTGAAACCCGAACTAATGGAATTGATCAAGAAAGTGCGCAAAACTGGTTTCACCATAGCGCCGGAAGCCGGAAGTCAACGTCTGCGCGATGTCATCAATAAATGTGTTACCGAGGAACAGATTGTCGAAACCGTTCACAGTGCCTTTAACCTGGGTTGGCAAGTAATAAAACTTTATTTTATGGTGGGGTTGCCCACCGAAACCGCCGAGGATCGGTTGGCCATTGTAAAACTGGTGGACAAACTACGGCGCTTGAAAACAACCAATGGCCGGCGTTTAAAGATCAATGTGAGCGTTGCCACATTTATTCCGAAACCTCATACCCCCTTCCAATGGGCTTCGCAGCTTACCCTGGAAGAATCCCATACTGTTATTGATGAGTTGAAACGTAAATTAAATGCCCTACCCGGTGTACAATTCAAATGGCAGCATCCGGATACAAGTATTTTGGAGGGCCTGTTCGCACGCGGTGATCGCCGATTGGCGGCTACAATCGAAAGCGCTTATCAAAAAGGATGTCGCTTTGATGGGTGGAGTGATCAGTTTCGCTTTGATTTATGGCAAAAAGCGCTGCAAGAAACCGGTGTCGATATTGAAGCGGTCACTTCGCGTTCCTGGGAAAAGGACGAACCATTGCCTTGGGATCATATCGATACGCGGATTAGCAAAACTTTTTTGCAACAACAGTGGGATGAAGCAATGCAGGGAATCCTGACAGCCGACTGTCGCCAAGGCGAATGCGCTGCTTGCGGCGTGTGTGATTTTGAAAGGATTGCACCCCGGTTGGCTGGAAAGTCGTCCGCTGAACCGCTAAAATCAAAAATCATTCCTACCAGTCAAATTATTTCAAAAAGGATTCGCGTTTTATTTTCGAAAACCGGTCCGGCGCGGTTTTTTGGTCATCTGGAATTGGTCAATATTTTCATGCGCGCTTTGAAACGGGCTCGTATCGAATTGATTTATTCGCAGGGCTTTCATCCGAAACCGAAAGTGGTGTTTGACGATCCTTTGCCGATCGGTGTAGAAAGCGAGCAGGAAGCGGTTTACTTGACCGTCCCGGCCCATGTCAGACCGGATTCAACTGTCAAAGCATTGGATGCACAGCTTCCCGAAGGATTAAAAATCATCGATGCGCAGTTTTGGCCGCAGAAATTGGGATTCGAAAAAGCCTTGTTAACCACGTATTCGATTACGTCGGCCAAGGATGTTTTTTCGTCGGCTGCAATTAAGCAGTTCAATGATCGATCCGAGTTTGTAATTGCCAAACGATCACACAAAGGGAAAACCAAACGAATTGATATCAAAACGCTGATTGTTTGCTTAAAGCGGATCAATACCAATGAGTTAACCATTGTGTTGTGCCGGGAGCCGGGCCGTTCGATTCGACCGACGGATGTACTGACGCATGTTTTCGAATTGGATCAGGAAACGATCCAGCAGACCCGCATCGTTAAAAAAGCCCATGCGGCGACAGACTCCTAATTGCAAGTAAAAGTGATTTTAAGGAATTCATTCCATGTTTAGAAAACTTATCATGAATGTTACCGATCTCGAAACGCGCGTGGCCCTGCTGGAGGACGGCAACATCGTCGAATTGTTCATCGAACGCACCAATGATACCGGGATTGCCGGAAATATATATAAAGGTAAAGTCCAGCGGGTACTGCCCGGTATGCAGGCCGCTTTTGTCGATATTGGTCTTAAGCAGGCCGCATTTATTTATGTTGGCGATGTGTTGGCCGATTTTCAGCAGACTCCCATGCTGGCAAGGGAAACCATCAAAGAGGAAAGTGAGGACGAAGAAACTGAAAGGAAAGACAAGGCTTCAACGCAACCGAATTTTCTTCCGATTGAAGAGTTGTTATCTGAAGGTCAGGAAATCATGATTCAGGTCACCAAACCCCCCATTGGTACCAAAGGGCCGCGAGTCACCTGCCATATTTCCCTGCCGGGACGGTTTCTAGTCCAAATGCCCACATCAAGCCATATCGGTGTTTCACGTCGAATTGAAAATGAGGTTGAACGTGAACGGTTGAAAACGCTTGTTGAAAAGTTGCGCAAGGACGATATGGGGTATATCGTTCGAACGGCTAGTGAAGGCGTCAGTGACAGCAAACTGATTTCCGAAATGGAATTTTTAGCCAATCTGTGGACCAAGATTCAGCAAAAATTTGTTTCCATGCCGCCGCTTACACTAATTCAGCGTGAACTGAATTTGAGTTTAAGATCGGTACGTGACCTGTTGATCGATGAAGCCGATGCCCTGATCATCGATTCCGAGGAAGGATATAATGCAATTTTGACATTTTTGGACGGATTCATGCCCAAGCTAAAAGACTCGGTCAAACTGTATGATGGTACTGAACCGATTTTCGACGCGTTCAACCTCGAGGGGGATATTTCACGGGCTCTCAAAAAGAAAGTGTGGCTAAAATCAGGCGGTTACATCATTATCGAACAGACAGAGGCCTTAACCTCCGTTGATGTCAACACCGGCCGTTATGTGGGTAAACACAATCTGGAGGAGACCATATTAAAAACCAATCTGGAAGCGGTGAAGGAAATCGCCTACCAGATTAGATTGAGGGATATCAGCGGAATTATTGTTATCGATTTTATTGACATGACAAAAAACACCAATCAGAAGAAAGTTCACCAGGCACTGATCGATGCGTTAAAAAAGGATAAAAGCAAAACACACGTAGCCAATTTTTCTGAAATGGGTTTAATTGAAATGACGCGCAAGCGGGTCCGCAAATCCTTGCGCCGAACATTAAGTGAACCCTGTTTATATTGTGACGGCGAGGGATTTCTCACCTCCAAGCAGACCATCTGTCATAATATTTATCGCGAGGTCTTGCGTGAAGCCACCGATATGGTCGACAAACGCATTACATTGCATGTCAATCCGGATATCGCCGAAATGTTGCACGGCGAGGAAAACCAAATTTTGGTTTTTTTGGAAAAAAAGATCAACAGCCGCATCAATATTTATCCGAGTTCACGCTATCATCTTGAACAATTTGATATATTTGAGATTCTCGATTCCGCTTTAAAATAATAATATTGACATCAATATTGTCCTGTGATTAATTTTTCGGGTTAAACTTTCTGTTTGTTCAAGCGAAGCCCCAACAAGGGGATCAATCATACATCAGGTAAAAAGAGGAAAATGACATGAAAAGAACATTTCAACCTAGTCGCACCAAACGTGCCCGCAACCACGGTTTTTTAAAGCGCATGTCCACCAAACAAGGCCGCCGGATCATTAACCGAAGACGCGCCAAAGGTCGCAAACGGTTGGCCGTTTAGGGTTATTTTGATCGGACGAGAATGTTAAACAGGTTTTTCATCGTTCCCATAGAAATTTAATCGAACACGCACCATGAGCGGTTTAACGTTTTCAGCCTATCCTCATGATTCGCAAATAAATTAATAGGATAGCCGGCAGTGGGAACGTATAATACTTTCAATTATAGACAGCCGCATTTCGGAACGATGTTTTAGGGTAATCCAATTTGAGGAGGTATTTCAAAAAGACGGACAGACTTTTGAAGCGTAGCGAATACCTGAATTTAGCGCAAAGTGGACGGCGCACGGAAAACAGATTTTTCATCGCGGTTTTTCAATCAGCTGACAACAGACCTTCACGTTTGGGCATAACCGTGACAAAAAGAGTGGGCAATGCAGTAACCCGAAACCGGATAAAACGCCATATTCGCGAATTTTTTCGTTTAAACCGTGAACATTTGCAAGGCTCTTGGCAAATCAATATCATAGCCAAAATGTCGAGTGCCCAAAGCAATGCCATCGAACTTCGGGCGGCCTTACAAAATATAGCGGATCGAATCTCAAGACATGCTGACAACCATTAAAAACCTATCCCTTATCCTTGTTAGAGGCTACCAGATTGTGTTGTCACCGCTTCTCGGACCGACTTGTCGTTATTATCCGACCTGCTCTGACTATGCCTACCAGGCAATTGCCAAACATGGCGTTTTTCGCGGGCTATTGCTAAGTATAAAAAGATTGTTACGTTGTCATCCCTTTCATCGGGGCGGTTATGATCCGGTTCCTTGAAAGATTCGGTTCAACGACGATCCAAGGTGATATCGAGAACGAAAACCGATGATAGCGTTTGCTGTATGATAATCCGCTTTGCCCTGATAGGCAAAACGCGTTTTAAATTGTCCCTAAATATACCTTCAAAAAAAACACCCCCTAATTCATCCATTGAGCTGAACAACTCGTGTTTGTGTAATATTCGTTAGCCGCCTGCCCTGCACCAAATTTAGCTTAGGAGTCGAAGCAATTATGAATGAACAAGTTCGTATGGTTATTGCAATCGTGGTTTCAGCCGCCATTTTAATTATTTGGCAGGTTTTGACCCGCGATGAAGAAGCCATTCGCCGTGCTCAACAACAAAGAGAAGCCGCCCAGCTAGCTGAGGAGAAACCGCAATCCGATCAAACCGCCGAATTAAAGGTGATTGAGCCGGCGCCGGTCGAAGAGGCGACGACGCCAACCAAGGAAACATCCGTCCGCAAGGCCCGAACGGTTAAAATAGAAACACCCCTTTATATTGCTCATGTTTCCGAGCAGGGGGCTCGTTTGGAGAGCTTTGTTTTGAAAAATTACCGGGAAAGTGTTGGGCAGAATGCAAGTCCTAAACAACTGATCGATTCCTCCCTCACGCAAGGAACTCTATTAACCAGCTTGGCGGACGGATCGCTGCCTGAATTAAAAAATGCGCTGTATGTCACTGACTCACCCGGCGATACAATTGTCGCTGACACCGGCGAAGTGGATATAGGATTTTCCTGGGTGGCGTCCAATGGGGTGCGGATTACGAAAAAATTTCGATTTAACCCCAGAAACTATCTCATCGGCTATACCATCAACATTCAAAACACATCCGAACTGCCGCTCAAGGACAGTCTTACCGTCTCATTGTTAAACCCGCTTCAAGAAGAAAATAACCAGGGATATGCCTTTATCGGGCCAAGTGGATTGATCGACGGCCGGTTGCAGCAAGTCGATATCGGGGACTTGGAAGAGAAAAACACCTATGCCGGGAAAATCGGCTGGATCACCAACAATGACCGCTATTTTTTATCAAGCGTTGTTCCGGCAAAAATCCAAGACGCCCAGATGAAAATGTTCGTTCGCAATGACAGTTATTATGAAACGCAGTACGTGCAATCCACCGGCGCAATTCCGGCCGGTCGCCAGCAATCATATGATTTTCAACTCTACTTTGGACCCAAATCTCTTAGTATTTTGAACCGGTATGACAACCAACTCGCCGAGGCAATTTATTTCGGCTGGTTCGATATCATTGCCAAGCCTTGTTTGTACCTGATGAATTATCTTTATCGGCTGATCCCCAATTACGGCATTGCGATAATCATCCTGACACTGATTATCAAACTGCTGCTGTGGCCCCTCGGATCAAAAAGCGCCAAATCGATGAATGAAATGAAAAAGCTGCAACCGCTCATGGCCGAGATTAGAGAAAAATATAAAGATGATAAGAAAAAAATGAACGAAGAACTCATGGGTTTGTATCGGACCTATAAGATCAATCCTATGGGGGGGTGTTTGCCTATGGTGGCCCAGATTCCAATCTTTTTTGCACTGTATCGCATGCTGTACGAGGCGATTGAATTGCGACATGCGCCCTTTTTTGGTTGGATCAACGACCTATCCGCCCCCGATCGATTGCTTAATTTTGATTTTGCTATTCCGTTTATGCAACCACCATATGGTATCCCGGTCCTCACAATACTGATGGGTGCTTCCATGTTCCTGCAACAAAAGATGCAACCGCCGGCCGGCGATCCAACACAAGCCAAAATGATGATGTTTATGCCGCTGATATTTACCTTCATTTTTATTAATTTTTCATCGGGACTGGTACTCTATTGGTTTGTGAGTAACATTGTTAGCATGGGACAACAGTATTACATTTCCAAAAAAATGTCTTAAAATGGAGGTGAATTATATGCCGGCTGAAATCGAAATCGAAGCCAAAAACCTTGATAAAGCGGTCGAAAAAGCGAGTCGTAGACTCAAAATAGATACAAATGAATTAAAATATGATGTTATTTCCTACGGATCCACCGGGATTTTTGGATTGGTAGGCGCCAAAAAGGCAAAAATACGTGTTTATCCGCCGGACACAAAGGTTGATGAGGAAACCGAAGAAGAAGAAGCCTTGGAGCTTACCAAACTTAAAAATGCCATTTTACAGAAAACCTTTGGAAAAAAGCGCCCCGCCAAAGAGTCCGAGCCTGTCGACACCCAGGATTACGAAGAAGCCGCCCGGCTTGCCGAAGAAGCGCTACACCGGATAGTCAACATCATTACCGACGATGCGCAGATCCAACTGGAAAAAAAACAGTCGCGCCTGTTGTTTAATATCACTGGCGGCAAATCGGCCGTTCTGATCGGCAAACGGGGTCAAACGCTCGAAGCCATTCAGTATCTGGTCGATAAAATTGTCAATCATCGAAGGGAACAGAGGCTACGCATTCAAATCGATATTGAAGGATACTTAAAAACGCGCAAGGCCAATCTGGAACGCTTGGCTTTGCGATTGTCCGAGAAAGCGAAAAATACCGGCAAACCGGTTTCTGTGGGACAAATGAATGCCTATGATCGTCGTATCGTCCACTTGGCCTTGAAAAATGATCGGAACGTCCGCACACAAAGCAAAGGCGACGGTTTTTATCGCAAACTCCTCATTTTCCCCAAAAAAACCGGGTCGTATCGTCGCCGTCAGGCTTGACGAAAAACAAGCGGCAGCGTATTCAATAGTTTGTATTGGGAAAGTAAAACCCCTCCCTGAGAGTGCGAGGCGGGTCACCGATTAATCATGAATAAAGACACTATTGCCGCCATTGCCACGCCCGTTGGGTATGGCGGCATCGGCATTATCCGGCTATCCGGTACCAAAGCCTTTGCTGTGGCGCAGCACCTCTTTCAACCCGCCGACCGCGCAGATAGCAACGAAAAACACAAAAAACAACGCACCATAACCTTGCGCAGTCATCAACTCACCTATGGCCATATTCTTGACCCCCAGACACGCCAATGTATCGATGAAGTGTTACTGGTCGCCATGAAGGCCCCCAAATCTTATACATGCGAAGATGTGGTTGAAATTCACACCCATTCAGGCCCGGCGGTTTTGCACGCGGTATTAAACCAGGTCGTTGCTCAAGGCGTCAGGCTAGCGGAGCCGGGTGAATTCACCCGGCGCGCATTTACAAATGGTCGCATTGACCTTTCTCAAGCCGAAGGAATTATCGATATAATCAACGCCCGCTCAGAGAACGCCTTGAAGTTGGCCGCCTCTCAAATCCACGGTGATCTAAAAAAACATGTCGAAAAACTCCGCGCTATTATTCTGGATCAACTGGCACATCTTGAGGTAGCCATCGACTTTGTCGAGGATGTTGCAGACCCGGTAAACTATGATTTGATGAGGCGTAAACTTAACGAGGAGGTGTTGCCCGCGTTGCAAAAATTATTAGCGGACTATCAGGAAGGTCATATCTTTCGCGAGGGTATCAAGATTGGTATTATTGGCCGTCCGAATGTTGGTAAGTCGAGTCTGCTCAATTGCCTTGTCGCCAAACAGCGAGCGATTGTAACACCGACACCTGGAACCACGCGTGACCTGATTGAAGCGGAATTGGTATTGAACGGTATCCCACTCGTGGTAACCGATACTGCAGGTATTCATGCCACAGCAGACCCGATTGAGAAGATCGGCATCGATATGACCCTTGCCGATATCAAAGCGTGTGATTTGATTCTGCTTGTTTTCGATGCGACCGACAGTAATTTTCAAAGCTCTACGGAAATTATCGCAGAAACTAAAGACAAGCCGACCATCGGAGTGATTAACAAAATTGATCTCAAGGACTGGACCGGCAAAACGACAGTACCTCATCGAGAGCAATTTTTTGATATTGTTTTTACGTCTGCGAAACTGCAGCGCGGTATCGACGAACTGAAGCGAGCAATTGCTGCCGCCATCACCGGTGATGTCGAACTTGATTTACAAAACCGGATTGTACCCAACGTGAGGCAAAAGGAAGCTGTCGCCACAGCTGTTGCGATGATTGAATCAGCGATCGATGGGATCGCAACGAACGTTCCCGAGGAGTTGATAACCATCGATTTACAGGCGGCGCTCGACGCACTTGGGGAGATTCTCGGCACCACAGTGAAGGAGGAGGTGTTGGATAATATATTTAGTCGCTTTTGTATTGGGAAGTAGCTGTTATTCAAAATGAATGTTTCACGTGAAACATTAAGTTTGATCTTATTTCGAGGAGATGGAGATGCAAATAGATTTGATGCCCTATTTTAAAAAATATGAAGCACTTGTGAAAATGGCGGAGGATGCCTTTAATAAGGTTCGGGAGCAGTTTCCCGGCGAGGTGCGCTGTAAAACCAAATGTTCCGAATGTTGCCATGCCTTATTTGATTTAAGTTTGATCGAAGCCCTGTTTTTGAACCATCAGTTTGAGCGACACTTTAGTGGTTCGGAGAAGGAAAAAATACTGGAGAAAGCGAATAAGGCTGATCGGAAAATCTATAAGTTGAAACGTAAAGCGGCACAGGATTTGTCCCGTGGTAAAAACGAGGTAGATATTCTGACGGAAATGGCTTTGAATAAGGTGCGCTGTCCGCTGCTCAATGGTAACGAACATTGCGATCTTTATGTATATCGCCCGATCACCTGCCGCCTGTATGGGATTCCAACGGCCATAAACGGTATCAGCCACACTTGCGGACAATCCGGTTTCAAGGAAGGTGACCAGTACCCGACGGTAAAATTGGATTTGATTCAACAGAAACTGCACACATTATCAAGTGGGTTGGTGCGTGACATCAAATCAAAGCACTCCCAAATGGGAGGGTTGCTTGTTCCGGTTTCGATGGCTTTATTGACAACCTATGACGAAGCCTATCTTGGCATTGAATTAGAGAAAAAATAAAAACCAACCGACAACACTAATCCATAGGAATAACACCAATGGCCAATTTGAATACTGATGAGGAAAAACGTAAACGAGCTATCTTCGAAAAAATGTCTTCGCGACGTCAAAAGCAGATAATGAAGCGAGGCTATGAAAAATGGAACCCCTTTCAAGAGCCGAAGGACCCCATTGATATTCGCAAAGATCGAACAAACCGGACAACTCATATGCTTGTGAGGGGGTTTCTGCAATCAAAGGCCGGTGAAAATTACGGCAATGCTTATGCCAGGGGGGTCTTGGAGATGGCCCTGGGTATCATCAATAATGAAGAACGTTTCATCGGTATGTTTGAATTTGCGAGCTGGTACGGTGAGCTATTAAAAAAAGAAGGATTGGATTTGCCACGCTGAGTTGCACAATAATCGTTTTAAAGTAATCGGGCTTTTTTGTTGCGTAAACTACGTCAAAAAACAAAAGATATCACCAACAGGGTGTTAAGGAACGAGGATATAAAAAAGAAAAAACGGATACTAAGGTATGCAAAGAGCCGAGATCGTTTAAAAATGGGCGAATTACAAAGTCGGCCTGTAAACCCTCTTGAATAAGGGGTTTACGGCGGTTGTAAGTTGAATTCCTTTAGTTCTAAGTCTCCATGTCATATTTTTTTAGTTTGTAACGCAGTGTTCCTCTGGGAATGCCGAGCATTCGAGCAGCCCTGGCCGTGTTGCCGTTTGTCTTCTGCATAGCCCGGCGAATAAGCTGGCAGGTGACATCATCGATAACCGCTTCCATGTCAAATATACTTTCGGGTATTTCTAGAAAAGAGGATGGGTTATCGAAGGTGACGATTTCAGGCGGTAGATGAATCGCTTCTACAACCGGTCCTTTGTGCATTATGCAAATGCGCTCGAAAACGTTGCGCAGTTCGCGCACATTACCCGGCCAGGCATAGCGTTGAAGTTTCTTAGCCGCCTCGGAATCGATTTGCTGAAAGTTTTTGTGAAATTGCCGGTTGAATTGAAACAAAAACAAATGGGCCAAGGCAAGAACATCATCCGGCCGTTCACGCAGAGGCGGCAAGTGGAGGGGGAAAACATTGAGACGATAATATAGATCTTCCCTGAAATTCTTCTCGGCGATCGCTTTCTTCGGATCGATATTGGTGGCTGCTATAATTCGAACGGCGACCTGAATATCACGGTGACCGCCCAAACGCCGAAAACGTTTGCGTTCCAACACCCCCAATAATTTGGCCTGCAAATTCATTGGCATCTCGCCGATTTCATCGAGAAACACCGTCCCGCCGTTAGCTGCTTCAAACAGTCCTTTTTTGCGTTGCTTGGCATCCGTGAACGCCCCTTTTTCATGTCCGAACAATTCACTTTCCAACAGGTTTTCAGGCAAGGTAGCGCAATTGATTTCCAAAAATGGTTTATCCTTGTGCGGGCTGAGGTAGTGAATCGATTGCGCCACCACTTCTTTTCCAGTACCGCTTTCGCCGGTAATGAAAACCGTAGCGGTTTCATGTTGTGCGACTTCCGTGACCTGCGCCAGAATTTTGCGCATCTGGTCACTTTCAGCGATAATATTTAATTTGGATGGGAGCCTTAAACGCCGCTGCAACAGACCAACCTGCTTTTTAAGCTGCTGGGCTTCCAGGGCGAGCCGGACGATCAGTTTGATAACATCCGCTTTGAAGGGTTTTTTGATGTAATCGTAGGCACCGAGCTTCAGTGATTTTACCGCGGACTCCACGCTGGAATATCCGGTGATAATGATGACCAGCAGTTCCGGATCAAGCTCCTTGGCTTTTTTAAGAACTTCCAGACCGGCAAGATCGGGCAGGTTGAGGTCCAACAGCACCACATCCACCTCCTCCTCGGTGAGTAAGCCCAGTGCGGCGGTTCCAGTGGCAACCGATGTGACCTCGTAGTTTTCCTCAGAGAGAATCCGCTCAAGGTTGTCACGAATTATCGCTTCATCGTCAACAACAAGAATTTTTTTCATAAGTCTCCTCTGGCCACCGGTAAGAAAATCTTGAAACAAGCGCCCTTTCCGGTTTCATTTTCCACTACGATTTTGCCTTGGTGTTCCTCGATAATGGTGTGAGTGATAGATAGACCCAAACCAAATCCGTTTGGATTGCGGGTGAAAAAAGGATCAAAAATAAATTCAATATCATCCGGATCGACCCCGGGGCCGGTGTCGGCAATGGCAACTTCCACACAACGTCCAGCAGCCAAGATGCCTGCGTCTTCTTTCAATTCGGTGGTCACATCGATACGGCCGCCGTTAGGAGTAAAGTTGATCGCGTTAAGCAGGATATTCAGCAGCGCCTGTTTCATCTTCTCCGGATCGAGTAAGACCGGAGGGAGTGGATCGTGTGTGTGTTGCTTTAAAATAATGCCGGCTTGTTTACACTGTTTGTTAACTAAAAAGAGGGTGTGTTCCAGGATCTGGTCGAGGTCTTTAGGCACCAGCCGTGATGTCGGCGATTTTGCAAATTCTAGCAGCTCCGTGACAATACTTTCCAGTTTCTCTATTTCCTGCAGGGCGCGCTGCATCAAAAAACGCTCGTCGGGCCGGCTGTGTAGACGATCATGTAAATCATCCAGCATCAGACTGATACCGGTCAAAGGGTTGCGTATTTCGTGGGCAATCCCGGCGGCCAGGGTTCCCAGGGATACCAACCGGTCGCTACGCCGTAAAAGCTTCTCCATCTTCTTGCGCCCGGTTATATCGCGGAAAATCAGGATAACCGGATTATCGCCGGACAGGGCCGTTCCTTGGATAAGATGAACAGTGGTCTCAAAAAACTGCTGACTGCCGTCTGGCAAAATCAGTTCAAAATCGGAGTTGTGAGGTCCCGGATGACTCATGGCAAGTTCGATCTGTTCACAAAGTGGCGGGTAGTCGACCAGGGCCTGGCCAACCGGTTGCTCAATGATGCCGGCTGAATCGATTTTCAATAGCTGGCAGGCCTTTGGATTGGCCGCGCGGACGCATCCTTGCTGGTCCACCACCAGCAGCCCGCTCATCATATTCGAAAAAATACTTTCAATAAAATCACGTTCGGAAACCGCCTCATCCATCAGGCGTGCCCGTTCAATTCCCATGGCGGTTTCATTGGCCAGGATTTTGAGCGACTCCATTTCCTCTTCACCGATGGGCCGGGAGGTTGTAGCGTAGTCGGCTCCCAAAACCCCGATAATTTGCTCGGTGGTTCGAATCGGAGCGAATGCGAACGCCTGGATCCCGCTCAGACTAGCGATTTTGCGATCCAGGTCGGTTAAATCGGTGTCGGTTTGGGCGTTGTCGACGCGAATCGGTTCACCGCCAATAAACACCCGCGTTGGCACACAATCATGTTGTTCGATTTGGTAAGAAGCGCCAAGAGCGCGCTTCTCATCGGTAGGAGTAAACCCGTAGGCGCTGACACACTCCAAAACCCGGGTTTCGGTATTGTGCAGGTAAAGCAAGGCGCGATCAAAACCAAGCCCCTCGACACAGGTTTTCAAAATGGTTTTGATCACTTCGGCCTGGTCGAAATTGACGCTCAGAAAATTACTGATGTAGTGAATATGCTTTAAAATATCGACCTGTTTTCGAAGCCGCAGGTTGTAGTTTTCAATGTCTTTTTTTGAAGTTTCCAATTGGGACAGGGAATCCATCAAACGCTGTTGATGCTTTTGAAGTTGCCGGCCCATCTGGTCAAAATTCTGTCCCAGGATTTCGAGCTCGTCACCGCTCATAATGTTTACCGAAACCTCGTAATTGCCCTGCCCTATCTGGTTGGCTTTTTCGGCCAGCAGATGAATCGGTCGCGTAAAACTTTTGGCGATCAAAACCGCAATTGAGGCCACAAAGAGTCCGGCCAGCAGAATGATCAGGCCGAAGTTTTTAACCGTTTGTTGCAGCGCCTCACGAATGGTGTCGGAGGTCGCATCCACGGCCTGATGAAAAACATTGGTTTGGGCACCCAGGGTCACGCCCCCGAAAAAACCGCTCTTACGATACTCGCCAAAGCCAAACCGAATCGGAGCAAACGCCAGAACCCGTGAAACACCGCCTACACTGTAAGTAGACGTCATACCGGATTTGCCGTTGAGTACTTCCAGGGCGATGTGGCGGTAGTTGGGGTGGATAAACGCAACATGCAGCAGGTTGAAAGGAATAAGGCCGGCTTTCATTCTAGCGGCGTTAAACTGAGGTGACTGCGGGTCAACCAGCAACCCCGTATCACGATCATACCCCCGGATATCCCAGAATTTGGGATGGGTAATGATCCAGCCCTCGTCATCGAACATAAAGGCATAGTTGCCGCTGGCATAGCTGGGAAACACGATTTCATCACTGCCAATGGGCAGAACGTGTTGGGTAAATTCCATTAAATGCTGGTGATCCAAGGCCAGTGAAACAACACCCTTAAATTCTTCGTCACGATAGACCGGTATGGCAAAGCGGATGATACCGGAATAAGCGACGCCGCCATAGGCATCTTCCACGCTTTGTGCGCCTTGCAATTGCTCAGCGCTACGTACATGCCGGCCGACCAGATGAGAAACATAAATTTTACCCCGGGGCAGAGAGCGCGCCTGATTGAAGTAGTCCTCCTGGCCAAAGTTACTGCGAAAGGGAAGCTTTAGGCTGCGGGCGGTCGCGACGGACCGGTCTTGCGCGATGTGAATTTCTTCTATCCCCAATTCGTTTGTATATGTAATTTCCCGATAGATCGGAATGACCCGCCGTATCTGTTGTGGCATGGTGCGCGTACCGCCTCGTATCCATATTTGGCGTTGGTGGCTGCGACTAAAAGCGAGGTAAACCTGCGGCTCGGTCGGCAACAGGGCCAGCGATTTTAAATCGTCTCTACGTGCGTAGAGAAATTCCTCGACTTGGTGTGCCACGGCACTGGCACGGGCCACCAGCAATGTGGTGGAATGTTCGATGAGGGCTTTGCGGCTATTGTCCACCGCGCTATGGCCAACATTGACGATGGTGCGGTACGCATGCAGGGCGACAATCAGGAGCGGAACCAGGGATAGAACCAGAAAAGCGATTAAGAACTTTTTTAGAATTCCAAAACGCATCGCGTCGTTCGCCAGGTTAGAGAGGTTATCTATAAGTGAAATTTCGTTTGCGCCAAGACGGTCAGGCAATATTTCTCAGGATAACATACAAAGGGTGTGCTAAAAAACCTCTTTTCCGACAATAACCTGGACGGGCTCGTCAATCAAACACAGCGCTTTTGAGGTGAGACCACAAAAAAAGGGTTTCTTTTTGAAGTAAAAAGAAACCCTTTTGCATTCATGGCGTATCTATTTTTGCGCGAGCCCTTAGGTTGCGCCCAGCATAAAGCTCCACAAAACCCCCGCCGCAATGGCTGAACCGATAACGCCCGAAGAGTTGCACGCCATGGCATGCATTAACAAATAATTGGTCGGATCGGCTTTTTGCCCAACCAGATGAACTTCACGTGCGGATCCCGGAACAGCCGAGACGCCGGCAGCGCCCAGCAAAGGATTGATTTTTTCTTTCAGGAAAATATTCATGATTTTGGCGAATATCACACCCGAGGCGGTGGCGACGCTAAAGGCGACCGCACCGAGGCAGAAAATTTTGATTGAATGGATCGTCAGGAATACGTCCGCCTGGGTGCTGGCGCCCACGCAAAACCCCAGGATGATAGTGGCTGTATCAACAATGGCTGTGCGCGCCGTTCCGGCCAAGCGTTCGGTAACCCCGGAAACTTTTAAAAGGTTTCCCAAAAATAGCGGGCCAAGTAAAGGCAGTGCCGTTGACGCCAGTAAACAGCAAATCAGTATTCCGGCCACCGGAAACACCATCAATTCTTTTTTACTCACCTCACGCGGATCAGGCATGTGGATGACCCGTTCCTTGCGAGTGGTCAGCAAACGCATGATGGGCGGTTGGATAACCGGGATCAAAGCCATATATGAATACGCTGCGATGGCGATCGGGCCGATGAGGTGCGGCGCGAGCTTGGCGGTAAGAAAGATGGAGGTTGGCCCGTCGGCCCCGCCGATGATCGCGATGGAGGCCGCTTCCTTGGGTGCGAAACCGAGAAACAAAGCGCCTAGTAATGTGCCGAAAACCCCCATCTGGGCGGCCGCACCCAGAAGCATTAACTTGGGTCGGGCCAGTAGCGAAGAAAAGTCGGTCATTGCCCCCAGGCCCAAAAACACCAGAGACGGATACAAGCCTGTGGTGACACCGAAGTACAGGTAGTTAAACACACTGCCCTGTTCATAGATCCCGATACCAAAGCCCCTGAAAAAAGGGATGTTGCCCACCACCATGCCGAATCCGATGGGAAGAAGTAAAAGCGGCTCATATTGCCTGGTGATCGCCAGATAGACAAACGTGATGCCGACGATGATCATGATCAGGAAACGAAAATCTTCGAATAATTTAAAGTAGCCTGTATTTTGAACGAAGTTGGTTAACAGATCCATGTCTTACGATATCCTTGTGGGTGTGTCATTTAAGGGTTCCAGTTAAAGCGACCTTCGCCTTGCGGATTCAAAATTCCGGCCTCGCGGAAGCATTTGATTGTCAGGTGGGGATGCGGCAGTTGATGCTTACGCGCCAGAGCGTAAAGTTCCGTCAATTCAAATGACGCTTCGAGTTGATCAATCAGGGGTTTGTAAGCCCTGACCACCGCCGGCATATCGCTGGGACAATAATCGGATAGCGTGGTCGACACGGCCGGCTTGCCGTTGGCCGGCTTCTTCTTAACCGGTGCCGTGGCGTCGTTTTTATCCAGCAGGGCTAAAATTTTGGGAAAAAATGTAATCGCTATCGACAGTATAACCAAACCTGAAAAGACGATACTGCCGCCGAATACCGCCATCATCCATCCATTATGGGCGCTAATCGCTTCTAAACCGCTCAAGAAAAACCTCCTTACGCATCGCTAGTAAACTGCATGTTATAATCTTTGAATTTGTTTTGAAGATCACTTTGGGCTTGTTGTGATGAGATCCCGGATCTGATGAAAATTAGCCTGCAAGTGGCGAAAAATTACCGCAGCCTATAGCATTAAATAGGCACGAGGATCAAGCCCAACTTCACAATTCATCGCTTCGGCGCCGATTCCCTGGATTCCTTCACGACGATGCCGAACAGTGACATCTGCTTTTTATATAATTGCCTGTAATTTCGCACTAATCTGGATTCGATGGCAGATTCGGCATCAAGCAGAGTGGCGGCTTTTTGCGCCGTCAGGGCCAGAACTTGACCATCTGTCAGAGCAATCGACGTATACATAAAGGTTGCGACCGTCAACGGTCCCCGGGAATCGAACCGGCCTATCAGGCTGCCTTTGTTTTGCAGTGTGAACGCTCGGCCTTGACGAAAGTAAATCATATAAACACCTGAAATTATGATATATAATTGATCCGCAAGGCTGCCGCTACGTGTGAGGATATCGCCTTGTTGAACCGGCTGAAGGGTCATGACGCTGGCGACAATTTCAAGCTCGGCACAGGTTAACCCCTTGAAAAGATCGAGCTCGTTCAGGCGTTTATGGCTCAATATCATACTCATCGTATCAAAAGAGGTAGCAAAAACTGTGCGCATAAAAATCGACGCCCTTTGTGGACCGTTGTTGCGCGCCCTGGTTCCATCACGCTGCAAGCTTATTTCTTGACCCTGCAATTCTTTAAATCTATAAAAAAACGATCATTGCTCAAAGAGGAGGAGAACATGGTAAAAAAATGGGTTATACCGTTATTGTTAGTGCTTGTGGTTACCATCGGGTTGCTGCAATGCAACCCCAAAGAGGCACCGGAGGCTGAAAAACCGTTTACGTTCGGAATGCTGCTGGTCGGTCCGTATAACGATCATGGCTGGAGCCAGGCGCACTACGAGGGGGGCAAGTATGTAGAGGCCCACGTGCCGAACACCAAAATGATTTACATCGACAAGGTCAACCCGGCCGACCGGGCAGGGGTGACCATTCCCCAATTGGTGGACGACATGGTGGAAAAAGGGGCCTCACTGATCATTTGCAACTCCGATGACATGAAAGACGGCACCCGCGAAGCCGCCAAGCTGCACCCGAATGTCCATTTTATCCATGTTTCGGGTGATGACGTTTTGACCGGCAAGGCCACCGCAAATCTGAGTAACGTCATGGGGCGCATGGAATACGGTAAAATGATGGCCGGCTTTGCCGCGGCCATGACTTCCCAGACCGGAAAAATCGGCTATCTAGGACCGCTGATCAATGAAGAAACCCGCCGTCTGGCCGCCTCCTGCTACCTGGGCGCCAAATACGCCTGGGAACATGTCCGCAAGAAAAATCCCAATGACCTGAAATTTCAAGTTACCTGGATCGGATTCTGGTTCAACATCCCCGGCGTTACCGCTGATCCAACCCAGGTGGCCCAGAATTTTTTCAATACCGGTTATGATGTTGTGGTTTCCGGGATCGACACCACCGAGGCGGTGGTCGTTGCCACCCAGAAACGCAATGAAGGTAAAACGGTCTGGGCGATTCCCTACGATTACGTCGGTGCCTGCGAAGGCGCGAATGATGTCTGCCTGGGTGTCCCCTATTTTAACTGGGGGCCGTCCTATGTCGATTTTGTCAAAGCATCGCGCGACGGCAAGTGGGCGGCCAAATGGGTTTGGCTGAATCCGGATTGGAACGACATCAACAACCATGACACCAGCGCCATCGGATTCGTTGCCGGCGCGGCCCTGCCCGCAACAGCAAAGAGCGCTCTGGATACCTTTATCCAGGAACTGGGCAGCGGCAAACTCGAACTGTTCAAAGGCCCCCTGAACTATCAGGACGGCCGGGCTTTTCTCAAAGCCGGCGAAGTCGCAGACGACAAGCAGGTCTGGTACATGTCGCAATTGCTTGAAGGCATGCAGGGTCAGAGCAGCGCCAAGTAGTAAAAGCGATACAACCCCATGCACATCAAACTGATCGACATTCATAAACACTACGGTGGCGTGCGGGCCAATGACGGGGTGAACCTCGATGTGCCGCCCGGCAGCGTCCATGGTGTGTTGGGCGAGAACGGGGCCGGCAAAAGCACGCTGATGAAAATACTGGCCGGCTACATCCGTAAAACCGGCGGCCGGATTCTCTTCGACGGGCGCGAGGTCGCCTACGACGATCCGGCAGTGGCGGCACGCCTGGGCGTCGGCATGCTATACCAGGACCCCCTTGACTTTCCCGCCCTGACGGTTCTGGAGAATTTTATGCTGGGACAAACCCGCGGGTTATTGCGATCCGCGGACACCTTGCGGTCCCGCGTTGAATCGTTTGCCCGGAAACTGCAGTTTAACCTGCACCCGGATGATGCCGTGAGCAGCCTGACCATTGGTGAGCGCCAGCAATTGGAAATCATCCGGCTTTTGTCGCTGGGCATTCAGGTCCTGGTGCTGGACGAGCCTACCACCGGCATATCAAGCATCCAGAAAGAAATTTTATTCGCCGCGCTACGAAGACTGGCAGCGGAAGGCAAAAGTGTTATTCTGGTATCGCACAAGCTCGAAGATGTTGAACAACTGTGCGACCATGTTACCGTTCTGCGACAAGGCCGGGTCGCCGGCGCCATGGCCGCTCCGTTCGACGCGTCCGCCCTGTTGGGGATGATGTTTGGTCAACTCCCCTGCCCGCCCGAGTGCGGTCGCATCGAACCGGGGGTGCCGGTTCTGACATTGCGCGCGGTATCCGCCATGGGGGGCCGCACCGGTCTAAAAAATTGCAGCGCGGTTATCCGCCAGCGGGAAGTTGTGGGGTTGGCCGGATTGGAGGGCAGCGGTCAGGGGGTTTTTCTGCGGGTGGCCGCCGGGTTGCAACAGCCGCTTCAGGGGCAGGTTCAATTCGGTGAACACGCCCTTCACGACAAAGGGCACCACCATTTCAAGCGTTATGGCGGAGCGTTCGTACCCACCGAGCGTCTCGCAGACGGCTTGATCAGCGGTTTGACCATCAGCGAGCATTTTAGCTTGCAGCAAGCCGGTGGATTTTGGATCGACAAACCGCGAGCCGTGCGCCAGGCCCGGGACCGCATCGACACATTCAATATCAAAGGGCGCTGTGAAACCAGGGTTGAATCGCTTTCCGGCGGAAACCAACAGCGGTTGCTGCTCAGCTTTTTACCGACAACCCCCAAACTTTTACTTCTGGAAAATCCCACCCGCGGGCTTGATCTGGAATCGGGTCATTGGGTCTGGCGTCATTTGCAAAAATACTGCGACGCGGATGCATGTATTGTTTTTTCTTCGGCCGAGTTGGATGAGATTATGATGGTTGCCGACCGGGTGCTGGTTTTTTTCGATGGCCGGCTGATTAAAGACGTGCCAACCTGCGAAACCAGTGTTGAAGCCCTGGGCCGGGCCATTGCCGGCAAACTCGATTAAAAGCGGACGCAACAGCGAAGATCATGTCTGAGATTACCGCCAAACCCGAAACGCTCCTCGGTTTACTACACAGCCTGCTGGTCACGGTGGCCACGGTTTTTTGCTTTACCTGTGTCATCTTGCTGGCGGCCGGGGCCCCTCCCCTGGACGCTTTTTTTCACATCTTCAAAGGGGCATTGGGTTCCTGGGTTAAATTTGCGCACGTGGTGCAAGCCTGGATTCCTCTGACCTTGTGCGCCTGCGGCCTGCTCTATACCTTCCGGATCGGGCTTTGGAACATCGGTATTGAGGGGCAGATGATAATGGGCGCCGTTTTTGCCACGGCGGTGTTGCGGATGGGGCTGCATGGCGGTCATCCCGGATGGGTGTTGGCGGCATCGTTCGTTGCCGGCATCATCGGCGGCGGGATATGGGCTGTGATCGCCGGGTTCCTGAAAACCCGCAGCGGGGTCAATGAGATCTTCGCCGGCCTGGGCCTTAATTTCGTGGCCCAAGGCATTATCCTGTGGCTGATCTTCGGCCCCTGGAAGCGCCCCGGCGTCGCCTCCATGAGCGGCACCGAAACACTTCCCGCCGAACTGTGGCTCGGCACGTTGCCGCATTTGCGCCTGACACCCACGGGCGTCGCCTTTGCCGTGGCCGCCGTGGTGGTGTCCGCCGTCATGCTCCGCTACACCCGTATCGGATTAAATTTACGCGCCATCGGCAGCAATCGCAACGCGGCCTTTCTTTTCGGCTTGAAACCGGACCATCACCTGTTGCTGGCCATGCTGTTTGCCGGCGGGTTTGCCGGTCTGGCCGGCAACATGCAGGTTACCGGTGTTTACCACCGCTTGATACCGGCCATATCCAGCAACTACGGCTACCTGGCCCTGCTGGTGGTGATGCTGGCCAACTACAATGTGTGGCTGGCGCCGGCCGTGGCGTTTTTCTTTGCCTGCTTGAATGTCGGCAGCATCCAGCTTCCCATGATGCTGCAACTGGACAGCTCGTTAAGCGGGGTGATACAAGGGGCCCTGGTCCTGGCCACCCTGGCCTTGCACGGTTGGCGCAAGCGCCGGTCACTGCGGGCGCCACAAAGGAAACCCGATGGATGAATTCAGCTTCAGCATCCTGCTGGCCGGTGTAATCGCCGGGGCAGCCCCGATTATTTTTGCCGCCATCGGCGAGACGATCACCGAAAAAGCAGGACTGATCAACCTGTCGCTGGACGGCACTATTTTGCTCAGTGCCATGGTCGCCTTTGTCACGACCTACCAAAGCGGCAGCGTGTTGCTCGGGTTTGCCGTTGCGGCGTTGGTGGGCGCAACCGTGGCCGCGCTTGTGGCGATTTTCAGCGTCTACCTGGAACAGAACCAGGTGGCGGTGGGGTTTGTGCTGACCTTGACCGCCCGTGACCTGGCGTATTTTCTCGGCAATCCGTACTCGCGGCTGCCCGGCCCGCAGGCCGCACCGGCGCCGGTGCCGGTTTTAAAGGAGCTGCCGTTTGTTGGTGCGGTTCTGTTCGATCACACCTGGCCGGTGTACCTGTCGCTGCTGGTGATTATGCTGTGCTGGTGGTATTTATACCGCACCCCGGCGGGACTCAAACTGCGTTGCGTCGGTGAAAACCCGTGGGCGGCCTATGCCCGGGGGATGGATCCACGCAAACTGCAACTTTACAGCGCCTTGCTGGGCGGGATGTTTGTAGGGATCGCCGGGGCGACCTTTTCGCTGGCCAGCAAACCGGGCTGGGGCCGTCCGCAGGGGGCGGAGGGAACCGGCTGGATTGCGTTGGCGCTGGTTATCTTCGGCGGCTGGAATCCGGTCAAGGCCGCCATCGGCGCCTACTTGTTCGCTTTCTTGCAAATCAGCGGTATTTATCTACAGGGCTGGTTCCCGTCGATTCCGGCGCAGGTGTTTCAGGTTGCGCCCTTTCCTTTGATGATTTTTACCCTGATGATCATGTACTTTACCCAGCGTGAGCGGGCGCGGATTTGGGCCGGCAACACGCCCTGGAAAAAGTCGCTGCTGAAACTCTTTGCCGGCAATGCCCCGGCCGGCCTCGGCAAACCTTACAAAACCGAATAGCAATAGCATAACAGACCCGCTCTTCGCTATTATAGTTGTATCCATTCAGCGTAATTTCAAAATAAAAGAGATAGAAGAAAAAGCCTGGCCGTTGTTTTAGCGATAAAAACGAAATGTTATTCATATCGCGGTTCTTTGACCGATCGCTCGCCAGATCGTTGCATGTGACTTTCAATACTGTTTGCACTTTCGGGACTATATGTTTATCAGCTTCACCCACGACGCCGGACAAGGGCTGCATTCAGGCACCGACAGCCCCATTACGGCAATGAATATCCTGCATCCCGCACCGCCTGCCTTTTCACCCCTTGCGCCCCCCCCAAAAAAACCGATGATCGCCTCCAGCCAGACCGCCATTGTCACCGACCCGGCTGCCGAAGAGATTCACACCAACGCCCACGGAACGAACCGGTGGTGCTGACCCATTTGACTCCTGCAAGACATTTGCGATTTAGTTTGCCCGGCACCCGGCCTTTGTGCTACATCAAACGCTTCACCAAAACCGAAATTTTGACCATGAACTTGGAGACCGCCTTCATCAAACCGGACGCACGCACCGTCAGCCTAGTATGGCGCGCCGGCGTTGTTTTGCCCGATCCGTCCGACACCGGGATCATGCAAACCGTTATCACCATCGCATCCGAGGAGTAAATGAGATCGCGGTATTCCAAATATTTTTTAAGCCACGTGCTTTGGCTCAAAGACCCGCTGAACACCTATTATGTGCAGGATCGGTTTTGTAACCGCCGCGACATGT
>JANQIE010000082.1 GCA_028282295.1 Desulfobacterales bacterium | reverse complement strand
TTTCACATTTTAGGCGCAATGCATAAAATGTGAAATTATTTTTGCGCGAGCCCTTAGACTACGTGCCGTGCCCGGCACCCAACCAGGCGTTTAAGTCGGACTCGCAAACTCGCCGCTTAACTCCACCTTAGAAGAAAAAAATATGACTCCTGCTATAAACATTCTCCAAAAAGCCAGAATTTCTTTCACAATACATGAATATTTTCATGATCCAAAATCAAATTCATATGGTGAAGAAGCAGCAGAAAAACTTGGTATTGATCGAAACAAAGTTTTTAAAACCCTTGTTGTTTCAAATAACAACAAGAAACTATTTGTTGCTATCGTTCCCGTCTCAACCCAATTAAATTTAAAACTATTTGCCAAAGCAACTAACTCTAAAAAAGCTACAATGGCCGATAAAAAATTAGTTGAGAAAACAACTGGCTATATTTTAGGTGGAGTCAGTCCAGTTGGTCAAAAAAAGCAGCTTACAACCATAATCCACGAAACAGCAAAACAATTCGATACTATTTTTGTTAGTGCTGGAAAAAGGGGTCTTGAAATAGAACTTTCCCCACATGATTTGATCAACCTAATTTCTGGGAAATATAGTAATATCTGCGAATATTAGCCCGACAATAAAATACCTTTAAAATTGTGATTCCGGTGAGCGCCGGAATCAAGCGTCAATTCTGGATGCCGGATCAAGTCCGGCATGACGAAGGCTTACATATTTAGTCGCCGGTTTAATAAGAAAAAATGAATAACAGGGGATCAACAATAAAACCCCTCTACGTGCTCCGCGCCTGTTGCGCGAATCTTTCCGGTTCTTTAATGTACGGCAATGTTTTTTTGTTCCCTATTACCTGCCGACGATCAATTTCTGTCCCGGATAAATCACCGTACCCTGGGGCAGTTTATTCAATTTCAACAATTGCGGCACCGACAGACCATACCGTTTGCCGATGCTGTAAAGGGTGTCGCCGCGACGCACCTGATGGTGGCGGTCCTTGACCGGTTTAGACTTTGGTTTCGGCTTGGCTTTGGCGATTACCGGCGCCTTGCGCGGCACGGACCTGGCCTTCTGGACCGGAAAGGTTTTTTTCTGCAAATCGACAAGTTCCTTGGCAATGTGATCAAGACGCACGGCCACGGAGGATTCCAGACGGTCCAGCCTTTTGTTGGCGGTCAGCAGGTCCTCCTGCCGGGTGGTCACCTGTTTCATGCCTGTTTCAAGGGCATCCAACTGCGGCAGGCGTCCCTCCAACTTCGCCAACCGGGCCTCAAGGGCTTCCAGGCGCCTGAGCTGCTCGTCGTCGCGGGTGTTGGGAACAAACAGCACAAACAAAACGATCAAAAGAATAATGCCGGCGCCGATGAGCAAAATCGGGATCTCGGGCATTTTGAGCAGCTTCTGATTGAAAATGCTCCAGCGTTTGCCGCCGGCCGCATATTCCTCCTCGTAGTAAATATCCTGGCCTTCTTCCTCTTCCGGCTGCGGTTTATCAGTGTCTTTCCATTCCATCAGGACACCTCCTCCGGTAACTCTTGGGGATAATTAACCAAATACCTTGGTTTGACTCGATCAATGTGTCTACATAAGCAAAACAACGCTGAACTGCAAGGAAAACCTGACAGCGGCGCCGATTTCCCCACGGATCCCGCATCTACTCATAACCTATTGATTTCATGATAAATTCGAACGTTTGCCGGCGCAAGGCAAACGTTTCGTTCATCAATTGATGTCTCCCGCCGTCAACCGGCACCACGCGGCAGGCGGGCAGTTTGCGGCGCAAAAATTCCAGATTATAGCGCCAGGCGACAATGTCGTCCGCCGTGCCCTGGATGATCGTCAGCGGCGTCTGCGAGACCGGATAGGCTTGGATACGCTCGTTCCAGGCATGCAGGGCGTCGATCCATTGGGTGGGAAAACGATGATCTTGCAGCGGATCGCGTTTCAACGCGGCGATAAAGGCCGGATCCGAGGAGCCGGCCCTGAATTGACGCGGCAATTGCGTGACAAAGGGCTTGGTGACGAAATAGCCGAATCGCGACAGATGCCAGTAGGCGCTGCGAACCAGTGGCGCCAGAAAAACGACCCGCTCGTAGCCGTTTTGAGGAAATGTGCGAAGGTACTCAAAAAAAGCAGCACAGCCGGTGCTGTGGCCGACCACATGCAGCGGCCGGGGCAAGCGCCCGTCCTCATGCTTGAAAAAAGCGTCGATGGCCGCAGCATACTGTTGGAAATCGGTGATGGCCAGCCGGGCGCCCGACGACAGCCCGTGGCCGGGCAAATCAAAGCCGGCCACGGCAAAACCTTTATCCGTAAAATACCGGACAAAATGACGCCACACACCGCAATGGTCAAAATAACCATGCAAGAATAACAGGGTGCCCTTGGGGGCGGGGGGACAAAACAGTTGGGCCACCAGCTCGAATTCGCCCGACTGGAAAATCCCCATGGTGTGCCGAACCCGGGCCAGGTCCAATTGATAAAAA
>JANQIE010000062.1 GCA_028282295.1 Desulfobacterales bacterium | reverse complement strand
CGCCATCTCCTGGATTCCCGCCTGCGCGGGAATGACGCCTGAACACGACGGGGCAAAACCTACGTCGTCATTCCCGCGCAGGCGGGAATCCAGGAGATGTCACAAAATGCACAAATTGCTTGTTCCGGCGACTTGCCGCAACGTAAATGCGATTTATGAATTTCCTATCCTGACGACTATAGGCGTTAGCCCTTATAAATGACAGCATACATCAATTCTTAATTATTAATTCATAATTCTTAATTTTCACGCCTGTTTTCGCCTTATTGCCCGCGCGCCCGGCGTACCGCAACACTTTCGCCCCCAACTCCGTAGTTGTCCATGGGAATCTCTTCGATTACCACCACAGTGGTGGCGGGCCCCCTGTTGATGACGTTTTTCAGCAGGTCTGTGACGCCTTTGATTAATTCGGTTTTTTGTGCAGCCGTGACCGGCGCGCCTTCCGCGGTGATTTTAATATTTACGTAGGGCATGGGTATCCTCCACTTGATTCGTGTCCGCCTTTAATGCGAAAAGTAATCATGAATCAAAAAAAAAAGGAACAGGGTATTGTGGTGCCGCATCGTCAGTTAAGCGCCGGCGCGTTGCAGGGGCTGCTTGAGGAATTTGTTACCCGCGACGGCACCGACACCGGCTACACCAAGCTGACCCTCGACGAGCGGGTGGCGCAGGTTCGCCGCCAGTTGGACCGGGGCGAGGTGGTGATTGTCTACGATGCCGGCACCCAAACCGCCAATATCGTGCCCCGCGAGGACGCCACCGGCTAAACTACTGACCCCACAAGCTGTTAGGAGCGGCGTCCCGCCGCGATTAAAGTTACCTTCTTGCATCTTAAATCGCAGTGTCCCGCCGCTCCGACAATTAAATTGTGTCCATCCGCAATTCTTAATTCTTAATTCATAATTCTTATTTCTTAATTTCACCAGCGTGGTCGCGGGCGATGAGCATATAAATCGACGGGATGACAAAAAGCGTGAACAGCGTGCCGATGGCCATGCCGCCCACCAGCACCAGACCGATGGAGTTGCGGGCCGCGGCCCCGGCGCCGGTGACCAGGATCAGAGGGAAATGACCGGCAATGGTAGCGCCGGTGGTCATCAGGATCGGCCGCAGGCGGGTCAGGGCCGCCTCATGGACCGCGGTGCGTTTATCCTTGCCGGCCTCCTGGAGCGTGTTGGCAAACTCCACGATCAGGATGCCGTTTTTCGACACCAGCCCCACCAGGGTCACCAGACCGACCTGGGAGTAGATGTTCATGGTGGTGGTCCAGCCCGCAGTCCAGAAGGGAATATTCGGATCGGGCATTTTCAGAAAGGTGAACACCAATGCGCCGAACATGGCCAGGGGCACCGATCCGGCCAGGATCACGAACGGATCGCGGAAACTGTTGAACTGGGCGGCCAGCACCAGAAAGATCAGCACCACCGCCAGACCGAACGCCTGGATGAAGGTGTTGCCCTCGGTGCGCAGTTGGCGCGACTCGCCGGTGTAGTCGAGGACATAACCCTTGGGCAGGATCTTGGCGGCTTCGCCCTCCAGAAAGCGCAGGGCCTCGTCCAGCGGGCGCAGGGCCACCCCGCTGATCATCACCGCGTTGAGCTGTTGAAAGCGGTTCAGCGAGCGCGGCACCGTGATATTTTTAATGGTGGCGATGGTGCTCAGCGGCACCAGTTGGCCGCCGGGCCCGGTGACGTAGATGTTTTGCAGTTGGTCCGGGTTGAGCCGGTCGACGCGGGCAATCTGCGGAATCACCTTGTAACTGCGGCCGGCGATATTGAAGCGGTTGACGAAGTTGCCCCCCACCATCGAAGCCAGATCAGCCCCCACCTGTTGCAGGTTGAGCCCCAGATCGGCGACCTTGTCACGGTCGATGCGCAGTTCGGATTGGGGCTGGTCGATTTTGACATCGATAATCGGCGGAAAGGCGAACATGCCGCTCTGCATGGCTTTGAACTGGATCTGCTGGGCGAATTGCAGGATCTGGTCGGTTTCGGCGGTGGAGGCCAGCACGAACTCCACCGGGAACTGCCCGCCGCCCGGCAGGGCCGGCGGGGTGACCGGGAACATGCGGATGCCGGTGATACCGTGCAGTTTCTGCTGGACTTCCGGCAGGATTTGAAAAATCGTGCGTTCGCGTTCCTCCCAGGGTTTGGTCACCAGCCCCCCGAAACCGGAATTCGGAAACGTGATTTGAAAGGTGAAATCGGTTTCCGGTACGCTGAGAAAGGCTTCGTTGGCGGCATCGGCGTAGCGGCCGGTCTGGTTCAGGGTCGAATTGGCCGACGCCTCCAGAATGCCGAAAATCACCCCCTGGTCTTCCATCGGGGCCAATTCCTTGGCCGACATGATGAACATCGGCACGGTCAACAGACTGACAAACAGCCAGACCATGTAAACCGCGGGTCGCGTGTCAAGGGTCACGTTCAGCATCCGGCCGTAGACCTTCCTTAGCCGCGTGAAGCCGCGGGCAATCCGGCCGGCCAGACCGCGTTCGGACATGCCGGCCTTTAACAGGTTGGACGACATCATCGGCGACAGGGTCACGGCCACGACGCCGGAAATGACCACCGCACCAGCCAGGGTGAAGGCGAACTCGCGAAACAGCGAGCCGGTCAAGCCGCCCTGCAAACCGATGGGCGCATAGACCGCCGCCAGGGTGATGGTCATGGAAATAAGCGGGCTGACCAGTTCGCGGGCCCCCAGGATCGCGGCTTCGGTGGGCGTTTGCCCCTCGGCCAGATGGCGCTCCACGTTTTCCACCACCACGATGGCGTCGTCCACCACCAGACCCACCGACAGCACAATGGCCAGCAGGGTCAACAGGTTGATGGTAAAACCGAAGGCCTGCATCAAAAAGACCCCGCCGATGAGCGACAGCGGAATGGCCACCACCGGAATAAACGCCGAGCGGATTGAACCGAGAAACAAAAAAATGATGCAGACCACGATGAGCAGGGTTTCGCTCAGGGTTTTGACGACCTCGTGGATGGCGTTGTCGATGTAGGCGGTGGCGTCGTAGGCGATGCGGGCCTGCATGCCGGTGGGCAGTTGTTGCTGGATGGCTTCCATTTCAACTTCCACCCGGTCGATGACATCCAAAGAATTGGCGTTGGGCAGCGGCCAGATGCCCATGAACACGGCAGTCCGGCCGGAAAAACGCACCTCGGCGTCATAGTCCTCGGCCCCGAGCACCACCTCGCCGATGTCTTCCAGCCGGACAATGGCGCCGTCCTGCTGCCGGACCACCAGGCGTTTGAATTCTTCCACCGACCGCAGATCGGTGTCGGCCGTCAGGTTGACCTGGATCAACGCGCCTTTGGTGCGGCCCACCGCCGCCAGAAAGTTATTGGCGGCCAGGGCTTCACGCACCTGCGTGGGGCTGATGTTGTAGGCGGCCAGTCGCTCCGGCTTGAGCCAGATGCGCATGGCAAAGGTGCGCGCCCCCAGAATATCGGCCCGCTGCACCCCCTCCAGGGCGGACAGGCGCGGCTGAACAATGCGCACCAGATAGTCGGTAATTTCGTTCTGCTTGAGAATGTCGGAAGTGAAGCTGAGATAGGCCGACGCAAATTCGCTGTCGGCCGACTCCACGTTGATGATCGGCACTTCCGCCTCGGGGGGCAGATCGCCGCGCACCTGATCGACTTTGGCGCTGATTTCCGACAGCGCCTTGATCGGATCGTAATTCAGTTTCAGGCGGACCCTGATGGTGGACAGCCCCAGGGCGCTCTGGGACTGGATGTAGTCGATACCGTCGGCGGCCGCAATGGCCCGTTCCAGGGGGGTGGTGATAAAGCCGCGCACCAGATCGGCGTCGGCGCCCACATAAACAGTGGTCACCGTCACCACGGCATTGTCGCTGCGCGGATACTGGCGCACATTCAGCGAGTTGATGGCCTGCAACCCGGCAATGATGATCACCAGATTGACCACCAGCGCCAGGACCGGGCGTCGGATGAAAATGTCGGTGAATTTCAATTGTTACTCATTTTCCGGTTGTGGCGCCAGCTTGAATTCCGGCGCCAGTTTGTTGTCGACCACCACCGCCTGCTGGTTGCGCAGTTTAAAGATGCCGGTGCTGACCACGGTTTCACTGCCTTGCAACCCCTCGGTGACGGATACGAAATCGCCCCGTTTCTCACCAAGCCTGACAAACTGCTGGCGCAGAAACAGCGCGACGTTACCGCTCTGCTCGTCCTTTTTTTCTTCCACCACAAACACCGAATCGCTGTAAGGGGCGTAGAGTACGGCGGTTGCCGGGATGACCATGAATTTTTGTTTGGCCGGTAACACCACGGCCACGGTCACATACATTCCGGGACGCAGTTGCTCGTCGGCATTGGCCAAGGTGGCCTGGACCCGAATGTTGCGGGTCGCGCTGTCCACCTCCGGATTGATCGCGGTAATGGCGCCCTCGATCACCCGGCCGGGCAGGGCATCGGTGGTGACCCGCACGGTAAGACCGGTGCGGATGCGGGCCAATTGCTGCTGGGGCAGCAGGAAATTGACGAAAATCGGATCGAGTGCCTGCAATGAGACAATCGGATCGCCTTCATTGAGCACCTGCCCCAGGTTGACCTGACGAATGCCCAGCCGTCCGGAAAACGGGGCGCGGATGTTTTTCTTGGCGATGGCGGTGGCGATGTTGTCGGACTGAGCCACGGCCTGATTGAACTGGGCCACGGCATCGTCGTACTGGGACTGTGACACCGTTTTGTTGGCGATCAGCCGTTTGTTGCGTTGCAGGTTGATCCGGGCCAGTGCCACGGTGGCCTCATTGGCGCGCAGTTGGGCCTCTTCGGACGAGGTGTCCTGCCGGACCAGCAGGTCTCCGGCCTTGACCGGCGTGCCCGGTTCAAAGGCGATACGGACCACTTTGCCGTTCAGCTCCGCGGTCACGGTAACCCCCTGCACCGCCACGAGCGAGCCCACGGCGCTCAGCAAGGTGTCCCAGTCCTGCGCGCGGACTTTGGCGGTGGTGACCGGTTCGGGCGGCGGTGTGAAATTGCCCTGGGCCATCATGCGGCCGATCTGCAATGTTTTAACGCCGCCCAAAATGCCGATCAGGATAACCAGGCCGATAATTGTAAGAATAATTCGTTTGGTCATGAGCTTCTTTGTTTTATTGTGAAATGAAGAACTAACGCGAAGATCCCGCAAACCGCCCTCAAGGGCTCGCGCAAAAATGATTTCACATTTTCGCGCAAGCCCTAAGATTAACAATACGGCCCCGGATGTCAATGCACAAAAAGCCGCCGGTCAGGGTAACCGCATCTGGATATCATTTTTAACGCAAACAGCGCTACCCGGTGGGCAGGGCCCACCCTACCCGGCGGCAATTGCGAGGTGGGCCGTGCCCACCAGCCGGATGGTTTCCAAACGCGGTCACCCTGGGCTGTGGGCTTAAGGCTCGTGCAAAAAGAATTTCACATTTCAGGCGTGATTTCTCAGGGCCGGTCCAGGGTCCGGCGGATCGCCATGCCGATTTTTTCCATGGTGTAGGGCTTTTTGACGTAGGCGCCGACCCCCAGGCGTTGGGCTTCCTTGACCCGCCCGGTTTCGGCAAAGCCGCTGGCGATGATCGCTTTTTGATCGGGCCGGTTCGCCAGAACGGCGCGGTAGGTGTCCAGGCCGTCGATGCCCGGATCCATGATCATGTCCAGAATCAACAGATCAACCTGAGTCTTCCTGACATGCGCGATCGCGGCCTCACCGCTGGCAACCGCGCAAACATCATATTGCAGGCGGGTGAGCAGGTTGACGGCGATTTCACGTTGCTCGGGAATGTCGTCGACCACCAGGATGGTTTCACCGTGGCCCTGAAACAACTCCAGCGGTGGTGGGGTCGGGTGGGTGGCAATCTCGCTACGGGTTAAAGGAAAGTAGAGGCTGAAGCAGGTGCCTTGACCCGGCGTGCTAGCGATGTCGATATAGCCGTTATGGTCCTGCACGGTCCCCCAGACCACCGCCATGCCGAGCCCGGTACCGCTGCGGCCCATGACCTTTTTGGTATAAAAGGGCTCAAAGATGCGTGACAAATCGGCTTCGGCAATGCCTTCGCCCTGATCGGTAATGCTCATCACCACATATTCACCCTCGGCCACCCGGTCATACCCCTTGAGCGGCCGGTCCAGGTAGCGGCTTTGGGTGCGGATAACAATCGTGCCCCCATGGGGTTGCGCCTCGGCGGCATTCGAGACCAGGTTCATGACGGTCTTTTTCAGATGAACCGACGAACCGGTGATGTTGGCCAGTTCGGCGTCAAGCTCGGTCTGCAGGGCGATATCCGGATGATAGGACGTCAGCTTCCGGTGCTCGGGTGATTGCAGGTATTGTTCAATCAACGTATTGAGATTGAGGACTTCTGCGGTCACCACCCCCCGGCGAGCCAGGGTCAACAGGTCCTGAACAATGGCCGCCGCTTTCTGGCCGGATTCACGGATGGCTTCGATCGGTTTGCGCATCGGGTTGGACGGGGCACAATCGAGCAGCAACAGATCAGGGTAGCTCACAATGCCCGACAACACATTGTTCAGGTCGTGGGCCACCCCGCCGGCCAGCAGGCCCAGGGCTTCCATTTTCTTGGAACGTGTCAATTGCTCCTGCAATGCTTCGCGTTCCTGCTGAGCCTTGCGGCGTTCAGCAATATTACGGCTCACGCAGATAATCGCCATCGGACGGCCGTCGTTATCCAATTGAAAGGCCGCGGTTACCTCGACCCATACAAGTTGACCCGACTTGTGCCGAATTTCGACTTCCAGCACCGCAGCTCTTTTATAGTCATCGGTGGCTTGGGAAACGGCCAGTTGTTCCGCAAGAGTCGTCGCGGCCAGTTCCAGCGAACGTGGCGGCAACATCTCGGCCACGTTCTGCCCCAGCAGTTCGTCGGGGTGCCAGCCCTGGAGATTGAAAACCGCGGGGCTGACGTACGTGTAGTTCAATTTCATGTCCAGGGTGAAAATCACGTCATTGATGCTTTCGGCCAGCAGGCGGTATTGGGCCTCACTTTGGCGCAGGGCTTCCACTGATTTGCGGCGAACCTCGATCTCGCTGTGCAGACGCTGGCGCGTGTCGATCAACTCGGTTTTTTCACGGGACAGTTCCCGGCTCAATTCGGTTTGCCGGGTGGCGATCCGGTGCAGGCCCCGCACCAGTATCGCCACGGACATGGCACTAATGGCGTTGAGCACCACAAAACTGCCGCCGGCGGCAAACGCTCTTTCAGAGGTGGCGAAAAAAACCGGTGATCCGAACAGGTGGTTCTGGGCGGCGGCATACCCCAGCACCCCCAGGGTGGCGGCATTCAGCCCGACCCCGACCAGCGCAGCCCTGAACCCGAGCAGCAAAGCGGCCAGGATCGAACTGGTAAACAGGTAAAACGGCCCGCCGCTGAAAAGACCCAGACGCGTGCAAACAAAGATACCAACCGTGTAAACCAGAAAAATGCCCGTCACCGCCCGCAATTCATAACGCACCCCGCGAAACATAAAAAGGCCCCAGGTGACGAGATAGACCATCGAATTGAGAATCAACAGGCCCCGGATCTTTTCCTTTACCCCGAGAATAAAAGCCGGGATAAAAACGACCAGCGCCATGATCAAGGCCGTGGCCACCATGGTCATAAGAATCCGTTCGCGCCATTTCTCCAGAATTTGATATTCACTGTAGGATATGGGACGCAACAGACGTTGCAGGGTCAAACGTGCGGTTGTTGGTGGATTGTTACTCACGGATACATGTAATTAAAATTGCGTTGGAATCTGTCTCGGCGCCCAGGTTTCATACAAAACCTATCGGCACAACAGCAGCGCAGCTACAACACTATTTTGGATAGACGCTGATTTGTTTTTCAAGGGCGACAGGCAACAGAGGCGGTGCGGGTGTCTCGCAGCGCGGTTACAGTGCGTTCAAGCAGTATCTCTGGATCGAACAGGGTCGCGTCATTGACCACACCGCCGGCCATTTCCGCGTGGCCGCCGCCAAACCCGATGCCGGCCAAAATGCGGCGCACAATCCGGTCGGCGGCCCAGGCAGCAGTCTCGCTGCGCAGGGACAAATTGATGCGGTTGTCGTTGCGCGCACACAGCACCACAAAATCGACGGTATCCAACGAAAGCAAAAAATCGCCCAGAATACCCAACAGATTTTGATCGCACCCTCCGGGAAAAAAGCAGAACGCCAAACGGTCGGTGCACACCATGTGCTTGAGCATGAACCGATAGTACTGCAAATCATCATATTGGATATTGTTGCGCAAAACCGAATTGACATAGGCCGTGTCGGCCAGGGGAAAACATTGCCAGTAGGCTTTCAGATCGTGGGCGCAGGTCCCGCGGGTTAAAAAACCCGTATCCAGGCTGATGCCGATCATCAACGCCGTGGCGACCGCTTGTGGCAAGGGAACATTGGCTTCGAAAAAATAGGACGCGACAATGGAAGCACAGGCGCCGTATTCGGTCCGGATATCGGCAAACTCAATATCATCGGGGCAGATCGCCTGGTGATGGTCGATGACCGCCACCTCATCGCCGATCAAATCGCTTACATTCTTGTTGCCCTTGCAGCCGTCCACCAGAATAATCTTGTCTTGCGGCGACATGGCGCAGGCGCTCACCTTTTGAATGTCGATGGCCAGATCCCGGATTACCGTCTTGAGAGAGCCGCGCTGAATTTCCATGTCATAGACCAGATGGGAAGCAATGCCATGGTGCCGCAAAAAATGCTGCAGGCCGAACGCCGACGCCACCGCGTCGTGATCCGGAAAATCATGGGGCTGAATAAAAACCCGCTGCTCCGATTTAAGACTTGCAACCAGTGCGTTGATGACATCCAGAGAATACGCGTCGGCGGTCATGATGCCTTCCTTTGAAACTTTCGACTGAAGATTTCGACAAATTGAGCGCACATGGCGGCAGTATAGCATACCGGATTTGAATTTGCACAGCCCGCGGGCTCGCCTCGCCGGCCAGGGCAATCGCATCCGGAGAATATCCGGATGACAAGGGAGTATTATCAGTTTCATCCTGGACCCCGGCGTTCACCGGGGTGACGCGAATAAGGGCTCGCGCAAAAAAAATATCACATTTTAGACGCCATTTTACCCGACCCCCACTGACCGCGTGCACGGCTGATCCGGGAGTCCACAATAAAAGTAAAAAAAACATTTGTCCCCCCGGCGAAAGCCGGGGTCCAGGATCAAAACGACATTAACCTTTTTTGCGCTCCAGATTTTCAAATGCGGTTACTTTGGCTCGCCGGCGCATCTTCTTGATGACGCGAAGATAGCAGGCTCAGCTCAGCGCGTTAACCAATTCGCGGCAGTAAGCCGGAATATCCGCCACCACGCGTCCCCACACCAGATTGTCATCGCGCAAGGCGGGTGTGTCCACCCAGACCGCACCGGCGTTTTCCATGTCGTCGCGAATACCGGTGCTGCCCGTAACCCGTCGCTCCTTGCAAATCCCTGCGCTGGCGGCCACCCACCCGGCATGGCAGATAAACCCCAATATTTTGCCCTGGGCATGCATCTTTCGAACGAGTTTCAAAACACCGGCATCGCGGCGCAATTTATCCGGCGCCCACCCACCGGGCACAAGCAGCGCATCAAGCTGATCGGCATTGACCTGCCCGGCCGCCCAATCGCCCTGCGCCGTCAAGCCGCCGCTTTTGCTGTTATAAATTTGCCCGCGCTTGACGGCAATCGTCATTACCTGCGCCCCTTCTTCCTGTACCCGCATGTACGGAACCCAGAATTCCAGATCTTCATAACCGGGCCCGACAAGAATACCAATGCTTTTACCTTCAAGTTTCATGACCGACCTCCTTTGTGTTCCTAATAATTTGACCCACAATTCATCTTTGATATGCTCATCAAGATAGTGCCCATCCGGAAATAGCATCTTTTGGCCCAGGACGGCGTTCTCGCCCAGTTGCGATCCTCGACGTAGCCCTGCTACGCCTGCGGTCGCAACTGGGCTGCGG
>JANQIE010000053.1 GCA_028282295.1 Desulfobacterales bacterium | reverse complement strand
GCACGGCAAGCCGATCGATGGCTATATCGTGGTCTCGCGCAAGCAAAAAGAGGGGGACGGCTATGACTACTTTATCTCCTTCAGGGCCAAGGGGGGTGGGGCCGGTTTTTCAGTACCAGGCGGTTCGCACTTCGATCCAATGGATTTCGACGACTACATAAGAAGGTATTGGGATTCATTCATAGACGGCACTTCCAGTATAGCATCGCATGCCACAGCCACACGGCAGGCGCAGGAGCTGATGCGGCATATCGATGAACTTGAGATCCTTGGGCCGATTCGCTATCGCAACCTTACAACCGCGGAAGGGACTCGCACACGCAACCTGCTTGAAAGCATGAATGCGTTGGAAGATCATTATCCTGACGATTTTGTACCTTTGGCATACAAGGCCAAACTTATCGATATTTTGCAACGGACAGGCCAAATTGATGATCCCGACGGCAGACGGGTGATTGATGAGTTGCAGGAAATAAAACTCAATATGATTGTTTCTGCGCTACCGAAGGGAGCAAATTCATCACAACCACTTGATTTCAAAAGTTTTGGAATTCTTTGGAATAAACTTGCGTCTGATAATGACGTCAGCCGTGCTGATTTTCAAAAATTCGTAGACGCCATTGATCCGGATCCGATCTATTTTCGGGCGTTTAAAAAATTCAGCGACGACCTGGAAACCGAATTGGTGCGAAATTTTCAAACCGATTCAATTTTGGGAGCAGCAAACCGTCGATTTAAAAAAGCCCTAAAACAGTCTGCCGGACAAGCGGAAATAGACGCGGCATCGCAAGCTGTAAACGACAGATTCAGTCAACTCATAAATGATATCTTAGTTGATATGATTCGGCGCAAAGGACTGCCCGATCCTGCCCTGGCCAATTTGAGCTACCCGGTAATTAACAAGATTGAATTTCAAAATCTTGGCCCTCGAAAGGGCGGTGGTTTTGTTCCTTCAACCGGGGTCTTGCAGTTAAATACTGCCATTCGAGAAATTCAACCTAGATTGCTTGGTTCGCTGCTACATGAATCCCGCCATGCTATCCAAATTTATTTAAGAGATTATACGGACAATATTGCAGATATGATACGAAAGGGCGGCCGGGTGGATCCTCGTATAATGGCTGTCCGTAATAACGGAACGTTCAATGCAATATACGATCAAACCCGCTTGATTTCTTCAAAGTATTTTCGGGGAGGCGGTCCTACGAAGCATTTTAGGGGGGGCACTGGAGAAGGAGCGCTTCTGCAATATGTAACGCAAGCCATATATGCCGGTCGTGAACAGATTGCTAGACTACCGGCAGACGTAACAATTAAAATGCTGCGTTCTCTGGCTTATTCTACAGCGCTAGATGAATTGGATGCGCAATTAGCAGCGTCGCGCATGGTAGTTCAGATGCGGGATTAAGAAGTTTGGGGCAAGCTTTATCTCCTATGATCCCGATTAAGGTTTTTCGACCCCCGAATTCAGGAAATCCCTGATTTACAAGTCAAAGCAGATTTTATAAGTACGACCGGTCGGCTTACTCAACCAGGTCCTGACGTTCGAATAACTCGTCCCTTCCTTCTTGCTGACCGACACGAACAATCCTCTTGTTTCCATTACATAACCACAAGTTGAAAAGTCCGGAAGTCCGTCCGGCCGTCCGGTCCGGATTTCTTAGTATGTGTCCATCCGGCAATAGCAGTGCGGGCTACCGCCGAGGATTTGAAAAAAGCGAGAACGCCGCCAGGGACCAGAAGATGCTGTTTCCGGATGGACACTTAATCTGATGCAAGGGGCGCGGAAGAAAAATAAAATTTTCTGAAGTACGTTTGCATTAGGGTCTCTTTCGTTCGATCTGAAATCGAAAAGCCGCAGGAATAGTCGTTCCATTTCGAGGACTTTTCGATTTCAGCTTGAACGAAAGGGGCCTGAATGCGGACCGGAATTTGGGATATTTTTTTCCGCGGCCTTAACACCGAAAAATACGAAAGGCAGGAAAAATGGCCGCAGTTAATAAAGCCGGCGATGGTGCAACCGGAACGCCCTCCAAGCGCACCGGCGACAAAGAAAAACCAACAGGGACGCCGTCTTCATCATCCCGGTCCACGTCCCAATCATCCCAACCAACAAAGAAAGATATCGACGGCGCGTCCAAAGATTACAAAGAAAAGAACCCTAAGGGAATCGGCGCGGATCAACAAAAAAACGGGGCAGCAAACCCCGCGCCCAAGGACAAGGCGGCCACCGGTGAAACGCCGGGCGACAAAACCGGTCCCGCATCCGGCCCCGACACGTCAAAACCGGCGACCGGCACCCGCACCTCAACAGCGGCCGCCCGAAAACAGGGTGCCGGTGCCGCCCCCTCATCGACAAGTACCAGTAAAGCAACCGCATCCTCCGCAACATCCAGCGCAAGTCCTACCACGCCGCAGACCGCGCCACCGGCCGATACCGGTGCCGCCACCCCATCGACCAGCACCAGTACCGCAACTGCATCCTCCGCACCATCCACTGCAAGCCCCTCCAAGCCGCAGACCGCGCCGCCGGCTGATACCGGCGCCGCCACCCCACCAGCAGGCACCGGTACCGCAACCGCAACCTCCAAAACGCCCAACGCAAGCCCCACCACACCGCAGACCCCGCCACCGGCCGACAGCGGCGCTGCAACCCCGTCGTCGACTACCGCCACCTCGCCCCCAACCCCTCAGTCCGAACTGCAAGCCACCTTTAACACCGCTCTTGAAACGCGCGACAGCGCCCAGAAGCAAACCACTCAGGCTGAACAGCACCTGACCCTGACCGAACAACACGCAGCCACGGCCCTGGACACGCGCAAAGCCGCCAGAGCCGCCAGACAAGCCGCCCAACAGGCCCTGCGCAACGCGCCCGCAAACAGCCCCACCGACACGCTACGCCAGGAGCTTAAAACCGCCAAGACCGATCTGCGTCAGGCCCGGCGGGCCGTGACCGCCGCCAACAATC
>JANQIE010000032.1 GCA_028282295.1 Desulfobacterales bacterium | reverse complement strand
TGATTTATATTCATGGTATCTCCTCCTTTGTTGGGAAGAGATATTACCAGTTACATTTGACGGATACGGTCAAACACCACCTGAAAAATGGTTATAGGTACAAAAGCTTTTAACGCATTGCCTTCGACCTTATTGGAACTTGTCGGACTTGTTTTAGATAGATTTGAACCAGGCCCCTTTTTAGACGAAACATCCGGTGCCTCGGCTTTGATCGGTTTGTGCAACTGGGGAGTGGGTGCCGCAAAGGCACCAGCCAGATGTGTCTCTTTTAACTTTTCGCTCGAATCGCATTGCTTTTTTTGGTCATCGGAAATCTTTACCTCAGGCAAAGTTAGATCTGAAAGACTTTCTACGGTTTCACCGATATCTTCTAGCAGATCGTCAATGCTCAAATCTTTTGGTATTTCATCTTGCGTCGTAATCGATGCGACCTGTGGTGGCACAAAACTGTCAACAAGAAATGCGCCTTCAAGATTATTTTTTTGGGGCTTTTGTTCCGCATTGCCCCCAAACGGATTCTTTGCAGTATTGAAATAAATTTTATCTTCGCCGTTATTCGCTCCCATGTATAGCTTGTTACCCTTGGGATCAGCATCTTCACCGGGTTTATGAACGGAAGCAGCTTCGGTACCGGCGTTGGTGTGATGGGTCGCTTTCACTTCATTATTGCGGGAAATTGAAACACTAAGATCATAATCACCGATTCTGAGTGAATCTTTGTCAGCCAATTGCACTTTATTGTGGTGTAAGTGTAAATCCTTATTGATAACGTAGGTGCCTGCCATACTGGTATCTATCAAATAGTACACGCCGTTCTCATAACTGATGGCAGCGTGTTTGCGCGAAACATATTTATCCGGGTCAGAAAGGACAAAGCGATTTTCCGAACAACGACCAAGCGTACCACCTTGCTGATCAACGGACCATGACCGCATCTTTTGGGGGAGCTCTTTTTTATAACTCACTACTGTTAAAATGAGTGCCATTTTACGCCTGCCTTTTGCTATTGGATCAGTTAGATGCTGGGAATCGCATTCAACCGATTGCGACCAACCAATGAGCAACCCACATGCCAAAACTATTTTACCCAAAGATTACAGGTTGTTAACTCACCAACAAGGTGTTTTGGATCTAAAAAATCGCTTCAAGATAAAGCAACGACACCATTGGCATGGACCTATCACCTCGTTATTTTTACATAATATGCCGTTTGCACCAAAATGAAGCACCACCTGGTCTGTGCGATATTGATGCAGTGTTTAATTCTCTGGTCAGTGAGAAACGACTAAGAGCTCGCCCAAAAGATGGCTTGAGTTCGGGAAGTATAAAACGTGAAGTACTTTTACGCGCCCCTTATAAATCGGGGGGAGAAGAAAGGCAGGATGGCAAGGTATGGACTAGTCAGCAAAAAAAAGGCAGAGACGATCACGTCCCTGCCTTTGAAATTGATTAGGTCTGACGATTCAATAACGTCAGCTTTTTTTTCGTTTGCGGCAAATACCGGCGACCCCGATAAAACCGAATCCCAAAAGCAGCACGGTGGCCGGTTCCGGCACCGCTTCGGCATTTCCGGATAACCGGGACCAGTCCAAAAAGGCATTGGCCGTTCCCAGGTAGTTGGTCACTGTCAGGGAAACATCGAGCATGCCGTCGTCGTTCAGCCAATCGATACCGAGTACCAGCATCTCGATATCGTTATCGACTTCATCGATATAGGTCCAACGACTTCCATCAAAGGCGGCAAATGCATATTCGCGGTTGTCCCAGTAAAAATAAGCCCGATCGCTGAAGTCCCAATCAAAATCGAGTTCCAGCACCACATCGGTGACCTGATACCGGCTCAAATCAACCGTGTCGTTAATGTCGTGGGTATAATCAAGGGTATGCGGATACTGGGGAACAAGAGCTCTGTCATAGCGCCCGCCAGGTCCCCAGTCCGTCACGACATCCTCAAAATAGAGTGCATTGGCGGCACCAACAACGCAAAACATACAAACCACTAACACAACGACTGTTTTTATTCGGTTCATACCACTCTCCTTTCACACTGATGCAATCTGTCCCCCCCATCAGCCGGAGGTATTACTAATTAATATGGAAACTACGAACTTCGTAAACATACGCAAAACATTAATGGTGAGGGTATGCAAAATACAATCCGAAGATCCCGGAAGTCGTCGATAAATTTAGCGATAAAAATTTTATCTTTATTTTCAGCCATATGGACCTAAAAAACCGAACAGGCCGCCAATAGCCAACGTGGGCGACGACATCTTGGGTACTGTTTTCCTGTGGTACTCAAGTTATAAAAACCGGTTTTTTAGGCATTTTTTTTCATAATTCCAACAGACAGGCTTCCGGCGTTTTCAATGCGCATAAACAACAAACGCACCGGCCGGTAGGGTTGCCAGAACCGACTTCCCGTTTTTTGATTCGATGGTCAACCGGCAAGTCATGACTTGCCGGTCGGTGCTGAAGATGCAATGCAGCGTCTCGCCGGCCCGGTGCAACCCATTATCAATGGTGACCCAGGCGGTTTGCGTGCCGGTGTAGTCGGTATTGATCGCCACCAAAATCTCCTGCCCGTTGAAAACGCGCGACCAGGCCACAATACTGCGCAGCCGGCCGCCGATGGGGCGCGGTAACCCGAAGTGAATTCCGTCACCGGATATCGGCCGCAGATATTGCCGCCCACGCCGCAGGGTGATGTGCTGCCTGCGCACGTCAAGCAGTGCCGCCAATTGGCGATAAACGCGACCGTCCTCGTTGAAGAAGTGCCGCCCGCGACTTTCAAAGGCGCCGAATTCGCCACCGAACATACTCTCGCGCAAATACCGGTCATTGGGGCCGTGCCCGTCAAAACACTGCTCCGTACCGTAGTAAACGCACGGAATCCCAAGGGTCGTCACCAACAGCGCCAGTACGTTGAAAACAGCTTCAGAGGCATCATGCCCCTGGACCTTGCCGTGACAAAAGCGTGCCTTGTGTTCACCTTTGCGCACCTGGTCGTGATCATCAAAGGTGGTCACCACCTTATTGCGAAACCAGACATGGGATTCCTTGTGCACCTGCAGGGAATTGCGAAACAAGTCAAAGTACGCGGCCGGATCACGATACCCTTTAGCCAGATACTCCAGCCGGTCGGGAATGTCATTGATGCCCAGCGCCGCGTTAAGGCCGGTCTCTTCCAGCGTCGTAAACGCGCGCCGGCGTCCACCGGTGATCTCGCCGATCAAATAGAAGTTCTCCTTGCCGATGCTCTGTGCAAACTCGTGGATCACGGACGTAAAATAGCGGGTCGCCCCGGCATGCATGTGCTTGACCGTATCGACGCGAAACCCGTCCACATCGGCAAAAGCGATCCAGAATTTATAAACATCGCCCAAAAATTTGAGCCCCTGCGAGGGTCGGAAGAAATTGAGCGGCCCGTCGCCCAGGCGAACATCCTTCAGGCTGAAAAAATCCCCCTCCAGAAACTCGGGCTCATGATCCCAATTGTCGATGCGTCCCTTGCAGGTAAAAATCCCCGGCTGCTGAAACTCCACCGGCCACACCGCACCGTCGGGCCAGGCCGTAGCAGTCGTCTCCAAGGCCGCCGGCTCAAAAGCAAATGCCGGTTGGCCGGCGGCATCGCGAAAACCGCTGACCTCGTATGAACGCCCGTCCCAACGCGGGTCACAGCGCAACTCACCGTCGACTTGACGACAGTCATAGCGATCGGCTTGATAGGCGAAAACATCGCCGGTATGATTTAAAATGATATCCAGAATCACGTAAATGCCGTGATCATGAGCCGTGCGGACCAATTGCCGCAAATCGTCACGGGTGCCGAAATGCGGATCGATATCCAAAAAATTCTGAATGCCGTAGCCATGGTAGGTCTGCTCAAAGGCCACCTGTTTAAAAATTGGACTGACCCAAACCGCAGTGATGCCCAAACGCTGCAAATAACCGATCTTGCTTGTCAGCCCCTTTAGCGTGCCGCCCACATACCGGCCGCCGGCTTCAAACCACCGGGCACGCTCAGCCGGTGTGCCGACGGCGTTACCCCGGTCATGAGCTTCGAACGGCACAGTCTCGCCGCCGGTGACCCGGTTACCCTGATTGTCTATATATAATTTTTCACGTCCGTCGGAAAAGCGATCCAGCATCAAAAAATAAAGCACCTGATCTTCCCAGGCCGCCGGTGACGGATGAAAGTGCTTTACCCCTAAAGCGCCCCAATCGATGTCGCTCAGACTTTTTTCAACCATGCCCCACCTCCCTGTCGTTCAAAAAGATGTTCCGGCCTTAAAAACAACAAAGCCCGCCGGTCACAGTGACCGCCGAGCTTTGTGTGGTTTGCTCGTCCTGTTATGTATCCGGAAGCAATCTCCCGGAAGCAATCTCAAAGATCGAAACCGCCAACACACAACACTTGAGAATTAAAAACTATGAATTAATAATTAAAAATTGCGGATAGAGATCATTTATAGATATATTAAACTGGCGACTAAAGATGTAAGCCTTCGTCATGCCGGACTTGATCCGGCATCCAGAATTGACGCTTGATTCCGGCGCTCGCCGGAATCACAATTTTAAAGGTATTTTATTGCCGGGT
>JANQIE010000024.1 GCA_028282295.1 Desulfobacterales bacterium | reverse complement strand
AAGGCCCGAGCATTTTTAAAACCGCAGGCATAGCGCGCTATGTCGCAAGAACGTGAATGGCTCCGCCATTATTTTAAAAATGTGAGAACGCCGCCAGGGGCCAAAAGATGCTATTTCCGAATGGACACAAACTAGTGTCCACAAACTAAGGATGGAGGCTGTCTTGTATTCAAAACTGCTTTATCTGCGTTTTCCCAGAACCGAGGTCCAAAAACCGGTCGTTTGTCATCTGGCCACCGATTACAACCTGATTTTCAATATCATGCATGCCACCATTTTTCCGCGCAAGGAGGGTGTCATGGTATTGGAGCTTTCCGGCGACCGGAAGGACTTCAATCAGGGGATCAAATACCTGAAAGACCAGGGCGTGCAGGTGGAAAACGCCGGGCGGGAGATCAAGCGTGACAACAATAAATGCACGCACTGCGGCGCCTGCACCGCGGTTTGTCCCACCGAAGCGCTGATGATTCAACGGCCGGAAATGGCGGTTGAATTCAATCAGGACAAATGCACGGCATGCGAAATGTGCACCACCGCCTGCCCGACCCGGGCCATGGGTGTTCGCGCCACCAACAAAATCTTTTTTGAATGACCCGGACCATTGCCATTGCCCTGAGCGGCGGCATCGATTCACTTGTCACGGCCCATCTGCTGCAAGCAAAGGGTGCGCGCATCATCGGTCTGCATTTCATCACGGGCTATGAAACCGGAACGGATTGGGGCCGCGCCCTTTTTGGCGAAGCTGCGCACCCGGAGGCGACGCCCCCGCCTATCGACGCGCCTGCCGCACACCCGATGCACCCTATCGGTAATCAGCTAGGCATACCGGTCAAACTGATCGACTGCCGTGGGGCGTTTCGACATCACGTTGTCGCCTATTTCACCGGCACCTATCAAGCCGGCCAGACACCGAATCCATGCATGGTGTGTAATCCCTTGATCAAATTCGGTCTTTTACGGCGTATTGCCCGCACCATGGGGGCCGAAGCGATGGCGACCGGTCATTACGCCCGTATCCGGCAAGACACGGACGGCAGCCGTCACCTGTTGAAAGGGCGGGACCAATCCAAGGACCAGTCTTATTTTCTCGCCTTTTTGACCCGGAACCAATTGCAGGACGCATATTTTCCGCTGGGGGATATGCATAAAAAGGACGTTGTCGCCCTTGGCCGGGCCTCCGGGCTGCAACCGGTTACCAGTGGTGAAAGCCAGGATGTCTGTTTTATCAGGGAATCGACCTACGGTGAGTTTCTGGCCAACCAAAAAAAATTTACCTTCCGCCCCGGCCCGATTGAAGACGTGACCGGCGCGATTATCGGCCGGCATCCCGGTTTGCACCGGTTTACCGTCGGCCAGCGACGCGGTATCAATGTACCGGCAGCCGAACCGTATTACGTGGTGCGCCTGGACCCGGCCAACAATCGCCTGGTGGTCGGTTTCAAGCAAGAGGTATTTGAGCGCCGCTGCACCGTGGGCAACCTGAATTGGATTCAACCGCGCCCCGCAAAATCGATACCTGTTGCCGCACGCCTGCGCTACCGGCACCAGGCGGCTGCCGCCACCTTGACCCCTTTGGACGCATCAACGGTGCGGATTGAATTCGACACCCCCCAGGAAGCGATAACACCGGGTCAGGCCGCCGTTTTTTATCGGGAAGAAGAGGTCATCGGCGGCGGGTTTATCAAGCCGCCGGCCGAAGAATAGGTACAATGTCCAAGATCAAAATCAAAACCCTTGGTTGCAAGGTCAACCAGTATGAAGCCGAAACCATTGCGGAAAAGCTGGCTCAAGCCGGGATTCAAGTCAATGCCTTGCACCCAGAGGACGCCGATGGTGACCATGTCGATGTCTGCATCATCAACACCTGTACGGTCACCCAAAAAGCGTCGATGCAATCCCGTCAGGCCATTCGTCGGGCCAAACGCGCCCACCCGAACGCCAGGATTATCGTCACCGGATGCTATGCGCAAACCCAACCGCAGGAACTCAAGGCGCTTGAGGAGGTCGATTGCGTCATCGGTCAAGCCGAAAAGCACCTTATCCCGGAACTGATCATCGCTTGCCCGGCCGGGCAGAAAAAAAAATTGCCCCCCCTGCCCTTGCAAAACCAAACCAACGCAAAATTCGATGCCCCTCCACCGATCATCAGTCGACACCGCAGCCGCCCTTTTTTAAAAATCCAGGACGGCTGCGATGCATTTTGCACCTATTGCATCGTCCCCTACGCCCGCGGGCGCAGCCGCAGTATGCCCTTTGACGAAGCCCTGGCCCGGGTCGGCGCGATCAAGGCGGCCGGTTATCATGAAGTCGTGTTATCCGGAATTCACCTTGGTTGTTTTGGACAGGATCTCACCCCGCCTCGCAGCCTGGGCGACCTGCTGCACCAAATCACCGTCGCTCAAGCCATTGACCGGGTGCGGTTAAGTTCCATCGAACCGGCCGAACTCACCGACACCATCCTCGATCTGGCCGTCAAATCGGAAACGATCTGCCGACATTTTCATATTCCGCTGCAAAGCGGCGACGACGCAATCCTCAAACAAATGCACCGGCCTTACGATGGGCGTTTCTTTGCCGATCTTGTGACCAGGATCCACAGCCGGATGCCGGATGCCTGCATCGGTGTCGACACACTAATCGGCTTTCCCGGCGAAACCGACCGCGCCTTTGAAAACACTTATCGCCTTGTCGAAGAATTACCGATCGCCTACCTGCATGTGTTTCCGTACTCACCCCGCAAAGGCACGCCCGCTGGCGAGTTTGCCGGTCAGGTGCCGGCGGCGACCATCAAGGCGCGCACCAGGGTCATGCGCGCCCTCGGCCGGCAAAAACGTGCCGCCTTTTACCGCCGCCACCTGCATCTTGAAACACGGGCCCTGATCGAAGCGCGGCGCGACCGCGCCAGCGGCCGCCTGAAAGGAATCACCGGCAACTACATACCGGTGCTGCTTGAAGGACCGGATAGCTGCATGAACACCCTGCAACCGGTCCGGATCGAGAAAATCGGAAACGACGGTCAAATTAGCGGACGTTTGTCGAATCCGGGCACAGCCCACTATCAATCCGAAGCAAATTGCCCGAGCCACTAAAAAAATTTGACAGTCCGGTCACTTTTATTTACCGTCACGTTTACGTATATGAGAAACATCAAGGAAAGGAAAAGAACCATGCGTGACGCCTATCAAAAGCTGGCGCAACATCTTGACAATCTCCCCGGCGGGTTTCCGGCCACCGACTCCGGTGTTGAAATCCGGATTCTAAAACGCCTCTTCAGCGAGCCGGAAGCGAAAATCGCAGCCCAACTGATGCCTTTTGCCGAATTGCCGGCGGCGATTGCCGAACGCATCGGCGAGGACGAAGCCACCCTGACCGAACAGTTGGATGACATGTCCCGGCGCGGTTTGATTCTGCGGGTGCAAAAAAAAGACAACGTCTTTTTCATGGCAGCCCAGTTTGTGATCGGTATCTGGGAATATCACGTCAACGACCTGGACGAAGGGCTGATCAACGATTTCAATGAATACGCCCCCTACCTGCTCAAGTCACAGACCCAGCACAAAACCCAACAATTACGGGTGATCCCGGTCTCCGAAAGCATTTCGGCTGAAATGCAGGTGATGCCCTACGAACAAGCGGAAACGATCATTAAAAAACAGTCGAAGATCATCCTGGCCCCTTGCATCTGCCGCAAAGAACACGATGTCATCGGCAAGCGCTGCTCCAAGCCTCTCGAAACCTGCTTCGTGTTCGGTGGCGGGGCCTATTATTACGAAGGCAACGGCATCGGCCGGACCGTATCCCAGGAGGAAGCCCTGGAAGTACTGCACCAGGGAATCGAAGCCGGACTGGTGCTGCAACCCGGCAATGCCCGGAAACCGACTAATATCTGCATGTGCTGCGGTTGTTGCTGTCAGGTGTTGAAAAACATGAAAACCCTGGACAAGCCCTCGCAGGTGGTCAATTCCAGCTACTACGCGCAAGTCGATCCGGACAATTGCACCGCCTGCGGCCTGTGCGAGGAGCGGTGCGAAATGGACGCCATCCAAATCGAGGAAACCGCCGTCATCAACCCGGATCGCTGCATCGGTTGCGGCCTGTGTGTCCCGGCCTGTGAATTCGATGCCCTTTCGCTCAAGGCCAAAGAGACCGACGCGAAATGGACCCCTCCGGCCACCGTTGTCGACACCTATATGTCGATCGCCCGGGAGCGCGGCAAAATTTAATTTAATTGAGACGTCATTTCGGCCTGACCGGACGCTACGGCGAAATGATAGACCGCCGTGCGTTTGTCGCCGGTGCGAATCAGGCTGCCGTTCTTTACCCCGTTCTGTAGATCGCGGCTGGCCGTCGCTGTGGAAATGGTCTTGAAGCGATTCTGATAGTCCTTGCGCGAAAACCGGGACCGGCCAAACGCCGTGCGCGCCTGCCGCAACCGCTCCGACACCGTTAAGGTGACCGCACGGGTTTGGTCCAGTAGTTGCGCCAACGCGATTCGAATCTGAGTCAACAAAAAACCGATCAGACCGGTGCAATCACCGGTATCGTCGCCCTCGGCCAGGAAACGATAGTAATCGGCCCGGTTTTGATGAATAAGGCGTTCCACCGGCAGAAACTCGAAAATGGGATGGTATTCCATTAACAGGCGGGTTTGCCACAACCTTCCCATGCGGCCGTTACCGTCAATAAAAGGATGGATGTATTCGAGCTGATAGTGAAAGCGTGCCGATTTAAGCAGCAGGTGATCGTTGCTGCTTTGCACATAGTCGAACAGATCCTGCATCAAACCGGGAACCGCCTGCCAGGGCGGCGCCTCCTGAAAGCGATCCCCGGCGCGCAGGATACCGATGGGACGGTCACGCAATCGGCCGGCCGGCTCAACCAGCCCTTGCATCAACGCGGCATGCGCCCGCAGCAGATCAGGCAGTGACACAAAATCGAACCGGGCCAGCTCGCGATAAACCTGCAAGGCGTTTTGCACTTCAATAATATCTTTTTCAGGTCCGAGGACCTTTTCACCATCCAGCACCGAGGTCACCTGATCGGGCGTCAAGGTGTTGCCCTCGATGGCGAGCGATGCCTGAACCGTCTGGACACGATTACTGCGCCGCAGCATTGAATTGGGCCGGGCCAGATTTACCCCCTCCAATTGACCGACCGCCTCGGCGATGGCGGCGATGGTGTGCACCAAACCGGAAGTAAGTTTGTAGGAACAAATACGTGAGCTCATAAAAATTTAGTATCATATGATACGATCATGTCAATATCAAATCATATGATACTATCTTTTCGAGATCGACACCGGTGAATGTCTTGCCACAGCAGACCCACATTCATGATTTGATCCGGATCCCTTTATCCGTGAGGTCGATCTTGCCGGCTTTATACAGGTTGCCCACGGCCCGTTTGAATTCTTTTTTGCTCATGGAGAAATGGCGCCGGATGAGTTCGGGCGGGCTCTTGTCATGACACGGCATGAATCCGCCGCCACGTGCAAGGACGTCCAAAACCGTCCGGCTGGAAGCGGTGATGGAATGATAGCCCGGCTGGCGTAACATCAGATCGATTCTGCCGTCCGGCCGGACTTTACTGATATACCCGTGCCGCTGATCGCCGATTGCCAAAGGCTCGAAATTGTCGCCTTTGTGAAGCATGCCGCTACATCGGCCGTCAACCACCGCCATGATGCCGATCGGGGTCGTTTCGTAAATCAGCAGGTCCACCGCCTGTCCCACCTGCCATTGTTTGGGAACCGGCTCACAATACCGGGCAATGCGGCCGCCGGCGAATACCCGGCCGGTCTTTTCATCCAGAAACACCTTGACCACATATTTTTTGCCAAGGTCCATCCGAACCTTCTGTTCGCTGTACGGAACCAGCAGATCTTTTTCAAGCCCCCAGTCGAGAAAGGCGCCGAACTCGCTGACATCGGTCACCTTTAAAAACGCGAATTCCCCTACCACGGCTTTCGGCTGCAAGGTGGTCGCCACCGGCCGGTCTTCGGAATCGGTATACACAAAAACCTTGAGGGTGTCGCCGGGTTGCATGCCCGGCGGCGCGTATTTGCGGGGCAGCAGGACTTCATCTTCCTTGGGATTGAGGTAAAAACCGAAATCGACTTCCCGTTCAACCACCAGTTCATTGTATTTTCCTATTTTTAACATACGCTCTCCCACCGTCCGGGGGCCCATCAAACGCAACGGCCCGCAACGGCGATTTTCCATAAAACAGATAATTTCTATTTACACCAACCGCATTAGCGATTAGGAATGGTGCAGTATAAATCCGGTTGAAATTGTTGCCCAGATTAAGGTGACGCGCCTGCTAAGTCAAGTTTCGTAAAACGATAACCGCACCGCGAGCATGAAATGCAAGGATTGCTTTCACAGAACGACCCTTTAACCAAATCAAAATGGAGGAACAGGGGCGCGGCCGGGGCACTGGGCCTGGTCCTGCTGACACTTTTCACCGCCTGCAGCGCCCTGATCAATTCGGCCGCCGACGATCTGGCGACCAATCTGGCCCAGGCAATTGCCAACAACGATGACGTGGTCACCGTTGAAACCGGCAGCCCGGCCTATCTGCTGTTGATCGAGGCCCTGGCGTCCGGCGCGCCGGACAATCCCAAACTGCTGGCCCAGGCCGCCAGGATGCACAGCACCTATGCCGGTGCCTTTGTCGATGATACCCAACGGGCCCGCAAACTGGCGACCAAAGCCCTTGACTATGCATTGCGGGCCGTTTGCGCGGACAGCGATAACGGCTGTGGTTTGCGGGCCATCGCCTTTCAAACCTTTCAACAACGGCTGGGCCGGCTGCAAAAAAAAGATGTCTCCTTATATTATACGCTAGGCGCCGCCTGGGCCGGGTGGATACAGGCCCACAAAGACGATTTCAACGCGCTGGCCGAATTGGCCCAGGTTGAAGCGATCATGCACCGTGTGCTGGAATTGGACGAAGGTCATGAAGACGGTGGGGCCCATCTTTACCTGGGAAGTTTTGCCATCCTGCTACCGCCGGCCCTGGGCGGCAAACCGGATGTGGCACGCCGGCATTTTGAACGCGCCATCGCGCTTTCCGGCGGCAAAAATCTGATGATCAACGTCATCTATGCCAAAATGTACGCCCGGATGGTCTTTGACCGCACGCTTCACGACCGCCTGCTGCAACAAGTTCTCGACGCCGATCCTGAACGCACCGGTTATGTTCTGATCAACACCATCGCGCAACAGCAAGCCCGTGAATTGCTGGCCGGCTCGGAAGATTATTTTTAAAAAAAGGAGTACTCATGTCCATATTCAAAATCAGCCGCCTTGTCCTTGTCATCGGATTATTGCTCGGCCTGTACCATCCCGCCCAGGCCGTCGTGCTTAAAATTGCGACCCTGTCGCCGGACGGTTCAACCTGGATGCAAAAGTTCCGTGAAGGCGCGACTCAAGTGGCCAAGGCCACCGACCGCCGGGTTCGGTTCAAGTTTTACCCCGGCGGTGTTATGGGCAGCGACAAAGCCGTGCTGCGTAAAATCCGCGTCGGCCAACTGCACGGCGGCGCGTTTTCCGGCGGCACATTGGCCGGATATTCCGGTGAGGCCCAGCTCTACAATCTGCCTCTAAAATTCAAATCGTTTGCCGAAGTCGACTATGTACGCGGGCGAATGGACGAGGCGGTGATGGCCGGCCTGAAAAAAGGCGGTTTTACGACCTTCGGTCTCGCCGACGGCGGATTTGCCTACATCATGTCCAATGCGCCGGTTGACAGTGTCGCCATGCTGCGCAAACAAAAAGTCTGGACCCCGGAACAGGACCTGACCGCGGCGCGCGCATTGAAACGCTTCGGCATCACCCCCATCGCCCTGCCGATTGCCGATGTGCGCACAGCCCTGCAAACCGGCCTCATCGACACGGTGGCCATATCACCGGTGGCCGCCATCGTGCTTCAATGGCACACCCAGGTCAAATATCTAACGGTTCTGCCCCTGTCATACCTCTACGGCATATTGGCGGTTGACAACAAAGCCTTTGCCCGCATTTCACCGCCGGACCGTAAGGTCGTAAATCGCATCATGACCCGGATCCTGAAGGAAATGGACCAAATGAACCGCCAGGACAATGTCCGGGCGTTGGAGGCGTTGCGGCGACAAGGGATCGAGTTTGTCGAACCGCCCGCCGAGTCGCTGGCCACATGGAATAAGATGGCCGATACGGTTTCCCGCCACGTCATCGAGGCCGGCGAAGTGCCGGCGGATCTTGTGACGGTCATGCAAAAACACTTGGACGACTTTCGCTCCTTAAAGGCCGCCGGCGATGGCTGATCAAAAAACGGTGCCACCCCACAAGCATCCCCTTCTGGTGCTGATACACCGCATCGAAGACCTGCTTTTGGCAACCATGCTCACCACAACCATGGGGCTGGCCTTGCTGCAAATCCTGCTACGCAATTTTGCCGGGTCAGGATTTGTCTGGGGTGATGCCTTGATCCGGGTGCTGGTGCTCTGGCTCGGGATGGCCGGCGCCATGATCGCAACCCGGCAACAAAAACATATCAACATCAACCTTTTGACCCGCTATCTCCCTGAATCCGCACAAACCGTGGTCCAACAGATCGTGACGTTCTTTGCGGCGCTGGTATGCGCCACCGGTTGCTACTACAGCTACAAATTCGTGCTCAGCGAATTCGAGGTCGGCGAACCGGCTTTCGGACAGATACCGGCCTGGCTTTGTGAAGCAATCCTGCCGCTTGGCTTCGGCATTATCGCCCTGCGTTATTTGTTGCAGTCGCTAACCGGTTTTCGCCGACAGGAAAAGGCGCGGCCATGATGTTTTACGTTTGCAGCGTGCTGTTGGTCCTGCTGGCCGTTTTTGGGGCGCCCCTGTTTGCAATCCTGATGGCGGCGGCCATGCTCGGCTTTTACTATCAGGGCATCGATCTGTCGGTGATCGCCATTGAAATTTACCGGCTGGCCGACATGCCGCTGCTTCTGGCGCTGCCCTTTTTCGCCTTTGCCGGTTACCTGGTGGCCAACAGCCGCACCTCCCAACGGCTTGTCAATCTGGTTCAGGTCTTTCTCGGCTGGATGCCGGGCGGACTGGCCATTGTCTCATTGGTGGCCTGCGCGCTGTTCACCGCCTTTACCGGCGCTTCCGGTGTGACCATCGTCGCCCTGGGCGCCCTGCTCTATCCCGCCCTGGTGCAGGACGGCTACGATGACACCTTCAGCCTGGGGCTCGTGACGACTTCCGGCAGCCTGGGGCTGTTGTTTCCGCCGTCGGTGCCGCTGATCATCTACGGCGTTGTCGCCCAACAGATGAGCGTGGGACCGGCCTTTGCCATCGGCGATCTTTTCCTGGCCGGACTCGTCCCCGGTCTGATGATGCTGGTGTTGCTGTCGGCCTGGAGTTTGTGGGCCAACCGCGCCAGAACCCGGCCCGCGATTCAATTCTCCTGGCGCAAGGCCCGCCGGGCCTTGCGCGAAGCGGCCTGGGAAATTCCGCTGCCGATATTTCTGCTTGCCGGCATCTACGGCGGTTTGCTCGCCATCTCAGAGGCCGCAATCGTCACCGCCGTGTATGTGCTGGTGGTGGAAGTGTTTATCTACAGGGAGATTCGCCTGGGCCAACTCCCCGCCCTGATGCGTGAATCGATGGTGATGGTGGGCGGTATTCTGCTGATTCTCGGAGTGTCCCTGGCCTTTACCAATGTCCTGATCGATGCGGAAATCCCGGCGCGCCTGTTTGACCTGATTCAGAGCCGGATCAGCAACAAATTCGTTTTTTTGATCCTGCTCAATATCCTGCTGCTGTTGCTGGGCGCCATCCTGGACATCTTTTCCGCCCTGGTGATCATGGTGCCGCTGATCCTGCCGGTGGCGGTGAGCTACGGCATCAACCCGGTGCATTTGGGAATCATTTTTCTGGCCAACATGCAGATCGGCTATTTTACCCCACCGGTGGGAATGAACCTGTTCATCGCCAGCTACCGGTTCGAGCGCCCGGTGGCCGAACTGTACAAAGCCACCATTCCTTTCATGCTGGTCCTCCTGGCAGCCGTTTTGGGCATCACCTACTGGCCCGAGTTGAGCCTGGGATTGCTGCCGGATAATCCCCCATAGGGGCTCGCGCAGGTGGGAAGTTCTTCCCCAAGTTCAGGTATTATTTTACTCTACTCGCCCCTGCAAACACCATCGTTTCCGAATGCCATCGTAGTAGACCCATAGCATTTCAGCGTCCCGGGTTTCGGCGAAGTAGTATGTACGGTGCACGTCTTGCCGCCACCAGCCGCCGGAGACAATGTAGGGGCCGTGTGTCCGGGTGCTTGCTTGCCATATGGCGTGAGGGAGTACCAGTGGTGGGTGAATGCGCCGAATCAATTGGCCGGTGTTGAACCGGTGCGGCGTGGGGGGGCTGAGGGCGTCGAACGGTTCCCAGGTGAATTTTGCTTCAGGCAGATGACCTTTGCAAATCCGGGCCCGCACCACGGCGTTGTCGCCAAGTTCGGCTCGCACGCGCGCCAGGGCACGGTTGGCGGCGGCCGGATCGCGTTTGGGGCGCGCCCGGAACAGATGCTGTTGGTGTTGCACGATGGCCGTGCTGTGAGCCGTCAAACCGATTTCAGCCACACCGTCCGGCAGCTTGCCGGCGCTGTGCAGCCGCAGTCGAATCAGATCACGCAACTGGCGGGCATCCAGCGTGGGCGCTGCAGGCCGGATGCGCTCGGTATGGGCGCCAAGCCGGTCGAAGACAAGCCGGATGCGGATTTCACTCAGGGTTTGCCTCCGGCCCGCCAGTTCCTGCAGCAGCGGGTCAAGCAGTTGGGCAATGAGCGCCATCAGCCGCCCGAGGTTGGTCTCACGGTAATCGAGCACCATTTGCCGCGTTGCCGGCGGCGACGGCATTTCCGGTTGCAGAGGTGGGTGCAGCCGGCCCGAGGCCAGATTGTGCAGGCGCAAGGCGGCCGCTCCAAAGCGCCGGGCGATGCCCGCCGACGGCAATTCGGCAAACCGGCCCACGGTTTTGATGTCGAGCCTGGCCAATATCTCAAGCGTTTCCGGTTCAAGGGCCAGACGATCCAGCGGGACCTGCCGAGCCGCCCGTTGTTCGTCTTCCGGGGTTGCCAGGACGAGGAGACCCTTTTTTGACTTGACCAACGCATAACAGCCGAAGCGGCTGAAGCCCACCGCGACAGCGGCGTGAAAACCGGCGCGGTGCAGGTCGGCGCGAATACTTCCGGCCCATGTACGCAAAGAACCGTAGAGCCGGGTCAGGCCCGAGGCGTCCAGCCAGAAAAGGCCGGGCTCTTCAGCGGCCGGTTCGATGCGCGGGCTGAAGGCGCGCAACCGTCGGCCCACGGCCTTGGCGGCGCGGCAAAGCTCTTTTTCCGGAACAACGGCGGCGCGCAGATCGCGGGCCAGCGACAGCCCGGCGGTGTAGCGCATTCCCGGCCGGATGCGCAAGGCGCGGGCCCGTTCGTTTACCCGCAGAATGGTCCCCTGGGGTTTTTCCACATCAACCACCGCCACCGGTTGATTGCACCAGCCGGGGTACCGGCGCAGCAGCAGTTGGATCGGAAAAACCGGCAGGTTAACACAGGCCGTCCGGTCCATGACAGATCTCCACATGACTCCAGCCGGGTCCCCGGCGTTTGTCTTTGATCATAAGGGCCTCGCAGCGAAAACGGGCCGGCCGCGTCCGTGACTTGATCGCGTGTGCCCGCAGTGAAACGAGCGAACCGAGTGACGGACGCTGTTGGCTTTTTTCGGTGATACACACAAGGGCGCTGTTGTGCTGCCGGGCCTGGGCGTTCAGGCGGGCTTGAACATGCAGCGGCAGGCGGGCAACGGGCCCAAGGTCGATGACCACCAAACCGAAGGCGCCGGAGCGCAATAAGTGCTCGGCAGACCGGGCGGCGGCCAGACTGTCCGGGGCCCTGACCACGGCCAGGCTGGCCAGATCGACGCCTGTTTTGGCGGCATCAGGCGGATAAAACAGGCTCTTGCGGCTCGTGATCCAGGCCACCGGCTCATCCTGTTGCTGGGCCTCGCACACCAGCCGGAAGACCAACGTCAAAGCGGCGCTGTCGTGGCCGCCGGACACCTCGCCGAAACGGCCCGCAAAAGTTGTGTAGCACCACTCGGCCGGGGTCCCGGTCCGGGTTGACGCCGGGCAGGCGGCAACCGGGCCGAAGTCTTTGAGTAACTTGTACGGATCAACCGTTGCGGTTTTCAAAACGGATGACATCATGATTGCTCCAGATAACGCCGCACTTCGATCACTTTACCGAGCAGCGTCAGCTCTGCGGGGTCGGGAATGATCGGGGCGAACGCAGGGTTCTGCGGGTGGAGTTCAACCCGGCGGCCCCGGATCCGCAACCGTTTGACAGTCGCTTCGTCGCCGACCCGTGCGACCACAATGTCGCCGGAGTCGGCCGACGGCTGGCGGCGAACCACCACGATGTCGCCCGGCAGAATGCCGGCACCGGTCATGCTTTCACCGCGCACGCGCAGGCCGAACAGGTCGTCCGCAGCATGCCGCGACTGGATCGGGAGGTACCCTTCACGATCTTCCACGGCGATATCCAGGGAACCGGCCGGCACCCGCCCCAAAAGCGGCACCAGCCGCGTGAGGGCGGCCGGGCCGGTGCTGCTGTCCGGCAGGCGAAAGCCGCGGGCCTTGCCTTTTTCCTTGGCCAGCCGGCCGGTTTTCACCAACGTTTCAAGATGTTCACGTGCTGTCTGGACGGAGCGAAAACCAAAGGCCTCCTGCACTTCCCGCACGGTGGGCGGAAGGCCGCGCAGCAGGCGGTCCTGAACAAACCGGAAAATACGCTCGCGGGTTTGACCGGGCGGAGTACGTCCCATAATAGTTCTCCTGTGATTGTGATACCTACACATATTCCATACAAATGTATGGTTTGTCAAGAGGAGAGAGGGAGGCAGGTCTGATCAAAACAGCTCAATCTGGTGGGCATGGCCCACCCTTCTATGGGGCGAACCGTCAAGTCTCAATTTCCAATTTGGACGATATTTTTATAAACGATTAGAAGTATCTAAT
>JANQIE010000022.1 GCA_028282295.1 Desulfobacterales bacterium | reverse complement strand
TCAATCTCGTTAAGCTGAAAGCCGTTGATCTGCGAAAGTTTCATTCGGACGGGCTTTTGCTCGTTGGATTTAATCGCCGCGACAAAAGGCGTTTTGCCTCGTGCACCGCGGCCTCGTTTGCCGCTCTTTCGTCTACCACCAAGGTAAGCGTCGTCAATGGTAATAAGGCCGCCAATTTTTTGTGTGCTGTCGCGTTCAAGCATAACTTGCATTATTTTGTGCTTCATGCGCCAAGCGGCATTGTATGAAACCCCCACTTGGCGTTTAAGTTCTAAAGCCGAAATACCATTTTTGCTTTGTGTGACCAAGTAGATGGCAAGAAACCATGCTGTAAGAGGCAGATGGCTGGAATGAAAAATAGTGCCAGCCTTCACCGAAGTTTGCTTGTGGCAACGGTGACATTGAAAAACTTTGCGTTTACGGATTTCGCAGTAGGTTCGATTACCGCAATTGGGGCAGATAAACCCTTGCGGCCAACGCAATTTGAACAATGCGCGTTCACATTTTTCTTCTGTACCATATTGCGATAGAAGGTCAGGTAAACTCATGCCCTTTTGAAACTGAATTTTATTTTTAGCCATGCCATTATCTCCTTGCGGTTATAGATTTTGCCTAACCTTAAGATAAGCATGGCTGACAAATAGTGGTAATCATTAAAGGTAATGAATTCAACGGAAAAAGTCCGCGGCAAAGTTAAAAATGAGCTTGCAAAAACGCAACAACATATACAGAATAAGTCTACGGATAATGTTGGACCAAAGACGACAACTAAGAAGTATCAAAATAAGCCGCCGACCCAAAAAGATATCGATTTAGCGAAAAAATCGGGAAAATCGGCTGAACAGATTGCAGCAAGGAAAAGGATTGCATCTCATTTTTATGAAAAACAAGGCTTTGATCCTGATACTATTCCGGCACATCTTGAGGGAGTAGATTTAAATAAACCAGTCGGGGTTGTTAAGCTCAAAGAAGGGACCAAACTGAAACAGTTGCAAATACCGGGGGCACCTCAAGGAAATTATTATACAACTCCAGATACACCCGCAGATAAGTTGGGGATTAGTTTGAAAGTAAAGCATAAAGAAACAGGAAAAATAATAGAAAGAATTGAAGGCGGCTATATCGTAAAACAAGATATTGATGCGTTAAGTTCAACTACAGCAGACATTCTGGATAACTGGTCAATACCAGGAGAAAGCATAGTCACCAAAGGTGGCGGAAAACAGTATTTTTCAACTAATAAGATATCAATAGGACCGTTAGATTAGGAGAACCTTACATGACTAATTCCGCAATTGATGAACTAAAAAAACTTGTTTATAGAGCTCAAAAAAAAACTGAAGATAGACTTAAGCAATATTCTGAATATGGGCCTTATATACATGCCAAATCTCAACTGGCATTTATTAAAAATAAGATAGAAAAATCAGAAGTTGTTAATGAGGAAGAAAAAAGATCCATTAATATTGGTATAATGGCGGTGAAAGAATTGGATGCATCAGAACCGGAATATGCTCGTCTGTTAATGAAAATATCAACGAGATTTAAGGAACTATAGATGGTGGACCACTATGCGCTAAGCGGCGATAGCTGGTAGGGTGGGCCGTGCCCACCAGATTGAGCTGTTTTTAGTAGATTTGTCCTTCAGATTTCCAAATGCGATTGCTCTGGTTCGGCTACGCTGTGGTGGTCAACATCGTTGGCAGATGAATGTCAAGGGACATGACGGGCCCTTTTCCCGTGGAGTCCCCGGGCGGCCGGTCACTACTTTTTTTGATCGTCATCGTGTTCGGCGATCAGCGCCAGTTTGGCGATCACCTGTCGGTCTTCCTGTAATACTTGAGCGGCCTGTGTTGGGCCCTGTACGCCGCGCAGAATATCCACGGCTCCCAGGGCGATGCGCAGCACTGCGCGGCTGTTGCTGCCGGGATAAAGATCGACCGGCTGGCCCAGAAGACATTTGCGGCGCGCCAAACCACGGGTCATCTTGTCGGCGTTATGGGGCAGCAAGCCGCTGATGTCTGTCGCCATCCAGCGATACACCCGTTGCAGGGCCGGATAACCCATGAATCGACCACGTCGTTCTTCTCCAGGGTGGCTGACCATGACGCTGACAATTGTGTTGGGTGCAGGGATTTCAAAGGGGGGTGCGTCGCCGGCACCAACTGCCCCCGGCTCAAACAGATGCAGGCAACGCGAGGCGGCAATGGTCTGGCGGACGTTTTCAAGCCATGCGGCGACAAACGTGTCGCGTTGCACCGGGTCGATGGCTTGATAGCGTTCCATGGTGTCCAGGGCAACGTGCCAGCGTAGAAACAGGCCATGGTTGCGCCTTGTCGGCAGTGCATCGCGCAATTCTGCCAAACGCACGTCAACATCAAAGCGCGACAGATAGCGGCCCAGTCCCGGCACCGGCGCGGCCGGCAGCCGGGTTTCCGCCACGGGAATTAGCACCGCACCGCAAAACGGCGGCCCGCCGAAGAATTTGGACCCGGTCAGCAATACGCAAAACCGGTTTTGCAGACAGGTTCGCACCAATTCAATTTTGCAACGCATCTGGGCCAAATCGACCACGGCGACGAGATGTTCGCCGTAGGTTTGCTTCATGCGTTGCAAGAATGACAACCGGGGCGTGCTCAGGCCGGTTTTACTACCACCGACCAAGTGCAGAATCACCACCTGGCCTTGTTCCGTCACTGATATTCGAACCTGTTCGGCCAGCGCAGCTTCCAGGGCCTGCATGCTTTGCAGGGCCGGGTCGGTTTGGCTGCGGGCGGGATAGGCCGAAACCCGCACCCGGCTCGCAACCCGCTCGTCAACGGGGCCGACGGTCACCCGGCTGCCGTCGGGCGTGGTGCGGTTGAAGTACTGCAATCCTCCGGCCCGCACTGAACCTGAACCGATTTCATCGGCGGCCACGAAGATGTTGTGCACCCGGACGGCGCCCGCTGACGGTCGCCCTGCCCCGGCCTGCAACGCGTTGCTGTGCGCCAGGGCCATCTGGCAGATCACCATCTCCGCGTCCGTGCCGGACGGCGTCAGGATGGTGTGATAATCGTCCCGGTGCGCGGCCAGCCCCAGTACGTCCCCCAACCGGTAGCGCAACGATTCCATGGCATCGTCAAAGGCCGCATCCGGATCGGCGGTGGCCGTAATTCGGTGCAGGCGTTGATGGGCGGCTTCGGCAACGGCCAGCCCTTGCAGGGTGGACGGCGATGCGGTGCAACTGGAACGCACAATCACATCCGGTCGCGCCAGCGGGGAGGTAAAGTATTGATTGACCCCGCTGCCGTGCCAGTCGACGGTCAGGCGCTCATCACCGCCCGAAGTCAACACCAGTGGGGTTGATGGTGCCTGCCGGTCATCCACGACGCCGGCGCTCAATCCGGCACCCTTTGGCCGATCATGGTTTCGGACGGCATGGCCGGCAAGGGTTTCGTGCTTACAACCAAAACCGTGGCCGCGCAATTGGCGTGGGTGTTGAGCAAGGTGCGGACCGGATCGACAATCGGGTCGATGGCCATGAACAGCGCCAGCACGGCGCTCAGGGGCAACCCCAGCGGGGTCAGGACCAGTCCCAGCAGGGACAGGGTCACAATCCCGCTGGTGCCGCAGGTCGCCACCCCGGCAACAATGGTCCCGCAGATCATCACCAGGGCCGTGTGCAAACCGATCGGCATCTGGTACAACTGCGCCACGAACACCATGCAGACGGCAAAGTAGGCAACATTGCCGAAACGGTTGATGATGACGCCGATGGGCAGCACCAGATTGACCCCTTCGGCGTCCAGTTTCATTTTTTGATTCAGCGCCCGGATGGCCGACGGCAGGGCCACCATCAGGTTGCGGGTGATCAGCGCGATAATCAACGGCTGTTTCAAGTCGGCAAAATGGCCCGCCGGGGGTGTCCCGCGCACGCGGCGCAGGACCATGGCATTGATCGCCAACAACAACAGCGCCGTCAGGTAGAATACGACCACAAAGCGAATCATCGCCAGCAGCACGTCAAGCCCCACCTGGGTCATCTGCTCGGCCAAAAGGGCGCACAGGCCCAAGGGAAGTAAATACATCGCCCAGCCAACGATCTTCAAAAACGCCTGAAAAACTGTGTCGAAAAACCCGATTACCGCGTCCGTGTGCGCCGAGCGCACCGACCCGACCGCGATACCCATCAGGATAAAAAACAGCATCACCGGAAAGACATTGCCCCCGTGCAGCTCATGAAAAATATTGTGCGGAATCAGGTTGTGAATGAACTGCCAGGCCGACGGTTCTGCCGTGCTCGTGGGCGGCGGATCGGTAAAGGAAATCTCCAGATCGACGGCATAGGGAGACTGGTGGATGATCCGGCCCAATGTCTCCCGGACTTCGGCATCCAGTCCCGCGCCCGGCCGGCCGGCCAGACCGGCCAGCAAACCGCCCACGGCCGCCAGCAGCAGTGATCCGCCGAAAACCAGCACCAGCAGCTTGATGTATCGCGCCGCCGCCCTGGAGCGCACAATTTTACCGACACTCGACACAATCGCCGCAATGACAATCGGCAGGATACACATCTTGAGAAGGTCCAGATAGAGCTGCCCCACCGGCGCCAGCGCCGCGGCCAGCTCCGGGCTTTGACTGCCGATGAACATGCCGGCCGCCGCCCCGGCCAATATTGCCCATGGCGACAGCAACCACCGCAGGCCCGGTTTGGCGTTGTCTTCAGGACGGGTTGTTTTCATCTTGCCTGTCAAATATCTCCTCATAGCTTTCGAATAACTTTTCCGGCGTCAGTTGATGGTTTTTACCGGCCAGATAGATATTCAACCAGGCCAGCAAATGGGTGCTGTCCCACGGCACGGCCATGGCGATGGGGTCGGTCAGGTCGTTGAACACCACCGTCTGCACGGTCAACGACAGGTCCGGATACATCCGCACCAGTTTTTTGATCTCCAGTTCGTCCCGGAACATGGCCAGGGTCGTACCGGCTTTTACTGCCGCGAAGGCGTCGTCCCAACTTGCATGCGGCACCGGCACGGCATCCGGAAAGCGCTGTTGGGTGAACTCTTCATAGGATGTTGCCGCCTCGAAACCGACCTTGAAACCGGCCAGCTTGGCGTCGCGGATCAGCGCCGTCACATCCTGCGTGCGGCTGCGCGCCGCCTGCACCCGGTTGACCAGCAATGCCTGACGTAAAACAATATACGGCCGGGTGTAACGGATCTGCAGGGCCCGTTCGGTGGTGACGCTCAATTTGGAAATGGCCACATCCGCCTTTTTCTCCGCCAACAGTTGGACCACTTCGGAAAACGTTTTGGCCGACCGGTTGAACACCACCCGGTCCACCCCCAGTTCCCCGGCAATGTCTTCGGCCATGGCCACATCAAAACCATAGATCCGGCCGTTTTTGTCCGGCATAAAAAAAGGCGCCCGCGCGCCCCGGCCGTCGGCCCCGCCGAATTGCGCCACAATCAGCGCATTACGCTGTTTGATCCGGCCAATGTCCGGCGGCAATGTATCGGCGGCACCTAAAGCAGGCAGCGCCAGAGCAATCAGCACCAGGACCCAAACCGGTTTGACAGCCGTGTGCGACATCCCGTCTCCTAAAAATACAAAATGTTACCAATGAAAAAAAACATGCAGGCATTTCGGTGGAACACCGAAAAATGCGCGGGAATGTGTGATGCTTAAAAAAGGCATCTTATTGATATGACCTTATCTTTGGCCCGGTTGCAATAAAAAAACACAATGCCCACCATTGCGGCGCCAAGGTTACGATAAGGTTATGATCGTTTTGATTCTGGACCCCGGCCTGCGCCGGGGTGACGCGGTTAAAGTACTGCTTCGCCCGACAATCCCCGATCGCGGATACCACTGATCCGGGAGGCTGAAACAAATGCAAAAACCATTCGTCACCCCGGCGAAAACCGCGGTAATGCCATTAAAATACCGCTCGTCCCGAAATCCCCGATCACGGGCGTGACTGACCCGGGAGGCTGAAATAAGAGCACAAAAAAACCATTCGTCACCCCGGCGAAAACCGCAGTAATGCGATTAAAATACCGCTCGTCCCGACAATCCCCGATCACGGGCGTGACTGATCCGGGAGGTTGAAATAAAAGCACAAAAAAACCATTCGTCACCCCGGCGAACGCCGGGGTCCAGAATCTAAACGATGTCAACCTTACAACTCAGTGCAATTTTATCCCGGTGTAACTGTAGGGGGTCAGTTGTTTGAGTTCCGCTTTCACGGCTTCGGAAATATCGAGCTGTTCGATGAACGCGACAATGGCCTCGCGGTCAATGGCGGCATTCGTGCGTGTCAGGGTCAGTAGCGCCTCGTAGGGCTTGGGATAGCCTTCACGGCGCAATATGGTTTGGAGCCCCTCGGCCACCACCGCCCAGTTCTGCTCCAGATCGGCTTTCAGGGCGGCTTCATTGAGCAGTAATTTGCCCAGACCCCGCAGGATCGATTTGTAACCGATGAGGGTGTGCGCCAAAGGCACGCCGATGTTGCGGGTGACCGTGGAATCGGTCAGATCCCGTTGCAACCTGGAAACCGGCAGTTTGGCCGCCAGATGTTCCAGAACGGCATTGGCCAGCCCCAGATTGCCTTCCGAATTTTCAAAATCGATGGGGTTGACCTTGTGCGGCATGGTCGAAGAGCCGACCTCGCCCGCCTTGATTTTCTGCTTGAAGTAATCCATGGAAATGTACGTCCACAGATCGCGGTCCAGGTCGAGCAGAATCGTGTTGATCCGCTTCACACCGTCGCAAAAAGCCGCCAGATGATCGTAGTGTTCGATCTGGGTAGTAATCCGGGATCGCTGCAAGCCCAACCGGTCTTCGAGCAGACGATTCGCAAAAGTCACCCAGTCAATCGCCGGGTACGCCGCCTGGTGCGCATTGAAATTGCCGGTGGCGCTACCGAATTTACCCGCAAACGGAACCTGCGCCAGCAGATCGATCTGCTTGGTGAGCCGCTCGACAAACACCATCAATTCCTTGCCCAAACGGGTGGGCGAGGCCGGTTGACCGTGGGTGCGCGCCAGCATCGGCACATCGTGCCATTGATCGGCCAAACCGCGCAGCGTTGTCACGACTTGCCCCAGCACCGGTTGCATCACCTCCAGCCAGGCTTCCTTCAACGACAAAGGAACGGCCGTGTTGTTGATGTCCTGACTGGTCAGGCCGAAGTGGATAAACTCCTTGAACGCGTCGAGCCCCAGACGGTCGAACTGCTCCTTGATGAAGTACTCCACGGCTTTGACGTCGTGGTTGGTCGTTTTCTCAATCGCCTTGACCTGCGCTGCGTCTTCTTGCGTAAAATCCCGATAGATCCGGTGCAAGTCATCGAAGCGCGCACTGTCGAAGGCTTGCAGTTGAGGCAGCGGCAGCTCACACAGCGCGATGAAGTATTCAATTTCAACGCGCACCCGGTATTTGATCAAGGCGCTTTCACCAAAGTAGGCCGCCAAGGGCGCCGACACGCGCCGATAACGGCCGTCGACCGGCGAAACAGCATTCAGGGGCGTAAGTGACATGGTTCGATTTTCCTTCTATTTGAGGTTCAAGAGGTACGGGCTGAATCCGGTGGGCATGGCCCACCCTACCCTCCTGCCTGGCAGCAATAGCACGCAGGGTGGGCCGTACCCACCAACTTATCTTTGTTTATAAACTGATAACAGCGCTGTCGCACGCCAACTTGATCAATTCATCGCCGGTGGCCATACGGGCGCCCTGGACAAGGTCCTCGGCATCGATGCGGCGCGCCTTGGCGCAGGGCGTGCACACCAGGATCGGAATCTCGAATTCCTGCATGTAGCTCAGGTGATCGTCAGCCGTATCACCGGTGGCCGACTTGAGCTGGTCGGCCAACCCCTGCCTGGCAATGTACACCCCTTCATCCAGTAAAAAAAGAGCCGCTTTTTTACCTTGCTTGTGGGCCATGGCGGCCAGGAACAGACCGCGCGTGGTGCGGTTGGGGTTATCGGTGCCGCAAGAAAGAATTACTAAAACCGAATCCGACATGAAGAGCCTCCTTTGGTTTGAATTTATCGACAACATTGGGTTGAAATTGACAACCGGTTGTGAAAGGTTGGACCGGTTCGCCCGACCGGATGAACCGACTGCCGGAGAGATCTTACGTGATTGGCAAACAAATGCAACGTAAAATTGGATAAAAGGTGCCCTTATGCCGCAAGCCCCCGTAAAGCAGCGTCCCATCTGGCTCGACACCGATGGCAAAACCGTTAAAATCATCGACCAGCGCCAATTGCCCCACCAGTTCGTCATCGAAGATCTACGCACCCTGGATAACGCCATTCGCGCCATCAAAGACATGTACGTGCGCGGCGCCCCGCTCATCGGCGCCACCGCCGGCTACGGCATGCTCCTGGCCGCACTCAACGCCCCTGAAGGCAATCCCACCGGCGCCTACCTGCGCCGTGAAGGCCAACGGCTCAAAGCGGCCCGCCCCACCGCCGTGAATCTGGCCTGGGCCGTGGATCAGACCCTGGCCGCCGCCGAAGGCGCGGATGATAAAATTGCCGCCGTGCGCACCGCCGCCGATGCCATCGCCGAACAGGAGGTGGAAAACTGCCGCCGGATCGGCGAACACGGCCTGACCCTCATGCAGGCCATCAGTCAAAAAAAACCGGGTCACCCCGTGAACGTCCTGACCCACTGCAACGCCGGCTGGCTCGCCTGCGTGGAACACGGCACGGCCACGGCTCCCATCTACGCCGCCCATGACGCCGGCATCGATGTGCACGTCTGGGTGGACGAAACCCGCCCGCTGAACCAGGGGGCCCGCCTGACCGCCTGGGAACTGAACCGGCACGGCGTCAACCACACCCTGATCACCGACAATGCCGGCGGCCACCTGATGCAACACGGCCAGGTGGACATCGTTATCGTTGGCACCGACCGCACCACCTGCACCGGCGACGTGGCCAACAAAATCGGCACCTACCTCAAGGCGTTGGCCGCCAGAGACAACCAGATCCCCTTTTACGTGGCCCTGCCCTCCAGCACCATCGATTGGCAGATCACAGACGGTCTGGCCGAAATTCCCATCGAGCAGCGCGACCCCGACGAAGTACGCTGGATACCCGGCCACACCGGCAAAACCACCGCCCAGGTCCTGATCAGCCCGCAAAACTGCCCGGCCGCCAACTACGCCTTCGACGTAACCCCGGCCCGTCTGGTCACCGGCCTGATCACCGAAAGAGGCATCTGCAAGGCCACCTTGGAGGATATCAAGCGACTCTTTCCGGAGAAGTGAGAAGTGAAAATTAAGACGGGTTGATCACCGATTTCATATTGACAACTTCCCCTCAAATCCCTTTTAATGCCGCCTATGCTTACCGATTTAGAAAAAAAAATAATCGCCCACATTCAAGGTGATCTCGCAATCTGCGAGCGCCCGTATCTTGGAATCGCCCAAAAACTCAACATCAGTGAAGATGAGTTGCTAAGCCACCTGAACGCCCTCAACGAGCGGGGTCTGATACGCCGCTTCGGCGCAACCTTGCGTCACCAGAAATCAGGGTATAAAGCCAATGCCATGGTGGCCTGGAAAGTGGCCGAAGACCGCATCGAGGACGTGGGCCGGACCATGGCCGCCTTTCGGCAGGTGTCGCACTGCTACCGGCGCAACCCCAACGGAAACTGGCCTTACAACCTGTACACCATGGTGCATGCCGCCAACGAAACCGAATGCCGGGAAACCGCCCGGCAAATGGCCGCCAAAGCCGGGGTCACTGACTACACCCTGCTTTTCAGCCGCAAAGAACTAAAAAAAACGTCCATGCAATATTTCGCCACCGGCGATTGAAACGTAAGTTGGTGGGCACGGCCCACCCTGCGGGCTATCACCAACCGGTGGGATTGTAGGGTGGGCCATGCCCACCGGATCGAACTAACATTGATAGACATAACCCACAGACTGTCATATAGTGTCCGTCCGGAAATAGCATCTTTTGGCCCCCGGCCGCGTTCTCGCATTTTTAGAATCCTCGCAATAGCCCGCTATGCCTGCGGTTCTAAAAATGCTCGGGCCTT
>JANQIE010000319.1 GCA_028282295.1 Desulfobacterales bacterium | reverse complement strand
GCCCGGTGCGGGAAAGCCGCACGCCGGTAAATATGGGGAACCGACCCCATTGCGACAACGGGGAGGGGCTGGCTGCGGCCTGCCTCTTACCCACTCGCCCAAACACGACGGGGCAAAACCTGCGTCGTCATTCCCGCGCAGGCGGGAATCCAGGAGATATCGCAAAAATGCCTAAGTGTTGCTGGCAGACTTCGACATGTAATTTTGCTCAATTGATATTCATTTTTTCTTAACTTGTGTCCATCCGGAAATAGTAGATTTTGGTTCAGGCCAAGGCCGCAACGAATTTGAAACCGCAGGCGTAGCCTTGCTACGTCGCAAGAACATGAATGGCTATGCCATTATTTCAAATTCGTGAGAATGCCGGCCTGGGCCAAAAGATGCTATTTCCGGATGGACACTAGCTTGACGGCAATGGGCTTAAAGCCCTGCGCTACACCTCTTCGACGGATCGGATTGTTTAAGTTAATGGCATTAATTTGAGATTACCAACAATTTACCCCTCCCACAGGAGGAGGACAAATACCGATAATTGCCTGTTTCTGCTTCACCCAATTTCAAGTTTCAAATTTCAACCCCAAAAAGGAGGACCCCCAAGATGAAAGAAATCAGCGAATTGATCTTAGCGGACGACGTGCGGTATTCGGACGATCACGAATGGACCAGGGCGACCGGCGACACCGTGCGCATCGGCATTTCCGACTATGCCCAGGATCAGTTGGGCGATATCGTTTTTGTCGAACTGCCCGAGGTCGGAGATTCCCTTGACAAGGGCGAGGAATTCGGTTCGGTTGAATCGGTCAAGGCGGTCTCGGAATTGCTGCTGCCCATCGGCGGCGAGGTTGTCGCCGTGAACGAAGCCCTGGAAGACGCCCCTGAACTAGTCAATCAGGACCCTTACGACAAAGGCTGGATGGTGGAAATCAAACCCGCGGACCCGGCCGAAGTCGATGACCTGATGACCAAAGATGCTTACCTTGAAATGTTGAAAGGATTGGAATAATGCGTTACCTCCCCCATACCGATCAAGATATCAGCGATATGCTGAAAGTGGTGGGAGCAGCCGACCTTGACGACCTGTTCAGCAGTCTTCCGGCGGATTGCCGGCGCAATGACGATATGCTATTGCCCGCACCGCTGACCGAGTGGGAACTCGATGCCCACATGGATGCGCTGGCCGGTAAAATGGCGGTTGCACCCGAATACAAACTGTTTTTGGGCGCCGGCAGCTATGATCATCATATTCCGGCCACCAGCCGTTATCTGCTCAGTCGCAGCGAGTTCTACACGGCCTACACGCCCTATCAGCCGGAAATCAGTCAAGGTACCCTGCAAGCCATCTACGAATATCAAACTCTCACCGCGCACCTGTTGGGCATGCAAGTTTCCAACGCCAGCATGTACGACGGTGCCTCGGCCCTGGCCGAAGCCCTGTTGATGGGCATTCGCATCAAGCGCAAGAAGAAAACCGTGGCCGTCTCCCAAGCGATCCACCCCTTGTACCGGCGCGTGGTGGAGACCTATTTCCGCCCCACCGAATTCAAGGTGGTGGCACTGCCTTACGATGCCGGCGGCGTCACCGATCTGACCGGGCTGGAAGACATCGACGGGCTGGCCGCCGTGGCGATTCAATCGCCCAACTTCTTCGGCTGTATTGAAAACATCAAGGCCGCCGCCGACCGCAGCCATGCCGCCGATGCGCTGCTGATCACCGGTTTCAGCGAACCGATCGCCTACGGCCTGCTGAAAAATCCGGGCAGCCAGGGCGCCGACATTGCGTGCGGTGAAGGCCAGAGCTTAGGGATCCCGCGCTCTTTCGGCGGCCCCGGCCTTGGTATTTTCACGACCACTAAAAAATATGTGCGCAACATGCCCGGCCGTCTTATCGGCCAGACCACGGACCTTAACGGCCGGCGCGGCTACGTACTGACCCTGGCCACCCGCGAGCAGCACATCCGCCGTGAAAAGGCCACGTCCAACATCTGCTCCAACCAGGGCTTGTGCGCCACGGCCGCCGGCATGTTCATGGCAACGGTGGGCGGCACCGGCTTGCGCCAACTGGCTCAGGTGAATCACGACAAGGCCGAGTATCTGAAAAACGAACTGACCCGGGCCGGTTTCAAAATCCCGTTCGCCACACCGACCTTCAACGAATTCGTGGTCGAATTCCCGGACGGCTTTGCAGCCACCCACCAGCACCTGCTCAAACAAAAAATCGTGGCCGGTCTGCCCCTGGCGCCTTACTTTCCGGAACTGCCGAACGCATATCTGCTGTGCGCCACGGAAACGGCAAGTAAAGAAGACATGGACCGCCTGGTCAAGGAGGTGACGGCATGAAGGAAACCATCGGAACCAGCGGATTGATTTTTAACGAGCCGTTGTTGTGGGAACAAGGTCAAAAGGGGCGTTGCGCCTTGTCGATCGCACCTGGCGATGTCGCGGCCAGTCCGCTCGACGACAGCCTGGTGGGCGAACCGCCCGCGTTTCCCGATTTGAGCGAAATCGAGGTGGTGCGCCACTACACGCGCCTGTCCCAGTGGAATTTCGGCGTCGATTCGGGCATGTATCCTTTGGGATCATGCACCATGAAATACAACCCCAAAACCAACGAGCGTCAGGCGTCACTGCCCGGCTTTGCCTCGGCCCACCCGCTGCTGCCGCAGGAGCTGTCCCAAGGCGCCCTGCAAATGACCTATGAGCTGGAGCAATTGCTGAAAGAGGTCACCGGCATGGACGCCATCAGCCTGCAACCCTCGGCCGGCGCCCAGGGCGAACTGGCCGGCATGTTGATTTTCCATGCCTATCATAAAAGCAAAGGCGAACGCCGCACGAAAATCATCATCCCGGACACGGCCCACGGCACCAACCCGGCCAGCGCAGCCTTGTGCGGCTACAAACCGGTCCCGGTAAAATCGAACGAACAAGGGGTGCTCTCGGCCGAAACCGTGGCCGCGGTCATGGACGAAGACACCGCCGGCATCATGGTCACCAACCCGAACACCCTGGGCCTGTTCGAGGACCACATCCGCGAAATCGCCGCCATCGTGCACGACAAAGGCGGCCTGGTCTACGCCGACGGCGCCAACATGAACGCCGTGATGGGGATCGTCAGCATGGGCGACATCGGGGTGGACGTGCTGCACCTGAACCTGCACAAGACCTTTTCCACCCCCCACGGCGGTGGCGGCCCCGGTTCCGGGCCGGTGTGCGTCAAGGCGCATCTGGCGCCGTTTCTGCCGGTACCGCGGGTTATCAAGACCAACGACGGATACGCCCTGGATGAGGACCATCCCGAATCGATCGGCAAACTGCACGCCTTTTACGGCAATTTCGGCATCACCCTGCGCGCCTACAGCTACATCCTGAGCATGGGGCCGTACCTGAAAAAGGTCAGTCAGCTTGCCGTGTTGAACGCCAACTACATCAAGGAACAACTTAAAGGGACGCTGCATCTGCCTTACGACCGTCCCTGCATGCACGAATGCGTTTTCTCGGACAAAATCCAGCAGGAATACAAGGTATCAACCCTGGACATGGCCAAACGGTTGATGGATTACGGGTTCCACCCGCCCACCATCTATTTTCCGTTGGTGGTGCCCGGCGCCTTCATGGTGGAACCGACGGAAACCGAAACCCGCGAAACCCTGGACGGTTTTATCGACAGCGTCAAAGCCATTGCCGCCGAAGCGCGCGAACAGCCCGAACGGCTGCACGCCGCGCCGGAGCATGCCAAGGTCAACCGGCTGGATGAAACCGAGGCGGCCCGCAATCCCTGTCTGGCCGGTTGTCCCACGGACCGGACCAAAGAATACATCAAAGGCTGATCCATGCCCAAGGAAACAACCGCTGCGGCGCTTCGCGCGCCGCGGCGTATCCAATGGATCGAAATCGACCGCATCGACTACACCACCGCACTGGCATTGCAACATGATGTGGTTTTGGCCCGCACCACCGGCCAATTCGACACCGACGTGGTCCTGGCACTGGAACATCCGCCGGTCTACACACTGGGCCGGCGCGGCGGTCGGGAGAACCTGACGGTTTCGGAAGAATTTCTGAGGCAGAAGCAAATCGACATCATCCAGATCGAACGCGGCGGCAACATTACGTATCACGGGCCGGGCCAGTTGGTGGTTTATCCGTTGCTGCGCCTGGCCGGATTAAAATTGAGCGTGGTCGATTATGTGGCCGGCCTGGAAAAGGTGATGGTCCGCACGGCGACCCACTGGCAGGTCACCGCCGACGGCGACAAAGCCAACCGGGGCGCCTGGATCGGCAAGCGCAAGCTCGGCAGCATCGGCATCACCATCCGCCGGGGCGTCACGTTTCACGGGCTGGCCCTGAACGTCAACCCGGACCTGACCCCGTTCACCTGGATCAATCCCTGCGGCATGACCGATATCCGCATGACCTCCATCGAACAAGAGGCCGGCCGGAAGATATCGATGCCCCGGGCGCGCCAGGCCCTGCGCAAAATGTTCGAACAGGTTTTCAACGTACAAACCGATGCAATGGCGCTGGAGACATTGAAAGAAGTAATTTCAAATGAACAACAACGTGAACAAAATTGCATGTCAAAGCCTGACAATAACACCGAGGCATCTCCGCGCCCCCTTGATACGGGGCGGCAACGGCACCAACTTCGTCATTCCGGCGAACGCCGGAATCCAGTATAAGAACGACTGAAATCCTTACCCCTTGATACGGGGCGGCAATGGCACCTAAACATGATGGCGTAAAACCCCAACTTCGTCATTCCGGCGAACGCCGGAATCCAGTATAGGAACGACTGAAATCCTTACCCCTTGATACGGGGCGGCAATGGCACCTAAACATGATGACGTAAAACCCTAACTTCGTCATTCCGGCGAACGCCGGAATCCAGTATAAGAACGACTGAAATCCTTTTCCATACCCCCTCAACCATGAGGAGAAAAAACGCCTTGAAACGATGCTTCCCAAATTTCAAATTTCAAATTTCAAATTTCAATCTTCAACCCCAACCCTCTTGAGAGGTAACCCAAAATGCCCCCCACACCGGCACCGGAAAACAACATTCGCATCAAAAAACCCGCCTGGCTCAAACGACGACTGCCCAGTGGCCCGCAGTACGAACAGGTGCGCAAATTGATCGCCAAGGGCAGCCTGCACACGGTCTGCCAGGAAGCCAAATGTCCCAACCAGTTTGAATGCTTCTCCAGGCAGACCGCCACGTTCCTGATTCTGGGCGACCGCTGCACCCGCAATTGCGGCTTTTGCGCGGTGAACGACGGGCCGCCGACACCGCCGGATAGCAAAGAACCGGAACGGGTAGCCCGGGCGGCCGGGCAGATGAACCTTAAATATGTGGTGGTCACTTCCGTCACCCGCGACGATCTGCCCGACGGCGGGGCCGCGCTGTTTGCCCAGACCATCCGCGCCCTCAAACAGCGGATCAAAGGGGTGCGCGTCGAAGTATTGATTCCCGATTTTCAAGGAGACGCCGCCGCGTTGCAAACCGTCCTGGAAGCCGGCCCGGATGTGTTGAATCACAATATCGAAACCGTTCCGCGCCTTTACGCAACCGTTCGGCCCCAAGCTGATTACAAGCGGTCCCTGGAACTGCTGCACAGGGCGTCACAGTCGCCTTCGCACATTCCGGTCAAATCCGGCCTGATGCTCGGACTGGGCGAGCAAGACGCAGAGATCGCACAAACACTTCAGGATCTGCATCGCGCCGGTTGTCGCCTGCTGACCCTGGGGCAATATCTGCAACCGGGCCGCCGCAATCTTGCCGTGCAGCGCTTTGTGCCGCCGGAAGAATTTGAGCAGTGGCGTTGCAAAGCACTGACCATCGGTTTCAGCGAAGTGGCCAGCGGACCGTTCGTGCGCAGTTCCTATCACGCCCACACAACCTATCAGGCCCTGGCGGACAAGGCGTGACAAGACTTTGATCAAAGCGGCTTTTTATCCGGTGGGCACGGCCCACCCTACAGACGGGTGGGCGTGGCCTGCCTGCGGGACGATTTTTAAATGCGGCCGCCCTATTCTCCGATCGCCCCCGGATTGACGGTCGTTCGCGTGACTGTTACGTTCGACATGCCGGTTTGAACCCTAATTTTCAAGATAAAGGGGGACAGCTCATGACCACACACCTCACCTGGGCCCAAATCGATTTGGGCGCCATTGCCCACAATGTAGGCGAACTGCGCCGCCTGACACATCCTGACGCGCGTCTGATGGCCATCGTGAAAGCCGATGCCTATGGCCATGGCGCGATTCGCGTTACACGGGCGGCGCTGGCGAGCGGCGCCGACGCCCTGGGGGTGGCCCGCATTGACGAAGGGATTGAACTGCGCCGGGCCGGCGTGGAAGCCCCGCTGCTGATCATGGGGCACACGCTGCCCGGGCGGGCTGTCGATTTAATCAGGTATAACCTCACCCAAACCGTTTACACCCTTGCCGCCGCCCGTGCACTGGATGAGGCGGCCCGCACGGCCGGGCGCACCATCACGGTCCATCTTAAAATCGATACCGGCATGGGACGGCTGGGGATGGTGCCGGATGAGTGGGCTTGCGACGATGCCGATGATTGCGCCGCCAACCGAAAGATCATCGCAGACATCGAGCGCATCATGCGTCTTGGGGGGCTTGACGTGGAAGGCATCATGACCCATTTTGCCAAGGCGGATGAACACGACAAGACATTCACGCACCGGCAGCTTGAGCGCTTTACGACCCTGATCGACCAACTCAAGCAAAACGGCATTGAATTTACCGTGCGCCACGCCGCCAACAGCGCCGGGATCATCGACTTGCCGGAATCGCATTTCGACATGGTGCGCGCCGGCATCTCCATGTACGGCTTGCGCCCGTCCGACGAAGTCCACCTGGACCGGCTTGTGCTCAAACCGGCCATGACGCTCAATTCCACCCTGATCAATTTAAAAACGGTGCCCGCCGGATTCACGGTCAGCTATGGCGCCACCCATCGCACCGCCCGTCCGACCTGCATCGGCACTGTCGCCATCGGCTACGCCGACGGTTTCAGCCGCGCCATGTCCAACACGGGCCACATGCTGGTGCGCGGCGAACGGGCCCCCATCGTGGGCCGGATTTGCATGGATTTGACCATGCTCGATGTGGGGCATATCACTTCGGCGGCCCTCGGCGACACTGTAACGGTTTTCGGGCGGCAGGACCAGGCCGAAATCCCGGCGGACGAAGTGGCCGGGCATTTGAATACGATTAACTATGAAATTACCGCCTCAATAACCAGCCGGGTGGCGCGGGTGTATCTCAACGAGGGGTTTGAAATTTGAAATTTGAAACTTGGAACTCAATGTCATTAACTTAAAACAATCCGATGCGTCGAAGAAATGAATAGCAATTGAGCACAATTGCATGTCGAAGCCTGACAACAACACTTGGGTATTTTTGCTTTATCTCCTGGATTCCCGCCTGCGCGGGAATGGGTGTCTAAACACGACGGGGCAAAACCTACGTCGTCATTCCCGCGCAGGCGGGAATCCAGGAAATGTCCCTAAATGCGCCCATTGCTCGTTCCGGCGGCCCGCCGCAACGTAAAGGCGCTTTACAAATGTCGGCTACAGGCAAAAGCCCTGAGCCGCGGCCTTAAGTTAATGACATTGACTTGGAACTTGGAACTTGGACCCCAACGCCAATGACTTTTTTTAAAACCAGCGACGGCTGCAATCTTTACTATGAAACCATCGCGCAGCAACCGGCAAACCCCTGGGTAGTGTTTCTCAATGGTACGGCCCAGACCACACTCTATTGGCGTCCGCTGGCCCCGCACTTAAGCGCCGAATTCAATCTACTCTTCTACGACGCCCGTGCCCAGGGGCGCAGCGATTTGGGTGCTATCCCGCTCACTCTGGAGGGACATGTAGACGATCTTACTGCGCTGCTGCAGCAGCTCAACCTGACCAGGGTTAACCTGGTGGGGCTCAGCCACGGCGCGCGGGTGGCGTTGCGCCTGGCTCTTGACCGGCCGAAGCTGGTGCGGCGGTTGGTGTTGGGTAGCATTGGTGTCGAAAATCATGGGCAGGTGAAGACATGGTTGTACTGCTGGCAGCAAATTCTGCGCACCGGTGGCCCGGAAGCACTGGCCTGGTCCATGCTGCCGATGGTTGTCGGCACGCGTTATTTGCAAAGGCGCAAACGCTTGCTGTCAGGAATGGTGGCCGCCATTGCCGCCCGCAACAAGACCGAAGCCCTGCATCGGCATCTGCAAGCCATGCAGCAGTATGCCCCGCTCGAAGCATGGGTGCGCCCGATCGACGTCCCCTGTCAGGTCATTTGCGGTACGGAAGATCAAATCGCCACGCCGCCCCAGGCCCGCCGTCTGGCCGACCTGCTGACGGCCGAATACATCCAAATTGAACAGGCCGGCCATTCGTTCCCGGCTGAGAAACCGGAAGTATTCAAGCGGGCAACAGTCACTTTTCTCTCGTCCGCGAAACCATAACCGTCTTGCCCGTTCACACCTTCAACGCCTACACCACCGTGACGGCGTCTTCACCCACATGCAGACGAACTTCTTCGCCCACCATCAACTTTTGTCGCCGGTATTCGGACATCGACAGGCGCACACAGATGTCGACGGCAGCGGCCACCTGCAGGCGCACACGACCGTTTTCGGCGCTGATCCGGGTGATGCGGCCGTCAAACGTATTGTTGGCGGTGAAACCGGCTGTCCGGGCCGCGATCAGAATTGCGCAAGGGTCCAGATGCACCTGAATCCGTGAACCGACTTGGGCGGCAATCAACGCAGTAGGCAGTGACAGGGATATCCGGTCGGCGAGAATGCAGCGGCTGACGGTCTCACCGGTGGTTTCGATACGGGCGAGGAAAACATTTTCGTTGGTATTGCCGGTCAGGCGCCCCTGATTCAGAGAAAGGGTTTGATGGGCCAGGACGTCGGTCTGCCGGCGGTCGTGGGTGGTAAACACTATCGAGATATTGTTTTCAGCATTGATACGTCGCAGGATTTCGATTACAGCCGTCTGGTTTTCGGTATCGATACTGGCGGTGGGTTCGTCGCACAACAGTACTTTGGGGTCCAGCACCAAGGCCCGGGCCAGGGCCACCCGCTGGGTCTCGCCGCCGGAAAGTTTAAACGCAGACGCGGTGGCAAATTGTTCCATCCCCACCAGAGCCAATGCCTGTTCAATCCGCGCACGGCGCTGCTGTCTGGGCACGGCGCGGATTTTCAGACCGAACTCCACATTTTTGTAAACCGTTGTAGAAAACATGATCGGGTTCTGGTCCACCAGCACCACCTGCCGGCGCAGGCGGTTTAACTGCGCCTCGGCGGCGGGCACCGGCCTGTTGTTGTATTGGATGGCGCCGCTGCTGGGTCGTTGCAGAAAGGCCAGGATGTGCAACAGGGTGCTCTTGCCGGCGCCGTTGGGGCCTTGCAAGGCGTATATCTTACCACTGCCGATGGTCAAAAAGGGAATATCGAGAACCGTGCGGTTGCCATAGGTCTTTTGCAGGTGATTCAACTGATAGAGCATTACCGGCCGATCTTCCCCTGAAAGAAGTGAAACAACAGATTCATGCCGAAACTGAGCCCCACCAGCACCAACCCCAGGGCCATAGCCAGCGCGAACAGCCCCTTATCGTACTCCAGGGCCATGGCGGTGGTCATGGTGCGGGTAAACCCCCGGATGTTGCCGCCGAGCATCATGCTGATCCCGACTTCGGAGACCACGCGTCCGTAAGCGGCGATAATCGCGGCCAGGATGCCGAAACGGGCTTCCTTAAAAATAACAAGCGCGCTCTGGCGTCGATTGGCCCCCAGCGTCAAGGCGGTCCGGCGGTAGCGTTCATCAATGCGACTGATGGCGGCGATCATCAGACTGGTCACCAGCGGCAGAATCAGAATGATCTGACCGAGGATGATGGCCGGTTGGGAGTAGAGCAAATCAAACGCGCCGAGCAAACCGCGACGCGACAGCAAGGCATATCCCAACAGGCCGATCACCACGGTGGGCAGCGCCATGAGGGTGTTCAGGCAGGTAATCAGAAAGCGCCTGCCGTGAAATTCGGCCGTGGCGACCCAAAACCCGAAGGGAATCCCGAGCATGCCGGCGATCACGGTAGAACTCGCGCTGACTTTCAGGGAGACGACCACGACCCGCACCAGTTCCTGGTCCAACGCCAGGACCAGTAAAAAGGCTGAATATATCCCGTCGATTAAAAATTCCACGATTGGTGTACGTCTGGCTGTCGGCTGCCGGACCTATTGCGCCAGGGCATCCGGGAAGAACAACTGCTTGCCCATTAACTTGTAGTCTTCGATCAGTTTCTGAGTCCCCGGCGACACCAGCCATTCGGCGAACTGCTTGGCCGCAGTGTGATTCACATGCGGATGTTTGGTCGGATTGATCGGGATCACCCCATAGGGATTGTTCAAAGCCGGGTCGCCCTCGAACATGATATCAAGCGCCAGGGCCGGTTTGCGGCCCAATTTGAATTTGATGTAGGTGCCGCGATCGGTCAGGGTGTAGGCCTGTTTTTCGTCGGCAAAGGTCAGGGCGGGCCCCATGCCACGGCCGATAGATAGGTAGCGGGCGCCCATTTGAGCCGGATATTGGTAGGTCACCTGCTTCTTCTTGCCCTTTTTCACCACGGTCGCCGAACGGCTTGCCAATTTCAAACCGGCCGTCTGCCACAGGCTCTGTTCCTTGATATGCGTGCCGCTGTCATCGCCCCTGGAAACAAAACCGGCGTTGCCGGCGGCGATCCTATTCAACGCCTGCCCCAGACTGCGCGCTTGACGCACTCCGGCCGGATCACTTGCAGGGCCGACAATGACAAAATCGTTGTGCATGACGGCATACCGTTTGGTGCCGAAGCCATTGGCGATAAATTGTTCTTCCCGTGCCCGGGCATGTACGAAGATAACATCCACGTTGCCGTCCATGCCGTCGCGGATGGCCGCGCCGGTTCCCTTGGCGATTACTTTCACCTGAATCCCCAACTGCTTGTTCAATTCCGGCAACAGCACGTCCAACAGGCCCGAAGCCTGGGTGCTGGTGGTGGTCGACATTTTAATGGTCTTTTCTTTGGCCTGGGCAAAAGACGCCAGTAGACCAACCAGGCATAGAACCAACAACTGCTTTCCCCAACATTTCATGCGCATACCCACAATCCTTTTTTTAAAATTTCATGTCAGTTGAACCGGCCGGCATGGTCCGGCGTCAGGTTGAAAAAATGGGCGATGGCCTTTGATGACGCAGTTCGGAGGGCCAACGTCATTTTTCAAGACCATCGCCCGGATAAATCATCATGCCGGAATATTTTAAATCATAGCCGCCGATGGCTTGCGCCAGTTCGGCAACCGGGGCTTCATGCAAGAGGCTCAAAAACCGCTGGATCGCTTCGTCGAAGAAGCGTTCCTTGGCAATCAAAAGATCGAACCGCTCCCATCGCAAGGGAACAAACTCAAGACCAAGAATGTTCGCAACAGCCCGAATGCCGGGTGCAACATCCGCCCGGCCGGCCAGCACTTCAAGCCCCACATCCAGGTGGCGCCCAAATTCACGCTGATACCCTTTTATGGTTGTGCCGTTGATCCCGCAGCGTTTGAGTTCGCGGTCGAGCAACAACCGGGTGCCGGTTCCCAGGGGACGATTGGCGATACGCAGGTTCGGTTGCGCCAGATCGGCTACCAATTTGATCCCTTTGGGATTGCCCCCGGCTACCAGCAGACCTTGCTCCCGACGGCAGAAATTGACCATGGCCGGGGCTTGATCCAGTTCCTGTGAAGCGAACTCGAAATTGTAGTCATCGCTGTCGTCCTGCAACAGATGGCTGGCGGCGATATGACAGTGGTTGCGACGCAGGGCCTGCAAGCCTCCCATGCTGCCGACATTACCGAAAACCGTCATCTGGCCGGGATTGCGTTTATTGAACAGCGCGATGGTGCGCTCGAGCAGCGGATCGTTGCTGCCACTGATAACCAACAGGCCCTGTGTGTCCGGCGCTTTGCCGTGGAACCGGGGATAATTGATCGTGTTGGTTTCAACCCATTGCTCCACCAGATGACGTGGGAACAACCATTTTCCGGTGACTTTGGTGGCCGGTAAGCCTTTGTCGGCCACCAGGTTGTAGACCATTTTCTCGTTAACACCCAGAAACTGGGCCACTTGTCTGGTGGAGAGTAGTTTATCCATGGTCCGTCTATTCTTGCCGGAAATCACAAAAAATGCCGAATGGAACCCGTGATGCCGATTTATAGTTAGCGTGGCGCATCAGTGTCAACCTTTACCGATTCAAATTACCTTTAATGACCATAAATTACAATTTATTACCATCGATAAAACCAATTTGCATAAAAAACGGCCGTATATCCTGCCAAAAAAGACGCCAGTCCGGCGGGCAATCATTATGTCCGCTGGGGTAGGTTATAAGCTGACCCGTTGGTGCGGCTGCGGCCAGAAGGCGGCCATGCCGGTACGGAATAACCTCATCATGGCGTCCGTGAACGACCCAGACCGGATTGCGAAAACTTTTAACCACAACCAGATTGTCAAAGGGATCCTTGACCAGAACCGACGGAACCAGATAACGACGGGCAAAGGACCGGGCACTGGTGAAGGTGGACATCAAAATCAAACCGGCGGCTTGGCGATGTCGGGCCAATTGGCAAACGGCGCCGCCACCCAGGGAGCGACCCCAAAAGGCGATCCGGGCCGGGTCGACATCCGGCCGCCGGGCAACCAGATCGTACGCCGCGACCATGGCGGCGGTTATACTTTTTTGTGACGGATCACCGGCGGAGCGGCCGTAGCCGGGATACTCCACAAGCAGCACGCCGACCCCCTTTTCAACCAAAGGCTGCAACAGCGGCGGCCAAAAGTCGATCAACTCGCCGTTGCCATGGGCGAAGACAACCAGAGGGGACGGGCGCCGGGTATCGGCGGGCAACGCCAAAAGGGCCTGCACCGGCCCGTCCGGCAGCGGGATCGACAAAAGCTGCCAGGGATCGGCCGGTTTCAAAGGGCCGGCAGCGCGAAGCATGTGTCGCGGGAAGAGCATCTGACGTTGAAGGGTAAAAAGCAATCCGCAATACAACCCATAAACGGCCAGCCCCCAGGCAAGTAGTTTCAACAAGGCGTGCATTCGATTTCGTCCTTTCGGTTTAGCGGCATAAACGCCGGATGAACCTTTATGTAACCGATTTCATATTATTAAATTATTTTCCTATCAAATGAGGTAATTTGCGTACCAAATCCATGACCTGCCAATTGGCCGCCACTACTTGTGTACGGGCTGCGATCGTCTGGCGCGTCTGGGCGGCGAAACAGCCGCAAACTTCAATTTATGACTTTTTGTTTAATTTCAAATATTTAAATCAAATAGGCGTAAAAAATACGTCCGTATAAATGACACCTTTGACGCGTCACCCAATGGTTCAAAAACCCGCAAGCCGGTGTGCATGTTTCTTGCTAAGTTAGGCTCTTCAGCATGGGGGCGGTCATAAAAAAACAGGCCGCCGGATTACGCCAGTACGATAATAAATAAAAAAAAGAATTGTCGGGCATAATGGAAAAAACCGAGTCAGAGTGGAACACGCAAGACAATGGCGGTCGCCGAAGCGGTATCGATCGGCGCCAGTTTGTTTACTCGCATTATATACCTGAAAAGCGCTCCGGCGAGGAGCGGCGCTCAGGCCGCGACCGTCGCAATCCTCGCAAACAACCGTCCTGACGCCATCACCCCGAACACCCGCCTCGACCTGCTCCTCACTGTTTCTCTTCACTGCGCTACAACTCACGCCGGATGAACACAAACGACACAGCACCTTGTTGATGTTTTGCGGGAACGATTCTGCCGGATATCAAAAAAACTTTTCTTGATTTTTTTGGCCTATCTTCGCATTAATGCAGTAGCATTTTCGTTTGCAGCACCAACGACTCGTCGTTGTAGTGAAGGGCTCGACTCACTTTAAACGAAATGCAGTGCCATGCGTCTAAAATCAATCATACAACCTTGTACCCACTTAAAAGGAGGCCGCGGTGTTTCGTAAAACAGCCATCTTGCTTTTCGTTCTTGTTTTTTGTTGGATCTCATCGAGTCAGGCCGAAATACGGTTCAAACAATTCAGCAACCAACAGATCAAAGCCATGGCAAATACCAAGGCGCTTATCAAAACCCGCCTGGGCAATATCGAAATTGAATTTTTTCCCGACAAAGCCCCGAATCATGTAGACAATTTTATTCAACTGGCCAAATCCGGCTTTTACAACGGAACCACGTTTCATCGCATCGTACCGGGCTTTGTCATCCAGGGGGGCGATCCCAATTCCAAGGATGCGCATCGCGGCAATGACGGCACCGGCGGGCCGGGTTACTATCTTAAAGCGGAATTCAACGACCGGCCGCATCGGCGCGGCACACTATCCATGGCACGGTCGGGACACCCGGACAGCGCCGGGTCTCAGTTTTTTATCTGCATTCAGCAAGCGGCACCGTTGAACGGCGAATATACGGTTTTCGGCCAAGTTATAAAAGGTCTTGAGGTGATTGACCGAATCGCCGCCGAGCCGACCGACCCGCGTGACAACCCGATCAACAGCGTTGCCATGCAAGTCACCATCGTCGGCCCCTAAGGGGGCTCGCGAAAAAATAATTTCACATTTTAGGCGCCCGGATTTAGGTCAGGTTGGTTCGATCTGAGGTGCCAAAACCGCAGCCATAGCAAGCTATGGCGAGGATTTTGGGACCGAAGATCGGACCAAGATGACCTGAAGCCGGGATGCATAAAAT
>JANQIE010000257.1 GCA_028282295.1 Desulfobacterales bacterium | reverse complement strand
ATAATTTCTCAATATTTCCAATCAATTACATAGCTTGGCGCACCCCTGAATGTGTACAAAAATTTTTCACAAGGATTCCCTCCTTGAGGGCATAACCGTCAGGCTAAGAAGAAAATGAATAACAATGTGAGCAAAACTACATGTCGAAGCCTGACAATAACACCTAAGCATTTTTGCGATATCTCCTGGATTCCCGCCTGCGCGGGAATGACACCTAAACACGACGGAGCAAAGCCTACTTCGTCATTCCCGCGCAGGCGGGAATCCAGGAAATTTCCCAAAACGCGCAAATTGCTTTTTTCAACGGTTCGTCGCAACGTAAATGCGTTTTACAGATTTCCTTAGCCTGACGGCTATGCCCTTGAGGGGGGATAAAGGGGGGGGGCGGCGTTGAAAAAAAGGAGAACATTCCCCCCAAGGACCTGAGCCGATAAATAAGCAAAAAGGCATCTTATCGTTTAGATTCTGGACCCCGGCTTTCGCCGGGGTGACGGCGTATTTTCCTGCGTCGTTCCGGCGAACCCCGGATCGAGTCCTGGGCAGGCCCCGGATTCAGGCCCGGGGCGGCTCTGGCATTCAGGTCCGAGGCGGCTCTGGCATCCAGAGTATTTCAAGTCGCAGTTCGCAGCTCGCCTGAAGTTTCCGGTACCAATATGATAAAATTCTTCCTTCAAAACAGTTGCCTTTCTCGCACAGCCGGTATTGCTAAAACGTCTGTTTTTTCTCAGGCTGATGGCTATGCCCACAAGGGGAAAACTTCGTTTTTGTTTCGCGCAACAGGCGCAGAGTTCGCAGAGGGGTAAAAAATATAAACCCTCTGCGTACTCTGCGCCTGTTGCGCGAACCTTTTCGGTTCTTTAAACTCGCAAGGAACCCAAATGTCAGCTCTAAAACGTCTGCAGATAGATGACGGCATGATTGCGAACCTGAAGCAGAAAGCCGTCGCCAAACAAACCATCCAGACCCATGCGGCCTTTGACTTCAAGTGGAAGCAGGCCGGGTCATATGGATCAAAAGCGTTTCAGACGCATCTGACCACATGGCTGCGGCGGCGCTATCTGGGTGACGATCCCGCCCGGTTGCGGCAATGGTTCGACGGCGACGCCAAATTGATCCTGGATGCCGGTTGCGGCGCGGGGCTGCCGGCGTTGGCGCTTTTTGGCGACTATCTGCGGCGCCATGATTACCTGGGCGTGGACCTGTCCGGCGTGGTGGCGTCGGCTCGCGCAAACTTCGCCGCCCATCACATGCCCGGCGATTTTCTCCAGGCCGACTTCCTGGCGCTGCCGATCGCTGCCCAGAGTATCGACATTGTTTTCGCCGAGGGCGTGTTGCATCACACCGATGATACGGGCCGTGCGATCTGCTGCCTGGCGCGCAAGTTGAAAACCGGCGGCCGGTTTCTGTTTTATGTCTACGCCCAAAAGGCCGTCATCCGCGAAATGACCGACGATCATATCCGCCGGTATCTTGCCGCCATGAGCGATGAAGAGGCGTGGCAGGCCCTGAAACCGCTATCCCGCCTGGGGCAACGCCTGGGACGCATGGATGTTGAAATCGACGTGCCGGAAGATATCCCGTTTTTGGGCATCGCAAAGGGACGGATGAGCCTGCAACGTTTTTTTTACTGGTACGTGTGCAAAATGTTCCACCACGAAGAATTTGACTTCGATGAAATGCACCATATCAATTTCGACTGGTTTCGTCCGCAAAACTGTCACCGTCACACGCCGGAACAGATCGAACACTATTGCGAAGCCGCCGCCTTGGCCATCGAGCATATGGATGTCCAACGCTCGGGCATCACGGTCGTCGCCCGCAAAGAAGCCGCGCGCCCCTGATGAGCACCTCCGACGGTTATCCCGATTTTTTGATTATCGGTGCGCCCAAGGCCGGCACGGGATGGTATTTCGATAATTTGAAGCGCCACCCGCAGGTCTGGATGCCCCCCTATAAATCGGTGCAGTACTTTTCAGGATGGGCGGCCTTGACGCGCAGGAAAAGGTTCAAAGGCTTAAAGCGCCGGATTCTGGGCAGTCTGCGGCGTGAAGGGATTGGGTGGAACCTGCGTCATTTTTGCGGCCGTATCGACGACAACTGGTACAAGGCCGTGTTCGCGCCGGGCCGGGGGTTGTTGACCGGCGAAGCGTCGCCTTCCTACTGCGCACTGGACGCCCCGGCGGTGGCCAAAATACGAGCGTTGATGCCGAATGTCAAAATTATCTATTCCCTGCGCAACCCGGTGGAAAGATCCTGGTCCAACGCCATGCTTTACTTTGTGAGAAACCAGGGGCGAGCTTACGACAGCCTGACCGACGATGAGCTGGTCGCGTTCTTTGAACAGTCCGGCGATGCTGTCTGGAACAACTACATTGAAACCCATGCCCTCTGGTCGCGCCATTTCTCGCCGGAACAGATTTTGATTACCTATTTCGAGCAGATTGCAGCGGAACCCGAAACATTACTTCATACCTTGTGCGGGTTTTTAGGGCTCGAACCGGATCTGCGGCATTTTAAAGTCTCGGCCAGGCGCAATCTGTTCAAAGGGCCGGTAGCCCCCCGGGCAATGTCACCGGCGGTGACCCGCTATCTGGCCGACAAGTACTTGCCGCTGACCCGGATGCTGCATGACCGGTTCGGCGGGTATGCCACCGAATGGTATCGTCAAACGCAACAGGCCGTGCAAGAGGTGTGATGGACGCATTTGTCGAGGCCATGAAAAAACCGATCCGGTCGCCAACGCCGGTATCCTGCGAAACGCTGACCTTTGATGCCAAGCGTACCTGCTGGTACTGCGGCGCAGGCGCCATGCAGGCGCTGCCCCCGGCCTTTGACCGGCAAACGGCGGTTATCTGCCGTACTTGCGGTTTTATCCAGTTGCGTGAGAATGATCCGCGCGAAGAAAACCGCGTGCCGCCGGTAGTCAACCGGAAGCCGTTCGCCAATATCGCCCTGCAGGCGAGCCGCAACGCCCAGTATTTGCGGATTGTCGCGCAGCATGTCGATATGCAGGCGGTGCGAAGCTGTATCGACATCGGTTGCGACCAGGGGATGTTGTCCGATATCATTCACGCCTACTATCCGGCCATCCGCAATTTCGGCATCGACCCCAACCCGGACGCCATTGCCTACGGCCGGCAGATGTACCCACAGATCAACCTGGAAACAGCCGCGCTGGAAGACTATGACCCCAAAGGCGCGAAGTTTGACCTGATCCTGCTGACCGGCGGCTTTTACCGCATCAAAAAGCCGATGGACGCCCTGGCCCGGCTGCATGGCTGGTTGAATGACGACGGCATCCTGGTGGTGATTCTGAACATTTCGTTGGACGACGCGTCCAGGGCCATGCGACCGGGCATCAACTGCATGGAAGATTTATTTCGTGGGGGCGGTTCGCGGTTGCTGTTGAATTTGGACCTGTTCAAGGAAATGGTGGCCCCTTATTTCGAGATCCGGCATTTTGCCTGGCACACGAATGTCAGCTACTGGTCGGATCGAAAAAGCCCCTTTTTTATCCTGAAGAAGAAGTCCAAGGCCAACATCCGCGAGTGCCGGGGTGCGTTCCGGCCGGCGCACAATTACTATGAAGATAACAAGGCCCGCTACCTGAACTATGTTTATCGACAAAGCCTGCAATATCTTATCAAAGCTGTCAACGGAACCGTCAAATCAGCGGCGATCGCCGGCCTGAGCCCGGAAGCGCAAATCGTTGCCGACCTGTTGCTGGAGGCGGGCATTGCGGTCGATCATTTCATGCACCCGTTGGCGCATCGCCACAAGACTTATCAATACCGGCGGATACCGGTCACATTCGTCGACTACGACCGGCTCAAGGAGAAAGTCGATGCCCTTTTTATCGCCGACATTGAAAACGCTGTCGGCTACTTTAATATGATCAAGACCACTTATTTTGAATTGCAAACCTATCCCGTCTATGTGGCGCAGCCCGCCGGGGAAAGCGGGATTGACCGGCTTTTCTTCACCTATGAAAACCGGACCTTTCTACATCAGCCGTTGTTGTTTGAAAGGATATTATCGTTTTGATTCTGGACCCCGGCGCCTGCCCCGGACCTGATCCGGGGTTCGCCGGGGTGACGCAAGTAAGGGGTCGCGCAAAAATAATTTCCCATTTTAGGCGCGAGCCCTAACCTTTTGCCAACCAACCAATCAGGGAAGCAAGTATAACAATGAACACACCCACCGACTGGGAAACCGCAAGACCGGATTTTTTCGCCCCGCGTGATCTGCGCGCACCGTTGGGCCCCCCTGTTTTCGCCACCGGCACCGGCCGGTGCGGCACCCACTTCATGGCCGCCTTGTTCGAAAAGGACCCGCAGTATGATGCCCGCCACGCGGACAACATCTACGCGGCGGGCGATGCCTTCTATCAATACTGCCGCTTTCACGGCCTGCCGGTCGACCTGGGGGGCTTGTTCTGGTCGCGCCGGTGCTTCATGGATCAGGCGGCCCAAAACCAAAAGTACTACTTTGAATCAAACGCCATCATCTTTTTGAATCTGCTCGACCTGCAACGAGAATTCGACGCCGTGGTGCTGTCAATCGTGCGCAGCCCCGTGGGCGTGGTGCCGTCCAGCCAGGCGCAAGGGGTCTATAAGCGCGGTCATTGTTACCAAAACCCGGCACAGCCCATCGGTTTTCAATATAATTCCTTGCTGCCCAATCACTTTTTTGCCAACCCGGTTCCGGGCAAAGACGAATACGAATGGTGGCGGCAACTCACCAACACCGGCAAAGTCGCCTGGCGCTGGAACCATGTCAACGCCGCGATTCTGGACCAACTGGCGCAAATCCCCGTCCACAAACAGCGTATCGTCCCAATCGAGGCCTTCGATTACGACGCCTACCTTGAGCTGTCGGAAGTCATGCCCCTGGGACCGGTTTCCCGGCAGACGTTCGACGCCATCCGCGCCGAACGCCCCGGCAAAACCGGCAATCTGCGTCCCATCAAAAGCCCTGAAGAATGGCAACGGCAGGAACGCAGCGAATTTATCGCCATCACCTCCGCAACCGCCGCCAAACTCGGTTACGACGTCGAACGTGAGCTTTTTGAAATTGAAAATGGTCATTGAACAGAAAAGTAAGCGTAATGCAAGCAGACAACGAAGCCACTGTCGTTTTCACCATGGACACGGACTGGGCCGACGAAGAAATGCTGGCATGGGCCCAGGCCTTGTTTCGAAAAAACGGCCTGCCGCTGACCATCTTTGCCACGCAGCCGTATGACCTGATGGCTCAGGCCGATGACCATACCGAGTTCGGGGTGCATCCGAACTTCTTCGCCACGCAGGATCATCGCGGCCTGTGGCGAAAAATGCGCCGGCAGTTTCCACGGGCGACCGGATTCAGATGTCATGGCCTGTTCGAATATGCCGGCCTGCTTACAATGGCTGCCGAGGCCGGCTTTACCTACGACTCGAATTTGCTGATGTTCGGCTGCGACCGGATCCGGCCGTTTCAACATCCATCCGGCCTTGTGCGCGTGCCGATGTTTTGGGAAGACGATGACCATTTCAACCTGGGCCGGCCATGGGACGCAACGGTGTTGGGACTGGCGCGACCGGGCCTGAAGGTGATCAATTTTCATCCGATCCATTTGTGGTTGAACACGGTCGATTCGGCCCAATATGACTATGTCAAAGCAAACGGTTTCAGCCGCGGCGCTTTGGAAGAAGCCCGCTGCCGCGATAAGAACCGCGGCACGCGCGTCCTGGCGGAACAGATGATTGAAACGGTCACACACAAGCGACTTAAAACAATGCTGCTGAAAGAGGTTGTCCATGGGGTTGCGTGTACTACTGTTGGCCTGCCGGCGGACCGGCCTTGACACGATCCAAAAAATCAGCACCGGCGGCCATCAATTGGCCGGGGTGGTGTCGGCCGATTTTGACGGGCAGATCGACGACGGCGTGCGTGCCGAAGTCCTGCTTGAACAGGCGCGGCAAGCTGGTGCGCAAACCTGGCAAACCCGGACGATTCACTCGCCGGCAATGCTTGACGCCTTTAAGGCCCTGAAGCCGGATATCGGCATCAGCATGGGCTGGCGGCGGCTGGTCCGGGCGCCACTGATCGATCTGCCGGTCCACGGCTTTGTCAACTTTCATACGTCGGATCTGCCTAAATACCGGGGGTTTGCGTCAACCAGTTGGGCGATTTTAAACGGTGAAAAGCGCACCGCGATCACCGCCCACCGTATGGTTGACGGGGTTGCCGATGAAGGGGCGATCCTGAAAAAAGAATTTATCCCCATTGGCCCGGAGACGGACATCGCCGCCTTGCTGGATCAAATCAATGCACGGGCGCCGTCAATGTGTCTTTCGGTCCTGGACGATCTGGAGGCCGGGCGCATCGAAAAGACTGAACAGGCCGACGACCGGGCGATTCTCTCCTTTCCCCGTTGGCCGGTTGACGGCTGGATCGACTGGCACCGAACTGCTCAAAAGATCGACCGCCTGGTGCGCGCCGTAACCCGGCCGTATCCCGGTGCGCGGACCTGCCTGAAAGAAAAGGAAGTCCTGATCTGGAAAGGGCGCGTTCTGGAAAAGCCGCCGCGCTTTGCCGGCGTGCCCGGCCACGTGGTCAAGCACTTGCCCGACGGCGCGGTTTGGGTGCTGACCGGCGGCGGTATCTACGTTATCGCAGACGCTGATCTGGAAGGGGCCGCCGCCGCAAAACCCGCCGCCTTGTTTGCCGGCATGCAAAACCGCCTGGGGTTGTCTGTGGGGGAGATGTTTTATCACCTGCGACGTAATTTGCCGGAGCGCTCATGAGTCCGTCTGAAAAACTGGTAATTCTCTTCGGCGGTGCCGATCGTGAGCAAACCGTCTTGCGGCTGCACCGGCAGCCGGCGGTCGAGGTAGCCGGCGTCATCGTGCCACAAGAACAACATGGGCGCCTGCGGGCAAGTATAAAACGATTGACCGACGCCGGCTTGCCGTTGACAGCCGTCCACGGTAAAAAAGATCTTGCGGCAAAACTGCAACCGTTCGCCGGTATTATTCTACTTTCCATCGGCTTTCCCTATTTGATTGCGCCGTCCGACCTGGACCGGTTCAAACTCTGCCTGAACCTGCATCCATCGCTGCTGCCCGATTATCGGGGACCGACCAGCACCGCCTTGATGTTGAAGAACAATGAAAGCGTTACCGGCGCCACGGTGCATGTGATGGACGCCGGCATGGATACCGGGCCGATCGTGCTGCAACACAAAATCAAACTGACCCGGTTCGATACCGTCCGGTCGGTGTTGAACAAAACCTATGCCGTTGAACCCGATTTGATGCTGGCGGCGTTGCGCCGCATCAATACCCCCGGCTTTCAGCCCCAACCGCAACCGGAGACCGGCAAAGGGTGCCTGACGCGCCGCCGCACGCCGGCCGATTCCGAAATCGACCCCGGCAAACCGTTGCTGCAATTGTTTGATTCGATTCGCGCCTGCGATCCCCAAAACTATCCGGCCCATTTTTATGTTGAGGGGCAGACGGTCTGCATCAAACTATGGCGGCCGGATCGGCCCGAGGAAGACGACCCGCAGAGCTTGTGAGTATTTCCACTTAAATGAAGATTTTACTGTTCCGACTCAAAGGCTTTATCGCCGAAGAAAACCGCTTCGGGTACCGGGTGTGGCCGGAAATGCCCTCGGCCCTGCCGCTGGCGACCCATTACCTGCGACGCAAAGGATTTGAGGTTAAACAACGGGATCACTGCAACGGCCGGCCGCTGCCGCTCGACGGCTGCGACATGGTGGTCGCCTTTGCGCCGATCTGCGACGGGTTGCCCCATGCCCTGACCTATCTTCGGGAGGCCAAACAGCAAGGGTGCCTGACGGTGCTGGCCGCCTTTGACGATTGGGAAACCATGCAACGCGACATTGTGCGGGATTTCGCTTTTGTCGACTTTGCGGTGCGGGGGCTGGATCGTGAGATCGCCCTGGAAAGCCTGATCCGGGGTTTACAAAACGGCGGCGGTCTGGATGAACCGATGCCCGGCGTTGTGGCACGGATCAACGGACAGGTGATTGACGGCGGCTTGAACAATGTGCACGCTGCCGGTCTCGACCATCTCGACGCCTGCACCGACGAACTGACCGAACTGGGGCCATCGCACTATCAGCAGTTTTTCATCCGGGCGGCCTCCGGCTGTCCCTTTGGCTGCACCTACTGCCACATCGGCCGCCGTCCCATGCGCTGCCGGCCGGCAGCGGCCGTGGCCGCAGAAATGGCCCTGGTCCCACAAGGCCGTCAAATCCGGCTCGGGACCACCGATATGCTGTTGAACCGCAAGTGGAGCCGGGCGCTGTTGGACCGGCTTGAAGCAGCAAATATCCGCTGCCGGTTCGACATCGACGCCAGGGCCGACACCGTGATCAAAAACAAGGACCTGCTGCCGCAACTCCAACGCTGCGGTTGCAGCGATCTGGTCATGGGCGGCGAGAGCTTTCACCCCGATATTCTGGCAGCTACCCGCAAGGGGGTGACCTTCGAGCAGTACATGGAAGCGGCCGAGCTGGTGCGCACCGCCGGCATGAATCCCATGTTCACCATGATGATCGGTCACCCGCTGGAATCGCATGCCACCCTGGAAACGACCCTGCGCCAACTTGAGGCCCTGCCGCTGGATATCGCCATCAACGGGTTTCAGTATTTACGGCCGCTGCCGGGTTCGCAGATAGAGAAGGAGTGTTTGCAGGCCGGATTGATCACCCGGACCATGACGTATACGTCGACCATTTATGCGCGCAATCAGCCGTACATGCCGACCCGTTTTCTCAGTGAAGCGGAATTGGTCACCTGGATGGCGCGCATCAATCGCCTGCTGGTCCAGCGCCACCAGCAGCTTCTGGAACGTCGCCGGCCTGCGGCCGCCGTCGCGGACAAGCCCGGCAAGGCCCCCGCAAAAAGCGCGCCCGCGCCCGCGTCCCCTGTCATCGACACCGCCGCCCCGGATCGGATTTGCGACCTGTCGCCGCACAATCTGCGCATCTATGAACTGCTGCTGGCCAAATGGCGCCAAGACGCGACCATTCACTTCGACCGCCCCGAAGAGATGTTCCAACCGGCCGACGAGCAACGGCGTTCATTTTTTATCCGTCATGATGTCGATTTCGAACCGGACCGGGTGCTGCGGTTTACCCGCATCGAAGCCCGGTTGAATCTGCGTTCGACCATTTATGTGATTGTCGATCCGAAGTACTACTCGCTTGACGCTTTTCAGTCCCAATTCAGGGAGCTGCATGCCCAAGGATTTACCATTGGCCTACATTCGACCGCCCCGGCGTATGATGTGGCCCTGGCGCGCTTTGTCTGGGAGTGCGAGCGCTTTGCGGCCGTCATGGGCTTCAGGCCCCGGTTTTTCACCCTGCACGGGGTGTGCCCTCATCCACCGGATTGGCCCGAACGTCTGCTGCGGTTCAAGAATGAAGTCGGCGAACACCTGGACCGCTGGCAGATGTTTCCCACCACCCAGTGGTGCGAAGATGTTCACAGTGTGGAAGACTCCGGTGACGGCAGCGGGTTTTCTTATTTAAAGGAAGCCTTCCTGTGCGCCGATCGCTGCCGGCCGGGAGCCAAGGTGGAGCTTTTGACCCACGCCGAACACTGGACCGAACACCCGGTGCAGTGGCAGTTGGACGGCGCGCAGAAGATGAGCTGGTTCGATTTGCTAATGTCCATCCGGAGATAGCATTTTGCGGTTATCTATAAAATCCAAGTTAGTCTAGTAAAATTGAGAATGTTTCACGCAGTTCCCCCCTTACGGGCATAGCCGTCAGGCTAGTGCTCATCCGGAAATAGCATCTTTTGGCCCCTGGCGACGTTCTCGCATTTTTAAAATCCTCGGAATAGCTCGCTATGCCTGCGGTTTTAAAAATGCTCGGGCCTTGCCGGGAACCAAAATCTACTATTTCCGGATGGGCACTTGCTAATGTCCATCCGGAGATAGCATTTTGCGGTTATCTATAAAATCCAAGTTAGTCTGGTAAAATTGAGAATGTTTCACGCAGTTCCCCCCTTATGGGCATAGCCGTCAGGCTAAGGAAATCTGTAAAACGCATTTACGTTGCGGCGAGCCGTTGAAAAAAGCAAATTGCGCGTTTGGGGAAAATTCCTGGATTCCCGCGCAGGCGGGAATCCAGGAGATATTGCAAAAATGCCTGAATGTTATTGTCAGGCTTCGACATGCAATTTTGCTCACATTGTTATTCATTTTTTTCTTGGCCTGACGGTTATGCCCTCAAGGGAGGAACCCCTGGGATGGTTTTTTCTTTATCTCCGCCATGTTGACCATCACCAAAACCACCCGCCTGCCCGATTCCTGGGACAAACTGGTTGCCGCATGTCCGTGGGGCACGTTTTATCAGAGTCAGGCGAATATTCATCTGATTCGCAACATGACCGGCGCGCATGTCAATGTACTGCTCGCCGAAGCAAACGGACGGCTCGTGGGCGGCTTGCCCTTTGCGGTCCATGACGGTCCCTGGGGGCCGGTGGTCAACTGTCTGGCGTACTTTGGCTCGTACGGCGAGGCGGTTACCGCCGACGCACCGGCGCAGACCCTTGAGAAACTGTATGCCGCCATGCTGGCCGAATGCCGTAAACAGCGGGCGTTGGCGCTGACCGTTATCACCAGCCCGTTGAATAGTGGTGCGCGACACGATCGGATCGGCGGCTGGTTGCAGCCAACCTATGTTGACCGGCGTAACTGTCAGATCACCCCTTTGCCCGCATACAACGGCAACCCGGCCGAATACGGGGAACAGATTCTGGCGCTCTTAAAACCGCGGGTGCGCAGCCGCGCCCGCAAGGCCGCGCGTGAACAATTTCAACTGAAAACCGCCGACACGTGGGCTGAATTGCAAACCCTGCACCACTTTCACGAGGCCGCCATCGGGGCCAAGGGGGGCAGCGTCAAGACGGCGGCGTTCTTTCGGGCGTGTTTGCCGGGAGAAGAAAACCACCTGCGCGGATCGCGAATCGACGTGCTGTTAAAAGACGGCCGCATTGTCGCCGGCCTGATCTCTTTTCGCTTCGCCGACCAGGTGGAATACTACACGCCGGTCATGCACCCGGATTGGCCCACACCGGACCCGTTGATTTTTCTCGTTTCGCAACGGATGGCAAAGGCCGGCAGGACCGGTGCCCGCTGGTTTAATTTCGGCGGCACGTGGCCGAGTCAAACCGGCCTGCATCAGTTCAAACGCGGATTCGGCGCCCTTGATCATCCATATCGCTATCTGACCGTTCTCTTCAGGGACGCCGACGCCCTGCGGCAACGGCAACCGGCCGACATCCGGCAGGCCTATCCGCATTTTTTTGTACTGCCGTTTAATGAATTGAGTTAGTGCCCATCCGGAAATAGTAGATTTTGGTTCCTGGCAAGGCCCGAGCATTTTTAAAACCGCAGGCATAGCACATGCTATGTCGAGGATTTTAAAAATGCGAGAACGCCGCCGGGGGCCAAAAGATGCTATTTCCGGATGGGCACGAGTTAAGAAAACATGCACCGCTACCGCAAACTAAGACAGCGCGCGCCGCAATGGGATTTTGATCCCATCGAAGAGATTTTGGCCTTTATCCCGGCGCGGGGCGGCTCCAAGGGGGTGCCGGCCAAGAACATTGCGATGATCGGCAACAAACCCTTGATCGCCCATTCCATTGAACCGGCGCTGGCCTGCAGCACCATCAGCCGGGTGGTGGTCAGCACCGAGAGCCCTGAAGTCGCTGCGATCGCAACCCGTCACGGCGCCGAAGTCCCCTTTTTACGTCCCCTGGAACTGGCGGATGACAAAGCCAAACTGGACGATGCGTTTTTTTACACCCTCGATCAACTCTATCGGCAGGAAGGCTATGAACCCCAAGCAGTATTGATCATTCTGCCGTGCTACCCCTTTAAAAGCGCGGCACTGTTCGAAGCGACCATCGCCATGATGAAGCGCTACGGCGCCACATCGATCACCCCGATCGTGCCCAGGGGGTATGATCATCACCGCTGTTTCTTTATCGACCACGGCAAGGTTCGGATCCCCCGGCTGGCGGACGACCGGATTCATGACGAACCCGGTTTTCAGATCCCGTGCAATTTCACGCTGACGCAAGTCTTCCCCTGGCGCCTGATCCACGGCCGGGCCGCCAACGCGGACGAATACTACCGGCTTTTCAAGACAATCTGGCGCGAGCGATACGCGCAACAGAAAATATGGGGGCGGCAGTATATCCGGGTGGACGAATTGACCCAATTCGAGATCGATGCCCCGGAAGATCTGGAACTGGCCCGGTTTATTTTCGACCGGCAGGGGGAAGCGTGACTTTCGCCAACCGCCTTACGGTCCTGATGCCCCTGTTTCCGCTGCATCGCGCCGGTTCCACGCGGGAAGCGGATCTGCCGCTGGGGACCAAAACAGTGCTACAGCACTGTTACGAGGAGACCGTCGCACACCTGAATCCGGCGCGGGTTCTGTTCGTCACTGAAGAGGGGCACGCCGCTGACACACCGGAATGGCTGCACGCCACCGGCCCGGTCGATCATGCGCAAGTCACGTGCCCCAATCGCGCCGCGCAGATACCGCAACCGGTCTCCCGGCGCCTGGGGCCGATGCTGCACCAGGTCCACCAAAAGCATGATTTAAGCACTTCGACCATGGCCATTCGAAGCCCGTTCTGCATCTTTGGCGATACGCGGGAACTGGCCGACGCGATGCACCGTTTTGCACGCGACCCGGCGCAACCGGTTCTGGCCACCTGCCAGCCGGCTTCGCCCGAACCCTGGAAACTGCTGATTTTGCAAGGAGAGAAGAGCAAGGTCGCCAAAATCGGGTACCAAGGGGCCTGGACGTATGACCGGCAAACCGGTCATTTTTTCGATGCCGATCAGCGCCAGATCTATCGCCGCCAGGATTTCAAACCGGTGTATGAACTGAATTACGGGTTGATCATCGGGCGTTGGGAGCAGTTGGCCCGTTTTGCCGCCGCGTTTGCCGATGTCGAGGTAGCGCCGTTTGTCTGCAAGCGGACCATCATGCTGCGGACCGGGCTCGATAACTACCGTGTGCGCCTGATGCTTGCTAAAAAAAGGGCTTGCCGTCGCCGGCGATAAGTAACTCGCCGTTTAAGCAGATTGACGTTTGTCATGCCGGACTCGCTCAGGGGGCGCCGGCATGGCGCAGGAAGAAACGCCGTCGCCCCGGCGAACGCCGGGGTCCAGACTCAAAACGCCAGGATGCCTTTTTTCAAATGAATTGCCTTTGCCTGACAATGCTACCGAGGCATCATTGTGCTGTTGCCTGGATTCCGGCGTTCGCCGGAATGACGCCGGAAAATACCTCGTCGCCCCGGCGAACGCCGGGGTCCAGAGTCAAAACGTCAGGGTGCCTTTTTTCAAATGAATTGCCTTTGCCTGACAATGCTACCGAGGCATCATTGAGCCGCTGCCTGGATTCCGGCCTTCGCCGGAATGACGTAGGAAGAAACGCCGTCACCCCGGCGAACGCCGGGGTCCAGACTCAAAACGCCAGGATACCTTTTTTCAAATGAATTGCCTTTGCCTGACAATGCTACCGAGGCACCATTGAGCCGCGGCCTGGATTCCGGCCTTCGCCGGAATGACGCAGGGAAGAACGCCGTCGCCCCGGTGAAAGCGGGGGGGCAGAGTCAACCGGATAAATAACGATGGAGACTCTTTACATCGATATCGACTACGCCGAACTGGCCTTCAGACAGGTGGACCCACAGGCGGCGTTGGACGACAAGGTCCTGCAAAACGGGTTTGATCGGCTGGCCGCTAAGGTCGCCCGGCGATTCACCGGGTCGGTGCGCACCGCCATCTACGGCGCCAACTACAGCGGCTTGCTGGCCTTCAGGCATCTTGCGGCGCGGCCGGCGTTTCAACTGGAATATGTCTTCGATCGCGCCGCGGCCCTGCCGCAGCTTGCCCACGTGCCGCATGTGAACCTGGAGCGGCGTGAGGCCGCCGGCCCGATTGCGGTTGATCTGGTGCTGGTGGCCCTGGCCCCGCGCCATTATCCGGCGGTGACCCGGCTTTTGGCGCGGCACTGTACCGCGCCGCTGATCTGTTTTTTATACCAACAGTCAAAGACCGCGCCCGCAAGGGCACCGGCGGTTGTGCCGCCTTCGCCGTATTCGCTTCAGGGGCACGGCCGGTTTTTGAAAGGCCGGGAAGAATTGCAACCGCAGCTGGAAGAAATCAAACAGGTGCTTGCCAAGCTGCGGCAAACCGTTCCGCGCCGTTCGATGGCCGCCACAATTCGCGGTTTTGTGCACACCAATAGTCTCCACCGCAACGATGCCCAGGCCCGCCGGTATGCCGGCAATACGCCCCTGGTCCTGCAAAAGCTTTTAAATACCCACTGGCAACAGGGCGACCCACCCCATCTGGCGTGCGGTCCCCGTGCCAATGCCATGGTCGCGCTGTGCGATCTGATGGACGTCAAGGCCCGCGTCATTCACCTGTTCAGCAGCGCGTTTGACGACATCAGGGGGCACATCCTGGTGGAAGTATTTGATGCTAAGGCTCGTCAGTGGCAGGTTCAGGACCCGGATTGTGATACGGCCTATTACTGCCGGGGCGCTGACCGGCCGGTGTCCGGTCTGCAAGTGTTGGTGACCGATCTGGAAAACATCCAGCCGTGCGGGCCACTCAAAACCGGTTGGCGGGCAACCGGCACCCAACATTTGAAGGCGCATTTCTGGGGCGCGCTGCTGCATTACGGCCACGCCGCCAACGCGCTGCACATCAACCATCAACGCTTTGATGTGCGCAAGCGGTTTGCGCCCAACAACGGCGAACGTTTTTACACGTACATCGAGCGCAACTATGACCCGGTGGTGATTATTTGACCATGGACCCCAACGCCGCCATGCAACTGGTCGCCCTGGCCGTGCTGTGCTTTGTGCTAAGGGCGCTGCCGCGCTGGCGCTACAAGCACGTGCTGGTGTCCGACACTTATTTCCACCTTTTTTGCGCCGACGCGATCCGCAAGCACAACGGCCGTCTGCCGATTTCCTTTGACCGCATCCTGTTTGCGCACGAGACCACCTATCCCTATTTGTATCACGCGTTGCTGGCGCGCCTGAGTCCCGCGGCCGCGCGCCGGATGGAGCGGTACAACGGCGCAGTTTTCGATACGGTGATGGTGGTCGTGGTTTACCTGTTCCTCACCTGGTACGGCGCCTCCCGGCCGCAAGTCGTCGACCGCGATCTGCCTTTTCTGACCGGCCTGCTGTTCTGCCTGGCGCCGGCATTGGTGCGCATCGGTTGGGGGCCGCGGGTTTACAGCGGCAGTCCCCGTGTGTTGGGCCAAGCGCTCTATTTGCTGCACATTTGCACGGCATACCATGCGATCAGCAGCGGCAGTATTGGCGCTGCGCTGGTGGCGGTGGTTTGCGGCGCCCTGGCGCTGACGGCCTCCAAGTTCACCACCCAGGTGCTGATGTTCTTCGGTATCGGTTTCGCCGTTTTTATCAGTCCGGGCTATCTGTTGGTGTTGGCCGGGACGTTCGTTGTGAGCATTGGTATCAGTCGCGGCAAGGTGCTGCGGGTGTTGAAGGGGCAGATCCGGCATTCGATTTTCTACAAAAAATATACTGAAAAATACTTTCGGGGGTTTTTGCAGGCCGACAAGAATTCCTTGCGCCGCTATGGTCAGACCCTGCGCAAGCTGGCGTCGCTTGCCCGCCAGGGCAAGTGGGCCCCGGCGCTGGAATGGTTCTATTTTGAACGGCACGCCCTGCATCAACTGCTCACCGTCTTTCCCCATTGTGTGGTGCTTGGCGTGCTGTGGTTGATGCATCCCGAAGCGGCGGCCGGGGAGCGCTTCATGATGGTGTGGTGTCTCAACGGGTTGGCCTGCTTCGTGCTGACCGAGTGGAAACCGCTGCACTTTCTGGGGGAAGGGGAGCGCTATCTGGAGTATGCCTTGCTGCCGTCCCTGTACCTGTCGGTCAAGTGGCTGCTCAGTGCCGACACCACCGCCTTGGTCGCCATCGTTGTCTATTCCACGGGGATTTACGGCCTCACCTTGTATTATTTCCGGAAGAACTTTGCGCCGGTGCATCAACGGCATGCCGGGCTGAAGGATATGTTTGCCCGGCACAACCGCATGCCGGCCGGCAACATCCTGCCCATCGGCAATTTCCACTGGTTGCTGCTCTATTTTTCCACCATGCCGGTGGTCACCTACTATGCCAACAAAGACGAAACATTTGTCGATCCGGCCGATTTCGACCTGATTTACGGTAACTTCCCCTACCCGGCCAAGGCGTTTGGCCGGATTCTGGCCGATTACCGGGTCGATTACATTATTACGGACCGGGCACAGTTGGATTACTACACCGATTATGTCCTGAAAGATCGCGCAACCTTCGAGTGCCGGACGCGCCTTTTACTACAGGCGGATAATGTGATGATTTTTGCAGTTACCGTCTGAACCGAAATGAGAATTCTACTCGTATACCCGCCGGTAAACCGCCTGTGCAACATGAACAGCAATTTCTTTCCGCTGGGATTGGGCTACCTGTCGGCGATGCTCAAGGCCGGCGGGCATGCGGTCCGGATTTACAACGCCGAGCTGGAAACCGAACCGTTTGCGCCGCCCACCAATATTTCGCGGCTGGAAAACCATCGTTTGTTTGTGGATGCCCTGCAGGACGACGATCATCGGGTCTGGCGGGAGTTTCGCACCGTTCTGAACGACCGGCCGCCCGATATGATCGGTTTTTCCTGCACGTCGGCCTCGGTGATGCCCTGCCTGAAAATGGCGGCCCTGGCCAAAGACACCACTGATGCCCGCATTGTTTTCGGGGGGATGCATCCGACCATTTTGCCGGAAAGCACCGCCCGTTATCCCCAGGTCGATTATATTGTGGCCGGTGAAGCCGAACATACCCTGGTGATGCTGGCAGATGCCCTTGAACAGAAACAGGATCCGTTTTTCATCGACGGTGTCGGGGCGGTGGTGGACGACCAGGTTGTCTTCAAGCGGCCGCGGCCGGTGATCAGGGATTTGGCGGCCCTGCCGTTTCCCAACCGGGAAGATCTGGTCGCCTTTGAAAAACACGCGCCGTTTCTGCAGGCCATGGTGACGTCCAGGGGTTGCCCCTACCAATGCACGTTTTGCAGCGGCCGGGAAATCACCGACGGGATCACGCGCTATCTGCCGGTTGAATACGTCGCCGGGGAGATGACGCATCTGCATGATCGCTTCGGGGTGCGGCATTTCTCCTTTTACGACGACACCCTGTTGACCCATGCCCGGCGAACACGCGCGTTGTGCCGGGCCATTGCGGACCTGCCGTTCGAGGTGCGCTGGTCGGGCTTTACGCGGGTCGATCTGGTAAACGCCGACATCCTGGAACAGGTCAAGGCGAGCGGCTGCTACTCACTGGGCATCGGCGTGGAACACGCCAGCGATGCGATTCTGGCCCGTATCCGCAAAGGCTATGCCCGCAAGCAGATCGTCACCGGAATCGAAGCGATCAAGGCCGCCGGCATCCAGGTGTCGATGAACCTGATGACCGGCTTTCCCTTTGAAACCGAGGCCGACATGCAGTGCAATATCGATCTGATCCGCGAACTGGGGATTCCGGCCAACATCAATACCTTCACCCCGTACCCCCAAAGCCCGATCTATGCCGAGGGCCTGCGGGAGGGCTGGATCGACACCCCCATCGATTGGGGTAAACACTCCCAACACAGCCTGTACAATAATTTTACCCGCCGGATCGCCCCGGGCCGGTACCGGGAGTTGCTGTATGCAATGGCCCAAACCGCTGATGACATGGTGGCGACCTGATGCGTTCCAGCCTGCGCCGTGTCGTCGAAGCGAACATCTACCGTGTTTTGTGCGGCCTGGCCTGGTTGCCGAACCGGCTGCTGGCCCGGTTGCGCCGGGAGGTGGTGTTCGAGCGGTCGGTTCTGCATATCTCCTATCTGGTGCATGTGCCGTTTTACACCACCCGCATCCTGCGCCGGCAGGGCATCAGGGCCGACTATCTCGCCGTGGGCAGCGGGGACCCGCGGGTCTGGCAGCGCTGTGATTTTCACATTCCTTATGTGGCCAACCCGTTTGTCCGCTTCGGGCGCGAGTGGTTCGGTTTCTGGCGCATCGTGGCCAAATACCGGGTCATCCATGCCCATTTCGGCATCATGCTGTCCGAGTCCGGATGGGAACTGCCGTTGTTGCAACGGATGGGCCGGCGCATCGTGGTTCACTACCGGGGGTGCGATATCCGCCATCAGGAAGCCAATTTCAGGGTCGCCCCATTGTTCAACATCTGCGCCGACTGCGATTATGATGCAGCCTGCCGGCAACCCTCGTTCGGCCGCCGCCGCGATCTGTCCCGCCGTTTCGGCGACTGTTTCCTGGTGACGACCCCGGATTTGAAGGACTTTATTCCCGAAGCCCACCACCTGCCCCTGTTCATCCCGGACCTGCCGGCGCGCCGGCGCTCGCAATCACGGCAAACTGCCCGCAGCAACGGCCGGGTGAAGATCGTGCATGTCACGGTACACCCCCAGATTGAAGGCACCGCCCGGATTCGTGCAACCATCGACCGGCTGCGCGCCAAAGGCTTTGCCATCGATTTTGAATTTTTAAGCAAGGTGCCCCATGCGCAGGTGATTGACACCATGGCCGAAGCCGACCTGACCATCGGTAAAATGAAAATGGGCTACTACGCCAACGCCCAGATCGAGAGCATGGCGCTGGGGGTGCCGGCCGTCACCTATGTCCGGCCCGAATTCATGACACCGGCGCTGGCTGAATCCGGTTTTATCTTCAGCGACCTGGAGCGGCTCGAAGAAACCCTCGAATACTACCTGACCCATCCCGACGCCCTGGACGCCAAGAAACAGGCGGCCCGCGCTTCCATCCGCCGGTTGCACGACAACACAGCCCTGGCGCGGACCCTGATCGAACACTACGAATTTGAAAGACATGCGCCGACTGCTTAAACAAACCAGTGAAGTACTTCTAGAACTGATCATGCTGCCGCTGCTGCTGCCGGTCGCGCTGGTGCTGCGGTTCAAGCCGAAAACCTTCGATATCGGCTTGGGGCCCGAACCCTTGATCAACAACGTCTACCACAAGCGGGCGTTGCAGTTAAACGGCTATCGCGTTCAGACCTTTGTGGAAGATGTCTACTTTATCACCGACCGGTTCGACGTGCGCGGAGATAAACGGTTCAAGCGTCCCCTGGTCTACTACTATCTGTTCTTTCTGAGTGCGGCCCGGTATCGCTGCATCTACATCTATTTTAACGGCGGCGCCCTGGGATGCACCCGGCAACTCTGGCGGCTGGAGCCGTTTTTGTACCGGCTGGCCGGGGTAAAAACCGTGGTGCTGCCCTACGGGGGCGATGTCCAGGATATGACCCGGTCGCCCAACCTGATTTTCAAAAATGCCGCCAGCCGGGGCTATCCGGCCTATTTCAAACACAAGCGCCGCCGCATCGAGCGCAAAATCGATTTGTGGACCTGCCGCGCGGATCATGTGGTCAGTGGTTGTGAGTGGGTCGACTACATGTTTCACTGGGATACGCTCATGCTGGCCCATTTTTCCATCGATACCGGGCAATGGCGGCCGTTGCCGTCCGGGGCTGAGGCATCGGACGAAGTGAAGATTTTGCATGCTCCCAATCATCGCGTGGTCAAGGGAACGGACCACTTCGTGGCGGCGGTGGACCGGTTGCGGCAGGAAGGCTACCCGGTGGTGCTGGATATCGTCGAGCAGGTTCCCAACGACGAAATCGCCCGGCGCATGGCCGCCGCCGATATTATTGCCGACCAGTTGATCATCGGCTGGTACGCCATGTTCGCCCTGGAGGCCATGGCCATGGGCAAACCGGTTTTGTGTTATGTCCGCGAGGATCTGGAGAAACTTTACATCGAAGCCGGATTGATCGCGCCCAAAGAACTGCCGCTCATCAAATGTTCCCCCTTTGATGTTTACGATGTGATCAAAAAAATCCTCGACGATCGCGGACAACTGGCCGCCCTTGGCCGGCAGGGCCGACGGTTCGTCAAGAAACACCATTCTTTGGAAGCCGTCGGCAACGTCTTCGACAGCATCAACCGGGCGCTTCAAGTCGCACCGTCCGCCGTTAACCCGCCGGAGTAACACAGCCCTGACGTTGCGGCGAGCCGTTGAAAAAAGCAATTTGCGCGTTTTGGGAAATTTCCTGGATTCCCGCGCAGGCGGGAATCCAGGAGATATCGCAAAAATGCCTAAGTGTTATTGTCAGGCCCCGACATGCAATTTTACTCACATCGTTATGCATTTATTCCGTGAACAGCTACAATGCCGATGTCGTTTCCAGCCATTTTATTGTTAAACGCCCGCTCAATCGATGATCCCGCGTTGCAACGGGTTCGGGGGCGGTGGGCTGTCGGTGACTGCCTGGAAGCCTTTGTCCGGCTGGGGTACTTCGCGCGCGTCATTGTCTCGGTGCCGCCCCATCTGCCCGAGGCGGTTGCAGCGGTTTTGGACGGCTGGGATTTCGAGACCCACCGCAGCACCGCTGCCACACCCGCCGCCAGGCTGGCGGGGGTTTTCAGTCAATTTGACTTGTCCCGTGCCTTTGTGTTGACCGGCTATAACAGTTTACTAGAACAGGAGGCCGTTGCCCGGGCGATCCAGATCAGTGCCGGGGAGACATTCGATTGTATTTACACCCCGGCCACCATCCCGGCCAAACACTTCTGTTTGATGGGCCGGCGCGCTGTCGACTATCTTCACCGGGAAACCGCCCCGGTTCTGTCGCCTTTCAAGTTTGTCGATAAATTGCTCGCCGCAAAGCACACGTTTACGCTTCATCGGATCGACGGGCAGGGCTACCACGCGGATGAGGCGCTGCTGTGGAACCTGCTGGCCGGGGAGCAGGCGGCCTATGTCCCGGCGCCGTTGATCCGCGAACTCCATGCCGCCTGCCCGGCGCCCCGGCGGTATGAACGCGACACGATACGCCGCGCACTGGCGCAATACTGCGCCGGCGACGATTGGCAGTGGCTTGCCCGTTACTTTGAACAGTGCCCCGATCTGTTGCCCTACGTGCGTCTGCTGGCGGACCAGATTGCCTGGTTCAACCGCTGGCAGGCCCACATTGACGATGGGCCGGGCCGTTTTTTGGAGATCGGCTTCGGCGTTTTTCCCCTGGTGGCAACGTTACTGCTGGCAAAATTCGACGCCGGCACCGCCCTTGATATTCGCACGCCCAAACCAAAACTGCACCGGGACGCCATCACCTTTGTGCTGGAACTGATCGACCGCCTGCCGAATCTGGTGGCCCTTGACGCGGCTCAACGACGCAAAATGACCGCCGTGCGGGTGGCCGCCAAACTGAGCGTGATCCGGGAAGATTTACACCACGCGGCATTCGCACCGAAGACTTTCGATTTTATCTGCTCGCGCGGCGTGCTCTGCCTGGTGAAGGATATCGCGCCGTTTCTGCAACGCATGGCCGCTCTGGTCACGCCGGGCGGTCAACTGCTGCACCAGATCCCCTTTAACCGCACATCCCCGGCCGGGGAGTTCGATTTCCGGTTTCTGGCCCACTCGCCCCGGCAGTGGGCGGCCAAGGCTGTGGGCGGCAACAACTGGCGAATCAATGATTATGTGACGGCGCTGGAGGAATTGGGGTTCTCGGTCACCGTGCGGCATCGCTTCACGGCGTCCGACTATCTCGCGCCGCAAACCCTGCACCCCCACTGGGCGGCCTACGATCCAAGGGATTTATACTGCGCCACCGCCGTCATTGACGCGCGCAAAAGCAAAGATGCCCATGACTGATAAGAAGACTGAAGAAGCAGCACAGGACGTGAAGACGACGATCCGCCGCATTATCGACATCTGGCGCCAGGAGGCCGATTTCAGCGCCAATTACGCCTCCAACTACCCGGACGATGACGCGGTGCAGTGGCGGCGTGATTTTTATAAAACCATGGTCGCCGATATGCTGCCGGGATTTGGTGGCAGCACCGGGTGCGACCTGGGGTGTTGTTACGGGTTTTCGACGCTTTTTCTGCGTGACCTCGGCGCGCGTCGCGTATACGGGGTCGATCCTTTCAGCCCCTTTATCGACAAGGCGCAATCCTGGCAGCAAACTTTTACCCTTGAAGGGCTGTGTTTCCTGCTGATGGCGGACACCCGCATCCCCCTGGACGATGCGTCCTGCGATTGGGTGGTGATCAATCAGGTGTTTTCCAATGCCTACGACGGCACCCGTGCGGCGGCCCTGAGCGAAACCCGGCGGATTTTAAAACCCGGCGGCGTGCTCGTGTTCAGCGACGGCAACAACCCGCATTGTCCCGCCACCCTGAACCGGCTGCGTAAAGCGTATCGGGACTACGAGATCGGTGACGGCACGGCTGCCGCGCCCCGGGGGCCGGCCTTTTTGAATCGTTGCCGTCTGATCCGGCGATTTGACGCGGCCCTGGGGGAAGAAGAGATGACGGCGCTGGCGCGCGGGACCTGTTATGCGTGGGGCGCGCAAATCAAAGCGGCGGTGCGGGACTACCGGGTAACCCACACCCTGCCGGCGCGCTTTTTCCGGGATGATGCGGTTCAGGTGCCCCTGAATCCGGAAAACGGGCGCGCCGTGGGCAACATCACCGATCCATACGAATTGGCCGGACAGATGCAGGCCCTTGGTTTTGAAACACATATTTGCATGTCGCCGGACTGGCGGCCGCTCAGCGCACCGGCGTTGGCCGCACAATTGAAAACCGCCAGCCTGTTTTACATCTATGCCCGCAAGCGATGACACGGCCTGCCTGCGCCGCTGGCCCTATCCCTTTGCCCACATGATTACCTTTGCCAGCGACGTGGACGGCCAGTCGCCCTGGCTGGGCGCCGCCATTCATCACAAGATCAACCACTGCCTAGGATTGCCGGTGAGCGACTCGGTTTGGGTGCAGGTGGGCAACCTGCCGTGCAAGGGGGCCCCGTCGGCCTTTTTCACGGTCCAGACCGAATTGAACCGGGCGCCGTCGGGCGTGGACGGGCATCCCGCCCATGGATTACTGCTGCGCCAGTGGCATCGCGGCAATATCGACCATCTGCACAGTTGGCAGCAGGATTACGGTGTTCACCTGGTGGACCGGCCCCGCCCCGCCGTACCTTTGTCGTCCGGAGAAGTAAAACTGGAGCTCGACCCGCCGGCCGATGAAATCCGGCAACACATGACCGTCACCCAGTTGCGTCTGGTGTTTGACCGGCCGCCGCCTCGCGACCTGTCCTTGGGCTTGCGCGACAGCAACGGAACCACAATTGCGGTTGCCACTGAAGAACTTCATTTCAGCAATTCGGTTGGGGTCGGGCGGCAGAATTACTTTGCGGAACTGTGGCGCCCCCCTGCCACCGCCGGATCGCGGGGCCGGTTCGATTTGACCGGCTTGACCCGACTGGTGTTAAAAGCCGATGAGGCATCGGCGCCGGTGAGAATTGAGAGAGACAACTTCAGCCGCCGGACCGTCAAGGCCCAGGCCGCCTGGCTCAAAAAACACAACATCAGACCGGCGGTGACCACCAGCCACGGCGGACACACCCAGGCCCAGAATTTCTCACCCCCCGGCTTTGTGCTTACGCGCGCGGAGCCGTTGTTCCGGTTGCCGCAGGTCAAGGCCGAGCTGCGGTCGTTGGCCGATGACAAGGACGCGCATGCCTACCATGCCGACCTGTTGCATGATCTGGGCGTGAAGCATGTCTGGCTGTACGGTGGATCAAAAACCTTTTGGCATGCAACCGCCCCGCCGCCCCGTGCGCTGGACGACTTTTTCTACGAACTGAGCCGGTCCCATCTGGTTACCTATCTCAACCACACGCGCGAAGCCTTCAAGGCCGAAGTTCTTCGCGTCGAACCGCTGCTCGGCCGGATCGACCTTGATGCGCTTTACTGCCCGGAGGAAGGGGGGCGCGACCAGGGCGTCATGCTCGGTCTGTTGATCGCCGCCGGCCTTGTTCGGGTGGCGGCCGGTCATCCGGTCGATCAACTGTGGTACACCCATTTTGCCAGCGGTGATCCTGACTGGCCGCGCACGGCTCAAATTCCGCTCAAACCGTCGGCCCTTGAGTGGCTCAGGCGGCTGGCGGCGCATTACTACAATGTTGACGGCGCGGTGGCCCAGGCACACCGGGTGTGGGTGCCGCCGGCCGGGGTGGCCGCGCAGTACCGCCTGATCCATGCGCAGATCGCAGCGCAGGTCATGGTGGGCGACGACTCGCGGGTGACGATCCGCTCCTGGACCGATCCGGTCACCGGGCGGGTACTTCCTGAAGTAAACGCCGGCACCCGCGATTTGCACGGCATCACCGTTTATGTGCCTGCTGCGGCCCAGGCCCGAGTATTTATCGATGGCCGCGAAATCCGGTTTTTTACCCGCAACGGCCCGGATGACACCGGGCGCGAGTCGATTACCCTGGTGGACGACAACACGCCCACGGTGGTTTGGGACAAGATTCCCCTGGCAGCGCTGGGAAGCATTCGTTTGACCGGTGTCGCACCGGCAGATGCCGCTGGCGAGCCCTGTTTGGCGATGCAAGTCATCCAGCCCGGTTTAGCGCGTGTCGACCTGCGGCCGTTTGATTTGCACTTTTGGAACATCACGCATTTCTTCTGGGAGTACCGCAAATCGACCCGGCAGGCAAACGCCCGGTTGTTTGTGGAATTCACTACCCGTGCGGGGCATCGCTTCGTCATCGCCGAAGGGCAGGGCGACAAGCCGCCGCGCGACGGACAAGGGGGCTGGTGGGTGCCGCCGGAAGCGACATCGAACCGGGTTGCGGCGCATACCCTGGCCCTGGCCGACATGCTGTGGGCCGTGCAATCCGGTGCCGAGGCAAACGATCTGCCGCTGCCCTTGGGGCGCATCGACCACATCGCCGTCGGCCTGGAAAACGCCGCCAAGGGGGATCGCTTTGAACTGGGCACATTGCTGGCGTTGCGTCCGTCTTCAAACGGCGAGTCGGCCACCGGCGGCAAACTGGTCGCCGGGCGCGTCATCCGCAAGGCAGGAGAACCGGCCGGCGGCAGGGAAGTCCGTGCCCGGACACAGGACGGCCGCACGCTGACGACCATCAGCGATGAACACGGGTATTACTTTTTTTATGATATCGCCAAAGGCGACATCCTTGCCATAACCGTCGCTGAAAACGGGAAGACCTTTCGACCCAAGGGCGGCCTGTTTGTCGACGTGCGCAAGAACGAAGCGGAAATCGATATCGTGCTTGCGGCCGGCTACCGGGTCAAACCGCCACATTAATCCGGCGAATGAAAAGGTCTTTGTCGTTTTGATTCTGGACCCCGGCGTTCGCCGGGGTGACGGATGCTTTTTCGTCGGTGTTTGCTGGGCTGACCGATGTCTTTCGTCATTTTTACTCCGGGTTTCCGGTCCAGCCGTCGTGTACCTCTGACTTGATCCGAGGGGATTCGGAATGACGCGGGAAAATAGGCCGTCACCCCGGCGAAGGCCGGGGTCCAGGGTCTAAACGACAAAATACCTTATTCTTGCCATAACCGCCGCCGACAAGGGACAGGCTTTTCGCCCCAAGGGCGGCCTGTTTGTCGACATGCGCAAGAACGAAGCGGAAATCGATATCGTGCTTGCGGCCGACTACCGGGTAGCGCCGTTTTAATTGGAAATTTTAAATGTGATGTTGGTGGGCATGGCCGCTCTATCTGTGGGCTGTGCCTACCAGATTGAGCTGAACATGTCAAAAACCCACCTGATCACAGGCTGTAGCGGTCTGATCGGCCGGCATTTGGTCGCAAGGCTGGCCGGCGAAGCCGACCTGGTCGGCATTTCACGCCGGTCGCCACAGATAAATGTGCCTATTGCGCATCTGCCCATCGATCTGTCGCGGGACTGGCGCACCGCTTGTCTGCCCCCACGGATCGACACCATCGTGCATCTGGCCCAGTCGGAGTACTTTCGTGAATTTCCTGAAAAAGCCGAAGCAATTTTTCAGGTGAATATCGCCGGCACCTTGCGCTTGATCGAGTATGCCCGTCAACGCGGCGCCAGACGGTTCATCCTGGCGTCCACCGGCGGCATCCGGTCGCGGGAAATCCGCGCGGACCGGCAGGGGGGGCTAAGGGGCGGCAACCGCCTCGATTTCTACCTGGACACGCGGGTGTGCAGTGAAACGCTGGTGGGCAATTACACCGCTTTCATGCATGTGATTATCCTGCGTTTTTACTTTGTCTACGGGCCGGGGCAGGCGTGCGGCATGTTGATCCCCCGGTTGATCGACAATGTCAAAAACGGCCGCCCTCTTGTCCTGCATGACGCCGACGGTATCCGGATCAATCCCACGCACGTCGATGACGCTGTCGCGGCCATTCACGCGGCAATGCGTTTGAATCAGAGTGACGTGATCGACATTGGCGGGCCGGAAATTCTCAGCCTGCGGCAGATCGGCCGGGTCATCGGCGACCGGCTGGATTGCAACCCCCGGTTTGAGATTCAACCAAACCCGGATCAGGGGGATCTGATTGCCGACACCCGTCAAATGGCATCCTTGCTGGCCGCACCCCGTATCGGTTTCCGGGAAGGACTGACCCGGTTGCTTGACCCGTGACGAACAAGCATAAAAGACTGCGTGTGCTGCACCTGCCGGTGGTGGTCCTGAACCAGGCGGTGCTGTACTGCCGGGCGTTGCGTCGCCTGGGACATAAAAGCGATTATCTGCTCTACGATGTGTCGGCCGAGGACGCGTCTTTGAACGCGGCTTGCGACATCAACCTGAAATTGACGGCCAAAGGGTATCTGCAACGGCTGATGACCACCTGGCGCTTTGTGCGCCGCAGTCTGGCCGACTACGACATCTATCACTTTCACTCCGGCCGCACGTTCATTCCGCTGATGGCGCATTCGCGCTGGAGTTTCATGCCGAACCGGTGGGGCCGTCTGTTTGACTTTCTCGATTTTATCGACCTGCCTTACCTGAAGCAAAAGCGGAAGAAAATCGTCTTTCAGTTTTGGGGGTGCGATATCCGGGACCCGCGTTTTGAACAGCGGCACGATCCGACCCCGTGCAATGTTTGCAGCCCGGCAATCCGTCGCCGTCAATGCGATTTGCGGCTGAAAAACCGGATTGACCGCCTGACCGCCCGGTATGCGGATTTACGTCTGGGAACGGTCGATTTGCTGGCCTGTTATCCGGATTTTAAATGGGTCAACAACACCATCGATACGACCGACTGGCAGCCGCTGGCGTATCATGCGATTCCGCCCGCGTTTCGGCTCAGGCAAAACGGCAAGGTGAAGATCTACCATTCGTTTTCCAAGTCCGACGTACGCGGCGATATTAAGGGCTCGCGCGCCATCGTGCGGGCGTTGAAAGAGCTGCGGGCCGAGGGGCATCCGGTGGAGTTGATCTTCTGCGACTACACCCCGCACCGGGACATCCGCTACTTTCAAATGCAGGCGGATATTGTGGTTGACCAGTTGCGGTGCGGTACTTTTGGCAACACCGGGGTTGAATGTCTGTCCATGGGCAAGCCGGTGGTCTGTTATCTTCGCGATGATGTGAGCGACCGCCTGCCGGACGCCTGTCCGGTGGTGCCCGCGCGGCCCGACACCATCAAGGACGTGTTGCGGCGTCTGATTGTCGATGATGCGCTACGGGCCGACATCGGGCGGCGCAGCCGGCGTTATGCCCGGCGGCACCATGATTTGAGTGCTGTTGGTCGGGTGTTGGAAGGGATGTACTACCAACTGTTTTGAAGCGGTTGTCTGTAAAAATTAGGTGCGTTCGGTGAAGGTGGAGATTTCTTCTTGGGGATTCCTCTCTTGAGGCATGGCCGTCAGGTTGAGGCGATAAATAAACGAAAAAGGTATTCTGTCGTTTAGATTCTGGCCCCCGGTGTTCGCCGGGGTGACGTGGGGGGACTTGGAAATAATATCGAGGTATCTTTGCGAAACTGTTTGGATTTTCGGCGCAGTTTACCCTGTACTTGATACGAGGCGGGAATCGTCTAAACACGACGAGGTAAAACCTACGTCGTCATTCCCGCGAAGGCGGAGATCCAGGAGATTTCCCGAGGTGCGCATATTGCTTGTTCCGGCGGCCCGCTGCAACGTAAGTGCGTTTTCATAGATTTATGACGGCTACTGTTTCCCAACATTCAATGC
>JANQIE010000202.1 GCA_028282295.1 Desulfobacterales bacterium | reverse complement strand
GAAAGCCGCACGCCGGTAAATATGGGGAACCGACCCCATTGCGACAACGGGGAGGGGCTGGCTGCGGCCTGCCTCTTACCCACTCGACGTAGGTTTTGCCCCGTCGTGTTTAGGCGTCATTTCCGCGCAGGCGGGAATCCAGGAAATGTCCCTAGCTCGTTCCGGCGGTCCGCCGCAACGTAAGAGCGTTTTTCAAATGTCGGCTACAGGCAAAAGCCCTGAACCACTGCCTTAAGTTAACGGCATTGGGTTTTTAATTCTTAATTGACCTCCCAACGAGGTAGCTGTCCATCATTAGGTGAATAATGTGGTGCAACACGCAAAATACCAGGGCCAGGCCGTATTGCGGAAACAGGGTCACCTGCAGGATTACTGAAAGGGGCAGGGTTTTTTGCCCTCCCATGAATATGACGCTCTCCATCCGGCCCCGACCGATTTTACCCAACCGCACCGCCGCGCCGGCTGCGGCCAGCAGCAGCCCGTGAAAGCAAAACGCCGTCGCACAAACCAGCCCGAACAGTTTGCCGCTATTTATAATTGTGGCGCGCGCCGGCGACAAGGCCATCCAGACAATCATCAGCACCAGCAATTGATTGGCAATCTGCAAACGTAAACCATGCGCTTCGGTCAGCATTTTCAGGCGCAGCTTCGTGAACAGCCCCAACATCAACGGCAACACCACCAGCACCGCCAGTTTGAACATGATCGCCCCCTTGTCGATGGTCACCTGGGTCGCTTTGCCGGTCAAGTTCAACAACAGTGTCAGTGTCCAGGGGATCGTTACAATCGCAAGTGTGTTGGAAATGATGGTAATCAGCAAGGCATGGGCCATGTTGCCGCCGGCGGCGCCGGTCATGACAACCCCGCTGCTCAAGGTCGTCGGCATCACGGCAACCAAAAAAACGCCGATAATTAACGCTTCCGCCAAGGGCAATTGTGCAAACGCCGCCGCGATCAGCGGGGCGGCGATGAAAATCAGGGCAAGCGCTACGGCGGTCCCCTGAACATCCCTGAGACCGCCCCGGATCTGTTTCACATTCAAAACCAGGCCGGAAAAGAAAAAAATTGCGAACACAACCAGCTCGGGGCCGTGATTTGTTTTCAGCCATATACCGGCATGAGCGATGGTGCCGCTGACATCGGCCAGGGTCATGGCAAACAGCAACACCAAACCGATCAAAAACCAATGACGTTTGATCAAGGAAACCATGTCCGCCTCTTTTTGCCCATAGTCATACGAATAAAAACCTTGCCTTGGCCCATTGGAATAGGCTACTTACAACCAACTTGTTGCCCCGTCATCTGAACAGCTCCCACAAAGTACCACATATTGTATTTGTAACAACAAAAAAATACCTTCCCTTGTGTTTTTTCTTTACACGGCTATATCTAATTGCTATAAGGTTTTCGAAATCTTGGCAGATTTCAAAAAGGATGTTCCAACAACCTCCAGGAGTAATCCCGACATGAAAATTAAAAAGCTTGAGATCCATGGATTCAAGTCCTTTCAGGACAAGTGCGCCATTGATTTTCCTACGGGTGTGTCGGCCGTAGTGGGCCCCAACGGTTGCGGCAAAAGCAATATTGTCGATGCGTTGCGCTGGGTCATGGGCGAACAGAGCGTCAAGCAGTTGCGTGGCAAAAACATGGAGGATATTATTTTTGCCGGCGCCAATGGCAAGCCGCCGCTGAATATGGCCGAGGTCACCCTGACCCTGGCCAACGATAACGGCAGTGCGCCCGAGGAACTTAAGGATTTCACGGAAATCGCCCTGACCCGCCGACTTTACCGGTCCGGCGAGAGCGCCTACCTGATGAACAAACGCCCCTGCCGTCTCAAGGATATTCACAATGTCTTTCTGGGCAGCGGCATGGGCGCGCGCTCCTATGCCTTGATCCAACAGGGCAATATCGGGGCGATTACCGAAGCCGGACCGGATGAACGGCGCGTATTTATCGAGGAGGCGGCCGGGGTTACCCGTTTTAAGAACCGTAAAAAAGAAGCCCTGAGCAAAATCAAATCGACCAACCAGAATCTGCTGCGGGTCAACGACATCATCACCGAGGTCAAGCGGCAAATGGACGGCTTGAAACGCCAGGCCCGCAAAGCCGAACGGTTCAAAAAACTGCAGCACAAAATCAAGGGGCTCGATATCCACCTGGGGGTTCACTATTTTGATGATTACACGCAGAAAATAAACGAAGCCGACGAACTGCTGAAAAACCTCAAGGACGAAGACCTGGCCCACTCCTCACAGTTGCAGAAGCTGGATGCCGCCATCGAGGACATCAAACTGCAACGCTCCCGGAAAAACCAACAAATCGGCGAACAAAAATCACGCAAGTTCGAAACACAGCGCAGTATCGATCGTATGGAGACCGAACTGGAACACCTGCGCGCCGAAATCACCCGTCTGTCCGGTGAAATCGAGGGCTTGGGCAACGCCAAGACCGAACTGGAGAACAAGAACCGGAACATCGAAACGGAAATTACCCAGGTCGAAGAAGAAAGCGCCGTCAAACACGGCCAGATTGAGCAGGTCCGCGTCAAGCTGGAGCAGGAACGGGCCGAATCCCAGCAAGCGAACGATCAGTTGAAAGCACTTACCGATGAATTGGAGAACGCCAAGGCGAGTCTGATGCAATTGGTCACCCAGGAAGCCCAATACAAAAACCTGCATCAAAACGCCACTAACAACAAGGAAAGCTTGAAACGCCGCTTGCGGCGCGCAGATGAAGAAGAAGCCCTGGCCGGACGCAAGGTGAACGATCTGGCAACCCGGGAGAAAACAGCACAACAGGAGCTGGAAGAATTCAAAACCGAACTGGCCGGCCTGGATGAGCAGATTGCAAGCCTGCGCGAAGCGCTCCAAACCCAAAGCACCCTTCTGGGGCAACAGGTCAAGCATGTTCAGACTATCGAGCTTGAGCGCAATAAAGCCAAATCCCAGTACAATGCCCTGAAAAAGATGGAAGACAATTTCGAGTGGTACCGGGACGGGGTCAAGGCGATCATGCAGCGCACCGGCGACGAGCAACCGCAAGCGGAGGCAACCGGCGATGCGTACCGGGCCGACGGGGTCATCGGTTTGCTGGCCGACATTCTTGAGCCCCAGCCGACCTACGAAGTCGCCCTTGAAGCGGTTTTAGGGGATTCATTGCAGTATATCATTGTTCAAGACCAAACCGCCGGACATGCCGCCATCGATTATTTGCAGCAGTCCGCCCAGGGCCGGGGCGGTTTCATCCCCATGACGGCAATCAAGCCGGCCTGCGACGCCATGCCGCAACCCGACAGCGCCCTGCGGCTGTTGAATCACGTGAAGGTAAAAGAGGGTTACCAAACGGTGGCCGAAGCACTTTTGGGACATGTCGTGGTGGCCGGCGATCGTGAACAGGCCCGGACAATCTTTCAAAGCAACGGTAAATTCCAAACCATTGTGACGTTGACCGGCGAGATTCTGTCACACCAGGGCCTTATGATGGGCGGCAGTCAGGAAAACCTGGCCGGCATTATGGCAAAAAAACAGGAAATCCGCGATCTGGCCCAATCCATTGAGACCCTGAACCAACAGGCGATCCAGGCCCACGCCGACCAAACCGAACTGGAAGCCAAAGTACGCCGGTTGGAAAGCGACCTGCAACAAAACATCGAACAGCGCAATTATACCGTTGAAAATGAAACCGCTGCGGAAAAAGCCCTCTACAAAATCAGCGAAGAGTTGAAACACGCGCGGCGTCACCTGGAGATCATCCGGCTCGAACAGGAGCAATTGATGGGCGAAGAGTGCGACATCGACGACGAGATATCCAAGGTCGATCAGGCCCTGCAGCAGGTTGCCGATGAAGTGCGCGCCGCCCAGGACACGGTGAGCCGGTCCACCGAAGCCATCAGCAGCGTCAATGACCAGGTGCAGGACTACAATCAGCGGCTGGTTGAGCTGAAGTTGGAAATGACCAGCCTGACGGCCGCGTGGGAAAACAGTCGCAGCACCCTCAAACGGTTGAAGGACTTTGCCGTTGACGGTCGCACGCGGCTGACGCAAATTGAAACGGAAATCGATGTGAAGTCGCGCAAGCTCGTGGGGGCCCGCCAAACTATTGAAGCATCGGACCGCAAACTGAAGCTGGCTTACGAAGAGCTGCAACAGTTGGATTCCACCCTGCAATCAAATGAGCATGAGTACCAAACCATCGATAGCGAGTTGCAACAACATGACCGCACCATTGCCGATATCCAGTCCAATCGGGAAGAAACGTTGCAAAAAATCCGGCTCATCGAGATCGAGCAGTCTCAGCGGCAGATAAAAAGAGAGAACATCGCCAATCGATTGCAGGAAAAATATCACCAGCATATCACGATTCTGAAAGCGGACTTGCAAAATCGTGCCGCCGAAGATGTGGACGAGGCCGAATCGAAACCGGCCCCGCCGCGATCGATCAAACAGATGGAAGAAGAGCTGACGCGTTACCGGAAGCGGATTGCGTCCATCGGCGACGTCAATTTAGGCGCTATCGAGGAATTCGAGCAGTACAAGGAACGCTTTGATTTTCTGAATACCCAGCGCGAAGATCTGATCAAGGCGATTGACGATCTGCACAAGGTGATTAAAAAAATCAATCACATCACCCAGAAAAAATTTGTCGAAACATTCAATTTGATCAACGATAAACTCAAGGAAGTGTTTCCGCGCCTGTTCGAAGGCGGCATGGCGCGTCTGGACCTGACCGAACCGAACAATCCGCTGGAGACCGGGGTCGAATACATGATTCATCCCCCCGGCAAAAAACTGACCCGCATGAGCCTGCTTTCCGGTGGCGAAAAGGCGCTGTCGGCCATTGCCTTTATCTTCGCCATCTTCCTGATCCGCCCGGCCTCGTTTTGCCTGATGGATGAAATCGATGCCCCCCTGGATGAAGCCAATGTGCACCGGTTCAACAACCTGTTGAAACTCATCGGTGAAAAATCGCAGATCATCATGATCACCCACAACAAGAAAAGCATGGAGTTTGCGGACACGCTTTTCGGTGTGACCATGGAACAAAAAGGAATATCCAAACTGGTATCGGTCAATTTTGAAAAATCAGCCGTTGCAGCCTGACATGACCCATCATCTAAGTTATATCCGGAAACAGTAGAAACGGTAAATTATGGCATTTAAGTGGTTTAAGAAGAAAAAAAAACAGGATACACCCCAACCCCCGGAACAGCCCCCGGAGCCACAGGCCCCGGCACTGCCTGAAGAAACGCGCACGGAGCGTCAAGCGGACATCGCCGCCCTGCAACCGGAAGTTGAACCGGAAAAAGCGCCCCAACCCGCCCCCCGGGCCGGAGAGCCGCCGGCTGCCCCGGTACCGCCGGCGGACGCCCCCGCCCCTAAAATCGGCCTCTTCAAACGGTTGCGCAAACGGATGAGCAAAACCCGCAAGGGATTGTCCTCCGGGCTGGAGAATGTCTTTGCGGGCAAAAAAGCATTGACCGAAGAGTTGCTGGAGGAGTTGGAAGAGCTGCTGATCACATCGGACATGGGCGTTGAGACCACCATGGATCTCATCGACCAGATTCGTAAAAAAGCCAAAAAAGTATCAACGGTTCAGGAGTTGACGTCGGTGCTCAAGGACAGCATAGTTGCCCGTCTGCATCCTGAACCGGCCGACACCTCGTCCCCGGCGGCCAAACCGCATGTCATCATGGTGATCGGTGTCAACGGCGTGGGCAAAACTACCACCATCGGCAAATTGGCCGCCCGCTTCACCGCCGACGGCAAAAAGGTGCTGATTGTTGCGGCCGACACTTTCCGCGCCGCCGCCATCGAGCAATTGACCATCTGGGCCGAACGGGCCGGCACCGACATCGTCAAGCACAAGGCCAACAGCGACCCGGCCGCCGTGGCCTTTGACGGCGTCGAGGCGGCCCTGGCACGCGGTATCGATGTGGTGATTGTCGACACCGCCGGCCGGCTGCACACCAAAGTCAATCTGATGGAAGAATTGAAGAAGATCAAGCGGGCGCTGAGTAAAAAACTGCCGGACGCGCCCCACGAAACCCTGTTGGTGTTGGACGCAACCACCGGTCAAAACGCCGTTTCCCAGGCCAAACAATTCAATGACGCACTGGAAATCAGCAGTTTGGCCCTCACCAAGCTGGACGGCACCGCCAAAGGCGGTATCGTCGTCAGCATCTGCGACACCCTGCAAATTCCGCTGAAATACATCGGCATCGGCGAACAAATCGAAGACTTGCAGGATTTTGACGCAGCTCGGTTTGTGGATGCGTTGTTTGAGTGATTTGGTTAAAAAAATTACTGGTTGTGTTCAACCAAATTGAGGGAAGCGACAACCTTTTCGGCGGCCGCCTTATATTTCGGATAGTAGTGCTGCTTCTCGCCGGAATAGCAGATCAGGTAAAGCTTTTCCTCAATCACGGAACCGATGACAAATCCCTTGTACTTTAATCCATTGGCGGACGAGAATTCCAAATCAAAACGAAACCCTCGCTGTTCTGCGAACTTAAACGGCCTCAGACCGCTGGTTGTAGCCTTGCTTGCACTGAAATTGGCCCATTCATATCCTGCCCGGTCAACGGCAATTAAACTGTCGACAAAAAACTCCATGATTTCATTCGGTGTCATGCTGTTACGATAAACCGGCAAGTTTTTTTGGGCATTGTGAATCGTATACAACGATTCACCGTCCACATATCCTTTGTAAAACGTGATGGCCTCAAGCGCCGGTCCGTCCACGGTCCATTTTTCGATCTTTTTATATGCCGTTTTACTCCAGTTAATTTGCGGTTCGACTTCAAATGCTTGTGCCAGCAGTTGCGGTTTACCGGTCTCAACCAGTTTGTACTGAACACACGCGGACAGTAATAGTATAATTGCAATAAAAATAAAAAAGCGCTTATTCATTTTCCAACTCCAATTCGTCAATGTAGGCTTTAATCATATCAAGATCACTTGCATCCGGTGCGGCTTCAAGATAATTTTTGAAGCATCTTACGGCATCGTCTTTTTGGCCTAGCTTCCATTGCAACAACCCCATCGACCGATGCGCTACCGCCGGTGTATTCTCATGGGCGATGGCCTTGGCATAACAATCGACCGATTTCTTCAGATCGTGCTCTTCGGCGCGCAAGCGGTGCAACTCGCCTTGAAAAAAACACATTTGCGCCGGATCGGCGCCGCTTTCCAACAGGTTGTTTAACACCACTTCACTCGCATTATACTTGCGTTTGCGTAGTTCGTCACGCAGCCACTGAGGGCGAAAGGTCGCCGTAGCCGCTGTATACGGGGTTTTGAAACCATCAAGTTCGCCACTTGTGCCCGTCAACTGCTGCGCCAGTGTCTTCAAGGTTTCAATCCGTTCCTCGGCTTTGGGATGGGTAGCAAAAAGAATAAATTGTTTTTTATCCCTGGCCGCTTCACGCTCCTTTTCCATTTGCTGCCAGATTTTAACGGCCTCCAGTGGATCGTAGCCCGCCTTGACCATGAGGTCAAATCCGATCTGGTCCGCCTCGCGCTCCTGATCCCTGGAGTATGCGAAGACACCGGCAACGGCAACCAAACTGGCGACATCACCGACAAAGCCGACCCCGGCGACGGCGGTAGCCAGACTCACAAACGCCAAGGTACTGGACGTATTACGCATAACGCGCCACTGCTGCAGGCTGTGCCGTTTTTGGTAGTGGCCGATCTCATGGCCGATAATGTATGCAAGCTGGGCCTCGTTTTCACAGCGTAACAATGCTCCGGTCCACAATTGCATAAATCCGTTGGGCGCCATGGAAGCATTAAAATGAGGCGTTCTGACGATGTAAATCCTGAGATCATCGGCAAGTTCCGGCTTAAGTTTGGCAACGATATCCCGCACATATTGATTCAGGTCCGCATCGGTCTCAATACGATCGGAGTGTTTTAGCTTTTTTTCGATCTTGTCCATGTGCATCCACAGCCCGGCTTCGTCGGATTCCAATTCGGGCGTTTGGCCGGGACGTACGTCGCTGACGGGTGCCGTGGCACATGACATCAAAAAAAAGGCTAACATGACGACGACGGGCAAATAACGGCAAAATCGAATCATAGCGGGCACCCTTTCAGCAAATAGGTCACCGTTTCGGTCGCAGGCTTCTCGGATCGCAAATCGCCGTGGCCGCGAGCAATGCGATTGAACCAGACAATGTCACCGGTATTTAAATCGACAAGGGAAACAAAACCACGTTGCGCACCTCCCTGAACAGTAACGCCCAAAAGCGCGGCACCGACGATGAGCGCCTTGCGGCCGCCACTGGCATAGCTGTCGCGAATGTAGATAAACATGGCATAGTCGGCGTCGTACAGGTCTTTAAGCGTCTTGACACCGCCACCGAGGGTCCAATCAAAGGAATCTTTTTTTGTCGGGAGATTGAACGCCGGAATATACTTATGAATCAGGATTGTCCCCCCGACCACTTCATGGAGTTTGCTGAGCTGCTGGTTGATGCGGGCCTGCTCGGGGGTCTCCACGGACGGATCGCAACTTTGGATGTTTGCGTTTACCGCTCGCATCGATTTATCCAACGCGCTCATGATATGCGTTTTGGCAGCTTGGGTCCAATCGGCTTTGGGCTCTTTAAGGCCGCCGGCCGTTAGTTCCGACAATTCAATGTCGAGGGGCATGATAAGAATCTTCGACACTTTGTTTTCAGCAGGTTTGAAATTGTCGCGAACATTGTATGTGGCAGGGGTGCAGCTAACAAAAACAAGGATTGTGAAGTACACAAAAAATCGCGGTAAGTTTTTGATAATTTTCAGTTCCATTCCATCCTCCGCTTTAACTTGGGGTCAGTAGGACTCCATTGGCCGCCGACAACCAAAGCAGTAAGTATAGTAGATTTTGAATACGCCTATCACAATCGACGCTGAATTTCAAGTAGCGCGTGACAGGTGTGACCACGCTAGAAAAGACAAGTATTTCAGATTGAATACGGCAGGTTTGGTTCAGAGGCTTTGGGTCATTGAAGCAATCGATTTGTGGTAGATGTAGATCGGTGTGCGGTAGATATCTTTGAGGCGAATGAGTTCATCCGGGGCGACCCGGGGCAGGGCAAAGGTATTGCTCACGATAAGCCGGACCTGCTTTTTCTCTCGGGCCAGTTTTTCTTCCAGGGCCTGCATGCCGCCTGGAAACAGGTAGCATAAAAACGCCGCGGCACCGGGCAGATCGGCTTTTAGATAATCCCGGCGATAGAACACGAGATTGTGCCGGCCCAGGATTTTTTTCAGCAGGATCGATACACACCAGGGAATCGGAGACAATTCGTACCCGATGATCCGGCGCTCCGGGAAACGACGGGCGGCAGCAAGGGCAAGGTGGCCCCAACCCGAACCGAGGTCGACGATCGGTCCGTCACCGGTTATCCGGTCCGCCACGGCAGCCAGAATGACTTGGCGCGCCCTGCGTGTGCTGGGCACCGGGGAAATGCCGACCTTATGTGTACTGCGGACGATCGACAAGGTGGCGAGAATCGCGATTAGGATCGCCGTGATTTCGACAAACAGCATGATTTACGTGTTTCGCGCCTTACGCTGGACGGCGGTGAACCGGGATGCACCGGCATCTGCGTCCGGTTGAATCAACGCCTGATCTCAAAGACTTTAAATTCATTTTGATAGGTTTGCCAGTCGACATCGACCGAATCGACACGGGCGTTGGGCGGCCCTTGGTGACACCAGTCAATCAATGCGTCGACCTTGTCTTTCTCTCCTTCCATAATCGCTTCAACCGTGCCGTCCGGCAGATTGCGCACCCAGCCCGATATACCGCCTATCCGATCGGCGGCCCGGTTGGTCTCCACTCGAAAAAAAACCCCCTGAACCCGTCCGGTGATGATTACATGTGCTCTAACGTAGTTCGTCATATTACGCCTCCCTTGAAAATTGTTAATTTGTGCCCATCCGGAAATGGCATCTCTTGGCCCCCGGCGACGTTCTCGCATTTTTAAAGTCCTCGACATAGCACTCTATGCCTGCGCATTTTAAAAATGCAAGAACGCCGCCAGGGGCCAAAATCTACTATTTCCGGATGGACACTAGGTGCCCTCCCCTTGGATAAGATCCAAAAAAGTCTGTTCGTCGATGACTGTCACGCCGAGCGCCTGAGCTTTTTGCAACTTGGCACCGGCGGCGTCACCGGCCAGCAGGTAGTCGGTCTTGCGGCTCACGGAACCGGTCACCTTGCCGCCGGCCTGTTCGATCTGTTTCCTGGCGTTATTGCGCGTCAAGATGTTGAGCTTGCCGGTGAGAACAAATGTTTTGCCGCTGAGCGTCGACACCGCCGGGGCTTTGGGCGCATGGGCCGGTGCAATTCCCGCGTCGCGCAGGCTTGCAACCAGATCCCGGTTGCCCTGGGCGGCGAAATACGCCTTGAGGCTGTCAACCATGATCTCGCCGATCCCGTCGACAGCGGTTAATTGGTCGGCCGTGGCGTTCATGACGGCGTCCAAGTCCCCAAAAGCGGTCGCCAACAGACCGGCGGCGCTTTCGCCGATATGGCGGATACCCAGCGCGTAGATAAAACGAGCCAGCGTTACCTGTTGCTTGCTGTGCGCGATCGCTTCGATCAAGTTCTGCGCCGACTTGGCTCCCATTCGTTCCAGTTCCGCAACTTTTTCGCTGGTCAAATGGAACAGATCGGCAGGTGAAGCGATCAGCTCTTTGGTCAACAATTGATCGACCAGCTTGTCTCCCAGGCCTTCGATATCGAAGGCGCCTTTGGAAGCGAAATGCTTCACGCGCTCTTTTAGCTGAGCCGGGCAGTTTATGTTGGCACAGCGCGATACCGCTTCCAGGCGGTCGCCGCCGGTATTTTCACGCACCGCTTGAGACCCGCAAACCGGGCAGGTTTGCGGCATGTCAAACACTTCTTCCCTGCCTGTGCGCAGCGAGGTGACAACTTTGACCACCTTGGGAATCACATCACCGGCACGCTCGATAAAAACCGTGTCCCCGATGCGGATGTCTTTCTTCGCGATTTCTTCTTCGTTGTGCAAGGTGGCCCGGCTGACCATCACGCCACCGATGTTGACCGGCGCCAGATGGGCCACCGGTGTCAGGGCGCCGGTGCGTCCGACCTGGATCTCGATCGCACGTACGTGGGTTGTGGCCTGAACCGATTTGAATTTATAGGCGATGGCCCAACGGGGGCTGCGGGCTTTACTGCCTAGCGTTTGCTGGTAGTCGAAACGATCCACCTTGATGACCATGCCGTCGATTTCATAGGGTAAATCATGGCGTTGGCGATCCAGTTCGCGGTAAAAGTCCAGGATCTGATCGACGGTCAGACGGGATCGAATCAACGGATTGACACTGAAGCCAAGCTGTTTGATGTGTTCGAGCATTTGGGCTTGCGAAGAAAACGTCAGTCCTTTGCAGGCGCCGATGCCGTAGAAGAAGGCCTTGAGCGGCCGGCCGGCGGTTACCTTGGAGTCCAACTGCCGCAAGGAACCGGCGGCGGCATTGCGGGGGTTGGCAAAGGTTTTTTGATCGTTTTCGAGTTGCTTGCGGTTCAACGCCTCGAAACCGGCTTTATCGATGTAGACTTCTCCGCGTAATTCCAACAAGGCCGGCGGGTCGGCCTGCGATGAAGCGGGTTGCAGTTCCAGGGGCACCGAGCCGATGGTGGCGACGTTGGCGGTGATCACTTCGCCGCGAATGCCGTCACCACGGGTGGAGGCGGTGGTCAGTTTGCCGTTGACATAGACGACTTCCACGGCAACGCCGTCGATTTTCGGTTCCGCGGTATACAAAACGTCGCCCTCGGTTTCCAGAAACCGTTTCACCCGCTGGTCGAAATCCCGGATATCCGCATCGCTGAACCCGTTGTCCAGACTGAGCATGGGAATGGTATGGACGCTGGTGTCGAGTTTGGAAACCGGCGGCGAGCCGACCTTTGCTGTTGGTGAGGTGGCCTCAAACAGGCCCGGATGGGCGTCTTCCAGGTGCAGCAATTCCTGCATCAAGCGGTCGTATTCGCTGTCGGCCATCTCCGGGTCATCCAACACGTAGTAGCGGTAGTTGGCCCGGTGCAGGGTTTTTCTGATTTGATCGACTTTGGCGCGCAGATTGGGGTCTATAGAGTCCGGCATAAAGTTGCAATCACCTCGATGGCGTTTCGGCGGCCGGTTTTAAATTCAGGGCTTCGGAATCCGGGGCGCCATTTAAAGGTTGAAAGATCGTCTGAAACAACAAGTAGCGCCCCCAGCTTCACATGACGAAAACGGGCTACGCAAAACAGGGCCGCGACTTCCATCTCAACCGCCAGAACGCCTTGTTGCTGATGGTGGCCGACCTTCTGGACCGTCTCGCGAAATACAGCATCCGTAGTCCAGATTGCGCCGCTTTTAAAGTCCGATTGAGCAGTGGTCAGTGCACTTTCGAGCGCACATCTGATCGTGGTGGAGGGTTCCGAAAAACCTGCGGACGGATACCCGTAATGAACTGACGTGCCCTCATCGATAAGCGCGCAGGACGGCACCACAATATCCCCAACGCCCACCTTTGGATCAATGGCGCCGCACCACCCCAAAAAAACAAACCGTTCGGCCCCCCAGGCGACAAGGGTTTCCAGGACCATGGCGGCGTAGGGCGCCCCGATTATGGGGCCGACGATGCTCGGACCAGCAGCATCGTCCCCCCCATAGTAAAGCTGGCTGTTATAAAGGGGTCGTGCCGGAGTATTCAGTTGCAGGGCGTGACGAAGCGGATTCAAATCCGTTTTACTACTCACCAAAACCGCTACGGGACCCAGTTGGGGGGTTTTGGCGGTCACAACCGGACGAACAATGGCGTCGTCGTCAACAGGCCGTGTCATCGTGCCGTGCCATATAAAAATCTATGCTCCCCGCAGGTATGGAAAATTATTTTTGCGCGAGCCCTTACTTGCGGCAGGCCGCCGTAACAAGTAATTTGCGCATCTTGTATAATTTCCTGGATTCCCGCCCCGTATCAAGTACGAGGTAGACTGCGGCGCGAATCCAGGCAGTCTCGCAAAGGTGCCTCGGCGACTAAATACGTAAGCCTTCGTCATGCCGGACTTGATCCAGCATCCAGAATTGACGCTTGATTCCGGCGCTCGCCGGAATCACGATTTTAAAGGTATTTTATTGCCGGGTTAATAATTGTCAGGAAATCGAAGCCATAAATCACTTGGGTTTTCTGGATATCCGACGACCTTAATTTTCCTTTCTTAATTCTTAATTTTTAATTGCGTTCACTCCGGTCCGGCCAAATCCGACAGTTCGTCCTTGACGTCATCGATGATGTCATAAAGCCAAAGGACATCTTCGATGGTCAGGCGACCGGCCTTGACCGGTGCCCGGTCGCTGCCGTCTTTTTTCTTCAGTATGCGGGGACCTATCTGCAATTTGGGCTGGGCCTCGCCGTATTGGTTGATCGATACTTGCAAACCGGTTTCCTCGCATTTCCAGGTTTTTAAAACTTTATCCATTGAAGGATCGAAAGGCATGATAATTCTCCTTTAATAATCGTTATGGTCGTTCGGTTTAAAGTGATAACGGTATAAAATTAGGTCGACAATTTGGAAAAATCAGCAAAGTTGACGAACAGGGCCGCGATCTCGCCCAGCAGGGCAAATCGATTTGCCCGTATTTTCCGATCATCGGCCATCACCAGCACGCCGTCGAAAAAGGCGTCCACAACACCGCGCAGGGTGGCTATTTCCAGCAAGGCCCCGGCGTAGTCCCCCTGGTTCAGCAGGGCATCCACCTTGGCTTTGACGCCCTTGCAGGCCGCATGCAAATCGATTTCACTCTGGTCTTCGAAAAGATCGACGTTTACGGATAAGCCCATATCCGCACAGGGGTCATAATCGGCTTTTTTCAATATGTTGACGGCCCGTTTGAAAGCAATTGCCAGCGGTTCGAAATCAGGCTGAGCCTTCATCTGCTGCAATGCTTGCACGCGTCGCACGACATCCGGTAATTGATCGGCGGAGACATCGACCACAGCGGCGATGATATCCTTGGCGAATCCTTCCTCGCTTAATATGTGGGTGATGCGGTTAGTCAGAAAGGCTAGGATTTGTTCGGCCAGTTCGGCGGCCGGTTTTTCATGGCGGCCTTCAAAGCCCTGCAAGCCGACGGCGATCAATTTCGCCAGGGAGAAGGACAGATTCTGGTCACGCATGATCTGGATGATTCCGATGCCTTGGCGTCTGAGAGCATAGGGGTCCGAGGCCCCGGTGGGGATCAGGCCGACGCTGAAACAGCCGCAGATGGAGTCGATTTTGTCGGCGATGCTGACCAGGGCACCGGTGATTGTTTGCGGCAAGCGACCGCCGGAGGCGGTGGGGCGATAGTGTTCTTCAATGGCGGTGGCCACCTCGGCGGCTTCACCGGCTTTGGCGGCATACACCCGCCCCATGATGCCTTGCAGTTTGGGAAATTCGCCCACCATCTGGCTGACAAGGTCGGCCTTGCAGAGCCATGCGGCGCGTCCCGCGTTCTGTTTCAGGTTGGGGTGCTTGCCCTGATGGGCGGGATCGGCATCCACGACGCCGGCCAGGTACTCGGCCAACGTCTTCACGCGTTTTACTTTGGCGCGCATCGATCCGAGTTTGGCTTGGAACAAAACACCTTCCAGCCGCTCAACCCAATCGGCCGGATCGATCTTCAAATCGGTGTGGTAGAAAAAACGGGCGTCTTCCAGGCGGGCCCGCAATACCCGTTCATGGCCGGTGGTCACCACGTCCACATCCTTGGTGATCGTGTTGTTGACGCAAATAAAGTGCGGCAGCAGGTTGCCGTTTTCGGCGGTGACGGCAAAGTACTTCTGATGCTCGCGCATGGCCGTGATGAGAACTTCATCGGGCACTTCCAGGTATTTGTCTTCGAACCGTCCGGCGGCCACGATGGGATACTCGACCAAATTGGTGTTGATTGCCAGCAGGTCTTCATCCGGCAGCACTTGCCCCCCCAATGCGGCGGCGGTTTTGGCGACGTCGGCAGCGATGTGTTGCTTGCGCTCACCGATATCGACAATCACCCGGGCGTCTTTTAGTTTTTGGACATATTCTCCGGGTTCGCTGAGCTTGATCCTGCCGGGCTGCATGAAGCTATGTCCGAAGCAGTATCGCCCGCTTTTGATGTTGCCGTAATTAAAGGAGATCAGTTTACTTCCGAGCAGGGCGACAATCGAATGGATGGGGCGGGCGTAATTGACTTTCAATGTGCCCCAGCGCATGGTTTTGGGAAAGGGCACCGACTTGACGACTTCCGGCAAGATGGTTTTTAAGAGTGTGCTGGTGGCAAGGCCCCGTTCGGTGACGCGGGCGCACAGGTATTCGCCCTTGGGGGTTTGCCTGGTTTTGAGCGCGGAAACTTTGACCCCGGCTTTTTCGGCAAACTTGTGTGCCGCGACGGTTGGTTTGCCATCCGCGGCAAAGGCCACTTGTTTCGGCGGGCCGGTCAATTCCGTGGTTACCGAAATCTGCTTTGCGGCGACGTCGTCGACTTTAACGGCCAACCGTCGCGGTGTGGCATAGGTGTGAAAGGCACCATGATCGATGCGGGCATTTTTGAATTTATGCTGCAATGTGTTTACCATTGCTTGCAACGCCGGTTCAATGTATCCGGCCGGAATTTCTTCGGATCCTATTTCGAGCAATAAGCTGGCCATACTCACCCCACTATTTGGTTTCAATGCAAGTTAATTGATTGGTTTAGTTTTCTTTTAATAATGGAAACCCCATGTCCTCGCGCTGTTTCAGGTATGCTTCGGCGCAGGCACGCGCCAGGTTGCGAATGCGGCCGATATAACCGGTACGTTCCGTAACACTGATGGCACCGCGGGCGTCCAGTAAATTAAAGGTATGGGAACATTTCAAGCAGTATTCGTAGGCCGGCAGGACCATGTTGTGCTTGATCACACGCTGGGCTTCCGCTTCGTACTTATTGAAGAATTCGAGTAGAAAATCGACATCGGCCAACTCGAAATTATACGTTGACTGCTCAACTTCCTGCTGGTGGTGCACGTCGCGATAGGTAATGGTTTCATTCCACTTGAGGTCAAACACATTGTCAACGCCCTGCAGATACATGGCGATTCGTTCCAGGCCATACGTCAATTCCACCGAGATGGGATGCAGTTCAATACTGCCGGCCAGTTGGAAATAGGTAAATTGGGTGATTTCCATGCCGTCCAGCCAGACTTCCCAGCCCAGGCCGGACGCGCCCAGGGTCGGCGATTCCCAATCGTCTTCCACGAACCGGATATCGTGTTCAAGGGCGTCGATGCCCAAATCCTTCATGCTCTGCAGGTAGAGTTGTTGGACATTGGCGGGCGAGGGCTTTAAAATCACCTGGTATTGGTAGTAGTGCTGCAAACGATTCGGATTTTCGCCGTAGCGACCGTCCGTAGGACGGCGTGAGGGCTGCACGTAGGCGACATTCCAGGATTCAGGCCCCAATGCTTTGAGTAACGTGGTCGGGTGAAAGGTTCCGGCGCCGACTTCCATATCGTAAGGTTGCACGAGAACACAGCCCTTGCGTGCCCAAAACTTGTGAAGTGTTAAAATGACATCTTGAAAATACATTTATTATTCCCCTTTGGCTGATTTTGAATCATCATGGTTGTGTCATGTGCGGCAGGCGCGGATGATCCGCATCCTCATCGCCGTCAGGCTATTGTCCAGCCGGTTTAACCTCGAATCTGTTGCAATATCTTCAAACTTTTAATTGTTTTTCCCAAATGATACGGCACAAACGCCTCCAAAAACTTCTCGGCCTCACCGATGGCGGTCGGGCTAAAGCGCATCCGGCAGGCTTTGTCCCAATCACCGCTTTGCACCCAGCGCAACTGCAAAATGGTTTGCCGCCGTAAACCGAGCCGGCCGGTGTCCGCCCGTCCGCAACGGCTGCACACCAAGCCGCCTTTCAACAGATCAACGGCAAAATGCTCGGCAGGCAACCGGGTAAGGTCGGCTCGGCAGTGGCAGCACGCCGACAAGTTCGGTGCCAATCCCGAAATGCTTAAAAACTGCATCTGGAACAGAATCGATGTCACCGCCGGTGTGATGGTCCCGCCGCCCAGCGTCGCCAGCGCGGTTTTCAATAATGCAAAGAGCCTGGGCTGGGGTTGCTCTTTTTCCAGCCAATTGTAAAGCATTTCCGTCCAGTAGCTGGCGTAAGCGGTTTTTTGAATGTCTACCCGAATCTGCTCAAACGGATCCAGCAGGTCGGCTTCTTTTAATACCGCAAGCCCTTTACTGCGCGTTTCGCTGATGACCAACTGCAGTAAACAAAACAGCTCCAGAGTGCCGGCAAAGCGTTTTTTGCTTTTTTTGGCCGCTTTGGCGATGACGGCGATCTTACCGCGCTGCCGGCTTAAAAACGTAAGGATTAAATCGCTGTCGCCATATTCGACGCGCCGAAGTAAAATCGCTTCGGTGTTGAAATCGGGCATCCGGTCATATCCCGAGCATGGTCGTTGCTATCTTAAAATAAAAAAAGACACTGATCACGTCGATGGCCGTGGTCACAAAGGGGCCGGATGCAACGGCCGGATCGACTTCAATGCGCGACAAGACCATGGGCACCAGTGAGCCGACCAGGGCCGCAATGGACATAGATGAGACCACGGCCAATCCCACGGCCGCGGCCAGAGCCCAGAGTGAAAAGCGCATTTGGGCAACCGATCCGATCAACGCTCCGTAAACAAGCCCCAAGATGAATCCGACGGCCAATTCCTTGAACACCACTGACCACAGATCCCGCGAACTGATGCGGCCGGTTGCCAAACCACGCACCACAATGGTCGATGATTGGGTGCCGATATTGCCCCCCATGCCCATGATGACCGGAATAAACGCGGCCAGGTACGTCAATTGGCTCAACGATTGCTCGAAGTGGCCGATTATGTAAAAGGCGAATATTCCCCCGAGACAACTTGCGAACAGCCAGGGAAGCCGGATGCGCGTGCTTTTGACAACCGATTTGGTTTCGACGAACTCTTCGCCGACACCGGCCATTTTCAATATGTCTTCGGTGGCCTCGCGGCGGAAGATGTCGATGACATCATCCACTGTAATGATACCGACCAAGCGATTGTTCTCGTCCACAACCGGTACGGCCAGGATATCGTAGCGAGCGACAATTTTGGCAACCTCTTCCTGGTCCATATCGGTGGACACGGAAAACACGTCCGTGGTCATGAAGCTGCGCAGGGGTTTATCGGGCGGCACAACCACCAATTGCCGCAATGAACTCACTCCAACCAGCCGATTGGTTTCATCGACGGCGTACAGGTAAAAGGGCATCTCGACATCGATGTATTCTTTCTGCAAAGAGGCGACGGCTTCGCGGGCGGTGACATCCTGATGCACCGCCACGAAATCCGGCACCATGATACGACCGGCGGTATCGTCTTCGTAGGTGAGCAGGTCCTCAACTTCTTCGGACCCTTCCCGCTGCATTTTTTCGAGAACCGCACTTGCCTTTTCCTCGGGCAACCGGTCCACCAAACCGGCAACATCGTCCGCCGACATGTTTTCCAATACTTTGACCAACAAGTCCAGGTCCAGGTCTTCCACAAATTCAACAAAGGAATCCTCATCCAACTCGTTGAACAGAACACCTTTTTGCTCCACGTCGTCCATCATGCCGAAAACCAGCTTCTGGTGCGACAGGGACAAGGAGCGAAACACGACCGAGAGGTCGGCCCCGTGTGTTTTATTGACTATTTTTTTTAGATGAGATGTCGCACCGCGGCGTATAAGGCGTTTGACGCTGTCAACAAGGATTCGGTTCTGATCATACATGGGCTTTATCTCGGTGACGGCCTATTGTAAACAGTGTTCGGGAACGGTCGCGGCGCCACCGCTCCTTGCTTTCATTCGCTCACCGGCATTGCCGGTCGTTATTCATCAGGGCAATTCAAGCGCCACCACTTGGCCGGTCGCACCGGGCACCCCCACCGGTTTGTCGTTTAGTGTAATCGCCACGCCGGCGGCGTTTCCGACCAACAGGTTAAATTGGTTTTCGGCCTCAAGTCGAATCTGCATGCCCGGTGTCATTTCAAACTCCCGGGGACGCTGCCCGTCAACAATCACCTTCAACCATGTTTCTTTGGTAGCGATCACCTTCAATCGATGTGTGTCGACCGCCCTTTGTTTGGACGTTTGGACCGGGGCCGCTTGGTGTTGCACCTTTGGCGCAACAGGCGTTTGAGCTACTGTTTTGTCGACCTCGGCCGGGGCATGGACCTGACGTGATGTTTCCCTGCGGCTGCCGGTCAAGTAAACCGACGCGGCCATAATTGCGCCCAACAGGATCACAACGGCAAATAAACGCAACCAATAATATTGCCGCGTGCGACTCATATCGGCTTCTTGCTGTTGTGAGTCACGCAGCGCTTTCAAATCGGCGTCATATCGCCGGATAATTTCATCCGGTTCCGCGCCGATCACCTTGGCCGTGGCCCTTAAGAAACCTTTGACAAAAACTTCGTCCGGGAGTCGGCGGTGGTCTTCGCGCTCCAGGGCGATTAGAATATCCCGGCCAATTCGGGTTTGCGCACTCACATCCTCCAGACTGATGCCCTTTTCCAGTCGTAGCGCTTCCAAATAGCGTCCAAATGATCGTTCGTGCGTATCCGGCATATGCTACCTTTAAATTAGCGCGTGTCCATCCGCAAATGGCATCTTTTGGCCCCCGGCGGCGTTCTCGCATTATTAGATTCCTCGAAACAGCATGACTCGGGCCTTGCCGGGAATTAAAATCTACCATTTCCGGATGGGCACTAGCGAAATGGCTTTATCTTCCAATGCGGGGTTGACGCCCTACCGAATTATTTTTATGTGCGAGCGCTCGCGCAGTTCTTTAAGCCACTGCTGAAAATTTTTATCCACAATTTGATTGTACAGCAGGTCTTCGATTTCCGGTGTAACCTCTTCCAGGGAACGTCCCGCGGCATTTTCCGTCCGGCTTAACAACAGTATCTGGTAACCCTGATCCGTATTCAAAACATCGGTGATGTCACCGGCTGAGAGCGTTGCCAATGCATCTTTAAGTTGGGGTGAAAGGCTGCCGGTCTCTATCGCGCCCAAATCGGCGGTTCTGACCGGTACGCCGGGCGCGGCCAGTTTTTCAGCCGCCGTTTCAAAGGGGTGACCGGCGACAATTGCGCCGCGGATGGTTTGCATGGTCTGCAGATAGGCCGCTTTTTCCTGGTCATCGGCTAAAGCCGGTATCCGCAAAACGATGCTTTTAAGATGATACTTTTTCTTGATTCCGTATTTTTCCGGGTGCGCCTGATAGTAATCAAGGACATCCTCTTTGGTGATAACAATTTTGGAGCTGATTTCAAAATTGAGTAATTTGCGGCGTTGAAGCTGTTCCTTGAGTTGCTCCCGATATTTAGCCAGGGTTAAGCCGTCGATCCGCAACGCTTCCCGAAACTCTTCCTCGGTGAGAAACTTGCTTTGCTTGATCCGCTCGATGGTCTGATCAATCTCATTTTCACCGACCTGAATGCGATACCGTTTTATTTCCTGATCGGTCAGTTTCTGATCGATCAACTTTTGAAGGATGTCCTCCCGTACTTGATAGATAAGCCGGCGCTCATTGTCCGGGGTATAACCGGAAGTACCGATTCGTTGGGCATACGGTTTTAAACGCGCGTTTAAGTCGGACAGCGTGATGATTTCATTATTGACGACGGCAACCACGCGGTCGACGATTTCGGCATTGCTTGAATCCGGTTCGCCGACGCTCGATGCGCTCGCAATCGTTTGCAACACGGCCAATGTCAGCATTAGCATAAAAAGAAATAAAATTCGTTGCTCAGTATTCATAAACAGTTCCTTGTTGCCGTCGCCGCGAATTTTGCGAGGCTTTTAGGAATCAATAATTTTTTCCCACAATTTCCAATTAATATCGATCTCATAGGATTGTTGTAATTTTTCAATCCAGGTCTTGTATGCCTGTTCAGCTTTTTGGCGTCTTAAATGCTTAATGATCAATGCATTGGTATCTTCCTGGTTTTGCTCCTTGATTTTGTTTTCATCCAGAACGTGTTCGCGGTAATACTTGGCAATATCGTCCTGGGAAATGGAAATGCGATCTTCCAATTCGCTGGCGATCACCTTTTCCATCAACAGGCGATTCTTTAATCCGTTTTTCCAGCTTTCAAACGAAATCGCATTTTCAAGCAGGGTTTGTTGAAACATCCCTTCGGGGTAGTCTTGTTTTATACCGTCAATCGCCGCGTTCAATTCGGTTTCGGTCACCTTTACGCCGATTTCGAAAGCCCGTTGTTGCAGCACGAGTTCTTCGGTCAATTGATTCAGCAAGCGCAGCCGCGCTTCTTTCATGGCCTCTTTTTTTTGCAACACATTGTGTGGATATGCTGTTTTAGTAATTTCAAAGGCGCGCTCAAAATCAAAACGGGTAACCACGCGGGTCCCAATACGAATCAGGTAGTCGGGAGGGGTGACGGAGGCGTTTTCGCCGCAAGCCGATAGTATCATCAGGCTTACCGCCATAGCGATTATTTTTGAAAATATGAAATTTTTTCGCGCTTGTATGTGCATGGCATCTTTGTGTGTCAGGTGTTTCCAAATGACATTTTCCGCAGCCCTTAAACCTTTCAGCCGTTAACATGTTGCGTAATTTCTTTCAATAGGTTTTTGGTTTCGGTCAGATGCCGCCTCAGGCCGCCCGCGGGCAACCGGGTTCGTAAAATATGATCCGGGGTAAAACTGAAGCGCTCATTGTGGGCAAATATCCATTTAACCAACGCGTCCCGGTCATCAAGGTGTTCCGGCGAAAAATGCAATGACACCCACCCGTCCTGCAGATCGATTCGTTTGATGCCGGACTGAATCGCCAGCACGCGCAGCATGATCTTCAACAACAGGTTGGAGGCTTCCTTGGGTAAAAGGCCGAAGCGATCGACCAACTCGGCTTTATAATCCGCGATTTCCTTCAGACGGGTCATACGCGTTAAACGCCGATAAGCCCCCAACCGTTGGTCAATGTCGGCAATGTAGGATTCGGGCAGGTAGTCACTCATCGGCACGTTGATTTCCGGTTCCAGCGGTGGTTGCACCGCTTTGCCTTTCAAATCCGCCATCGCATTTTCCATCAAGTCGAGGAACATTTCGTAGCCGACGGCAGCGATATGCCCGGACTGAGACGCTCCCAGAATCGTGCCGCCACCGCGGATGCGCAAGTCGCTCATGGCGATCTGGAACCCGGACCCCAAATCCGAGTGTTCCATCAACACCTTCAGCCGTTTTTGCGCGTCCTTGCCAAGGGCGCTATCCTTGGGAATAAACAGATAGGCGTAGGCCTGCTCATCCGAGCGGCCCACGCGACCACGCAATTGGTAAATCTGGGCCAACCCGAAACGATCGGCGCGGTTTATCAGGATTGTATTGGCCGTAGGCACATCGATACCCGACTCGATAATGGTTGTGCAGAGCAACAGATCAAGCTCTTTACGCATAAAGCGCATCATGACCTTTTCAAGTGTTTTTTCATCCAAACGGCCATGTGCGATATCCAAACGAACTTCCGGAACCAATCTGCGGATGTGCGCGGCCATGCTTTCGATTGAGTTGATGTTGTTGTGGATGAAGTAAATTTGCCCCTTGCGCCCCAATTCCGCGCGAATGGCCTCGGCAACGACGGCGTCGTCGAATTCCGACAGATAGGTGATGATCGGTTGCCGCAACTCCGGCGGCGTGGAAATGACGCTGATATCCCGAATGCCCATCAATGACATGTGCAGGGTGCGCGGTATCGGTGTTGCGGTCAGCGCCAGTACATCCACTGAATTACGATACTTCTTGAGTCGTTCTTTGTGTTTGACGCCGAAGCGTTGCTCCTCATCCAAAACGAGCAGCCCAAGATCTTTAAAGACGACATCCTTTTGCAGCAAGCGATGGGTGCCGATAATGATATCGATTCGCCCTTCAGCCAGTTGTGCCAGGATATTTTTTTGATTGGCCCGCGATCTGAACCGGCTGAGACAGGCAATATTTATAGGGTAATTGGCAAAGCGATCTTTAAACGTGGTATAGTGTTGCTCCGCTAAAACGGTGGTTGGTACAAGCAGGGCGGCTTGCTTGCCGTCATTGACCGCTAAAAACGAAGCCCGCAAAGCGACTTCAGTTTTACCATACCCCACATCACCGCACACTAACCGGTCCATCGGTTTGTCGGTCTGCATGTCGGCAAGCACATCATCGATGGCCTTGAGTTGGTCAGCGGTCTCCTCGAACTGGAAACTGGCTTCAAAATCGCTGAAATAGGTATCCAAGCCCGAAAAACGGTACCCCCGGACCACCTCACGGGCGGCGTAGATGTTGAGCAGTTCACCCGCGATTTTTTCCGCCGACCGCTTGACTTTTTCCCGCACCCGCTGCCACGATTTTCCGCCCATACGATCCAGTACCGGCTCGATGCCGTCGACGCCCATGTATTTCTGGATCATCCCCATACGATCCGCCGGCAGGTAAAGCTTGTCGTCGTCCTTGTACGTTATAAGCAGAAAATCATTGGTTTTGCCGTTCAACTGCAGCTTGGTCAGGCCGTCATAACGGCCGATGCCATGATCTTTATGCACCACCAGGTCGCCTTGGGACATATCTTCAAAAGCAATCAGACCGGTTTTGATTTTTGAAGCCGCTCTTTTTTTTCGGTGGCGTTTCGGCCCGAAGATCTCGTCTTCCGTCAATACGGCCAGCCCCTGTTCCGGCCAAACAAAGCCGGCGGACATGCGGCCGATACACAGATAAACCAAACCTGAATTGCGGTGTTCATCCGGAAATTGGGAGATGACCGGCAACTGGATGTCATAAGGCGCCAATAGTGAATTTAGTCGATCCGCCTGGGTCGACGTGCGCACGGTTATGATCGTTACGAATCCGCTGTTTTTTTTATCCGCAATCCATTGCGCCAATGGCGCCAGCAGATTTCCTTTGTCATGACGTTGCCGGATGGCACCGGTGAGTTCGGTATTGTCTTCAAATTCGAACTGATAGTGCGAGGACGGTGCGCCAGGGGCCCCGGATTCCCTGGATGAGATGACCGGCAACATTTTGAAGGCGGTTGTGCTTTTGGACTGCAGGCGGTTTTGAGCTTCGGTCCAGGGCAGATACAGATTGACCGGTTCCACGCATAGCTTGTTTTCACGACAGGCTAAGCGATAGTTTTCATCTGCCTGTTGCATCAACTTTTGCGCGGCCTCATCCAGTTCGTCCGGTTCGCTCAGAAAAAAATGGGTATCTTCCGGCAGGTAGTCGAAAAGTGTGCTCAACTGAGGATACATCAACGCGATTAAACTTTCGGCGCCGGGAAAAATTCCCTCTTTTTTTATCCGTTCGATAAGTACCCGCACCTGCGATACCGGCAACTCCATTCGCGCCGCGCGCCTTCTTATTCGTCCAACGATTTGATCCAACTGATCCGAATCAAGAACAACCTCCTTGGCGGGCAAGATTATCGCTTCGGAAATGTTGTTGAGCTTTCGCTGAGTGGTTGCTGAAAAAAACCGAATCGACTCGACCATGTCCCCAAAAAGCTCGATGCGAATAGGATCTGCATGTAGCGGTGAATAAACATCCAGGATGCCGCCCCGGGCGCAAAAATCTCCCGGCTCTTCCACCAGCGTGGTATGGGTGTATCCGCCGGCAACAAGTTTGGCTGCCAACCGATCATATGCGATCTCTTCGCCCTCCATGACAAGCTCGGCGTATTCGGTCAGTGTTTTTTTGGGAACAATTTTCTGCAAAAGCGCCGCAATGGTTGTAACAATCAATGGCGGGCGCTCATGCGTTATCAGACGATACAAAATTTCGATTCGTTTGGCCGCGGTGTCGTTGTGGTATGCGATAAACTTAAATGGCAAAATATTGTACGGCGGGAAAAAAAATATAGGTGCCGTTGTCGACCCAATGAAAAAGGTTAGGTCTTCCATGAAACGCTGCGCAACTTCAGTGGTAGCCGCCAGCAACATTAACGGCGCGGGTCTTTCTTTGTAGCAACGGGCGATCATGTATGCTGAATGTGCATTACCAACTCCGGTGCAGATGTTCCGGGCCTTTGCTTTACAGATGTCATTCAGGAGTGCTGCGGTCGTTTTTTTTACTTGATTTTGAGACATAAATACCTTAATTTCTTTCGCGCATTGCCGGCGTAGCTCAGTTGGTAGAGCAGCTGATTCGTAATCAGCAGGTCAACAGTTCAAGTCTGTTCGTCGGCTCCACCTTTGCATTAAAAAAACTTAAAGGGATTCAGGGGTATATCTGAATCCCTTTTTGTTTACCGTCTCAAGTTTGAGACAATATATCGGCAAACTACAGCATATTCAACCCCCACGCGTGAGTTTTAAAGGAGCACACAATGCCTGACTATGATGAACAAAAAATCAAAACGGAAATTGATCAAATTATGGAAAAGGTTGGCTCGATTCTGGAAAAAATAGACGAACTACAGCCTCAAAATGGCGAGACTGAACCGGATGAGGACCCTCCCGCACCTTGCGTCTAATTGGCCGTAATGTATCTTTTTTCCCTTGATAAAATGTTGTATTTATAATATAATTTAAGGGTTAGTAATCATGAGAGGAAGAGATAGTCACATCAGTTTCGCTGAATCAAACCAATTTTGAATGGAACACAATCTGCAATGAGGAGGCGCCATGGCTTTAACAAAAAGCGATATAGTCGCAAAAGTGCATGAGCTTGGGTTTACAAAAAAAAAATCGGTTGAAATCATTGAATCCATGCTAGATATCATCAAAGGCACGCTTGCACATGGTGATGACGTCCTCATTTCCGGATTTGGTAAATTTTGTGTCAAAAACAAAGAAAAGCGTCGTGGACGCAACCCCGCAACCGGCGCTGATTTGATATTGCGTGAGCGCAAAGTTGTTACGTTCAAATGTTCCGGCAAACTTAGAAATAAAATCAATGGGCAGCATAACTGAAAATTTGACTCCCGTGATAGCAAAAATATTTTAACACCTCAATTCAAACATGCCTTTTTGTATGATCCCGACGCATCCCTCATTACCCCAATCAACGTGTTACCTGTCCCGAATTTCCTGAATTGCGCTCATTACACAAATACCAAAATCTATTGGGGATACGGATGATTAGCGTTGCGTATTTTTGCGATCCGCTTTTCAATTGTCCGCCGTCCCTATCAACGCCATCGCCCATCTGAAAATCATTGCATGGTCAAATACGCTGTGCTACCGTACGCGCAACTATGCTGCCTGTTTTCAAATCGTTGTAAATCAAATGAGTAAATATTGACATGCCATCTTATCGACACTTGTCCATGGTTCGTTTGATGGAGCCCTGTAATTGTTTGGAGGAAAAGTGATGCGCGCTATTATCACAGCTGTTGGACACTATGTGCCTGAAAATAAACTAACCAATGCCGACCTAGAAAAAATGGTGGATACGAACGATGAATGGATCGTAACCCGAACCGGAATTAGAGAACGACGGATCTTAGATAAAGACAAAGGCACTTCTTATATGGCTGTGTGTGCCGCGGAAAAGGCGCTCAATCAAAGAGGCATGTCCGCCGACGAACTCGATTTAATTATCGTCGCTACCGTGACACCGGACATGATGTTTCCTACCACCGCAGCGCTTGTCCAAGAAGCGTTAGCTGCGAATAATTGCTGGGGATACGATCTAAGCGGCGGATGTACTGGTTTTGTTTGTGCGTTATCTACAGCATCACAATTCATCGAATCAGGTCGCCATAAAAAGGTGATGGTTATCGGTGCGGATAAAATGAGTGCGATAACAAATTACCAGGACCGCAACACATGCATCCTGTTCGGCGATGCAGCCGGTGCCGTCATTTTGGAAGCAACCGATGACCCCGATTTAGGAGTAAAGGATTTTATACTACGCGTGGATGGTTTCGGGAAAAAATATCTTTATATGAAAGCAGGCGGCAGTTTAAAACCTGCGACGCATCAAACAGTCGAAAATGAAGAGCATTATTTATATCAAGACGGCAAGCCTGTCTTTAAACAAGCCATTAACGGTATGGCGACAACATCGGCAACTCTTTTAGAACGCAACAATCTATCAAGTCACGATTTAAGACTATTAGTTCCCCACCAGGCAAATCTTCGAATTATTGATGCCGTCGGCAAGAAACTCAAACTCAATCCAGAACAGGTTGCAATCAATATTGACCGTTACGGCAACACCACCGCGGCGACAATTCCCCTGGCCCTATCGGAATACTATCAGCAAGGGGATCTCAAAATAGGCGACTGGATTCTTTTCACCGCCTTTGGTGCAGGATTCACATGGGGAAGTCTTTTGATGAGATGGGCACTGAACGGCTCAGCATCCGACTGAAATCCGATGTCTCAAAACGGCGCGAATTCATGATGCAACTATACTTTTATGTCATAAGCCTTTATCTTGCTAAGCAGCGACGGATGGCTGATTTCCAATATTTTTGAGGCTTGGGTTCGATTGCCCTTGGTCGCCTTCAAGGCGTTTTGGATTAAACGAGTTTCCAGATTGCGGCGAGCGACCTTTAGCGAAAAACCATAAAAAGGATCAGGTTCATTGGCCGCCTGGGCAGGATTAATCATGGAGTCAGGCAAACAGTCCATTTCTAACACATCGGTATCGGCCAAAACAACTGCGCGCTCAATGACATTTTCAAGTTCCCTTACATTACCCGGCCAAGAATAGGAAATCATGCAGGCCATGGCAGCAGGCGATATCGCTTTAATCTCCCGCTTCAGTGCGCGTGTGTACTTACGCAGAAAAAAATGACAAAGCAGTGGAATATCTTCTGACCTTTGACGAAGAGACGGAAGCTCAATTGGTAACACATTTAGCCGGTAATAAAGATCTTGCCGAAATTCCTCTGACTTTACTTCTTCGGCAAGATTTCGGGATGTAGCTGCAACAACGCGCACATCAATTTTTTCCGGTTTTGAGCTGCCAATGGGATGGATCTCACTTTCTTGTAAAACTCTCAAAAGCTTTACTTGCAGAGAAAGCGGCATTTCTCCGATTTCATCCAAAAACACCGTGCCATGGTTTGCATCTGCAAATAACCCCCGCCGGTCTTTATCCGCCCCTGTAAATGAACCTTTTTTGTAACCGAACAATTCACTCTCAAGCAATTGTTCAGGAATACTTGCGCAGTTTACTGCAACAAACGGCATATCCGAACGTTTGCTGCTAAAATGAATTCCCTTCGCGATCAATTCCTTACCGGTGCCGCTTTCACCGGTGATTAAAACCGTCGTGTTGTATTGGGCGACACGCATGGATAGCTTAAAAACCGATTGCATCACAAGGCTTTTACCCACCATGTTGCCGAATTGAGATTCCTGTTCGATTGCATGCAGCCTTTCTTTCAATCGAACATTTTCGAGTTTCAAACGTTCGCGCTCTTCGGCCTTTTTAAGCGCCAACAAAACCTCATCCGGCTTAAAAGGCTTTGAGATAAAGTCGTAAGCCCCCTTCTTCATCGCTTCAACCGCTCTGTCGATAGTACCATACGCAGACATCATAATTACCGTGGTTGCAGATAGATAGCTTCGGGCTGCAATCAAAAAATCCATTCCGTCCATTCGCGGCATTTTGAGATCACACAGAATAAAATTATACTTGCAAGATTGCACCCGTTTCAGGGCATCCTGTCCATTGGAAGCAGATTCGACCTGATAATCCGATTTGGTTAAAAGTGCCGAAAGCATATGGCGCATGTTTTCTTCATCATCAACTACCAACAGCTTTAGCTTTCTACTATCACCTTTATCGCTTTGTCCCATTTTTATTTACTCAACCGTTTTATCTTTGAACAGCAACGGCAGCGTAATTATCATCGTTGTGCCCACACCTTCTTGACTATGCGCTTCGATCGTTCCGTCGAACCGTTCAATTATCATAAAAGATACTGACAACCCTAGACCGGTTCCCTTACCAGGTTCCTTAGTTGTATAAAATGGGTCAAAAATATTGTTAATCAGATCCGATGGAATCCCGGGCCCGTTGTCCTTAAATTCAAGCCGCAACATATCCACGGTTTTGTTCAATTGCTTGTTTTGTTGCAACTCAATTTCGCTCTTTATATCCAATCTCCCCTTTCGTAATCTGGAAACTGCAGTCATCGCATCCACAGCGTTTAGGACAACGTTCAAAAAAACTTGTTTTAATTGATTCGCATCCGCATATACAATATCCATAAAAGCTTCAAACCTTGTATGAATATCTATTTTGGCGACCATAGGCTGAACTTTTAGCATCTCAATAGTGTCGGATAATATCTCGTGAACATTTATTTGCTCATAGACTCTTTGTGAAGGGCGTGAAAAATCGAGTAATTGTCGAATGATTGAGTCGACTCGGTTTATCTCATTTTCGGTCCTCGTGAGATAGTCTATTTTTTCTTCAACACCTAAATCATTTTGCTTCAGCAAGGCCAAATAGCCATTAATGATACCGATCGGATTGCCAATTTCGTGCGCAATTCCTGACGCAAGCCTACCCACCGAAGCCAATTTCTCAGCGCGAATGATGTCTTTTTGAGCCAAATTCAAATCCAGATTTGCTTTTTCCAGCGATGCCACAGTCTGCTTTAATTTTTGATTATCCACGTTGATTCTGGCAAACATTCGATTCAAGGCACGGGATAACCGATTGAACTCATTTCCCTGGTCCTCGGCAAACAGCGTTTCAATATCATCATCACCGCGATATTCTTCTGCCCTATCAACCAATCTATTAATTGGCATCAAAACAATTTTGGAAACCCTGTAAAAGCCTAACACAGCCAAAATAATGGTATTAGTAAGTATATATTGCAAAACCAGAATCTGGTTACGCCTTACTTTTTTATAAACAGCGTCCAAATTCATGACCAACCCAAGTCCAGCCGGTCCCACCATGTCACTTGCCAATGGGGTTGTGATTATAATGTAATGATCTTTTTCCCAAATAATACCAAACGTATGCCCAATAGATTTAACAAGTGTTTTCTCTTTTCTAATCGATTCTTGTATTTGATTTTGAATCGCCGACGCCATGCTGCTTGAAATATCATTAACGCCGAGCAGCAAATTCACGTTGAAGTATTTATCCAAAACAATTAAATATTTTATATTTTCGTCGGATATGTTTTGTTTTAGCCATGCTTTAAATCTGTCTATATTAATTGCTTCATTATTTTTCAAAAAAAGGCAATTGATTTCGTGTTTCAACAAGTCAATTAAGATACCACCTTTTTCCTCTTCCGAATTAATAAGATCTTGTTGCGATGTTATTATCAGTACAAAATTGATTAAAACTGCACTGATTAGCAAAAGAACCGTTAAATTTAAAAACAATCGAGTTTTTATTCCGCGTGTAATCACTTTTATATCTGAGACCAAGCTTGTTTAGGTATTCTACCAATCTTCAATATACCTCATGTCCCCTATACCGATTATGGGTATTTAACGATCTCTATTCTTGCTCTTTGGGTTTTCTTCCTTTCCCCCAAAAGCCCCAAGTTTCATTTGTCAAGGATAAGATTCTCCCCCATCTGATTAAGGAAAGCCTCATATGCTATGCCTTTTGTCGTTAAGATCAAACACCATTGGTGCAAGGACGAATTAACCAAGTCCCAAACACGGATGAGCTGACACTTTAATCATGCTATGTTGTGCGCCTCATAACAAATATCTCAAACGAATATTCTACCGGAAAAAGCCCCAAGTTTCATTTTAGAATCGTGCCCCGCCCGCCAAGACATTTTCATGGCAGGCTATCCGGATCAAGTTTTGTTCTGGGCCATAACTATTATCGGAAAAGTTTGCATCGGTCTTTAAAATCGCGTCAAATCCGGTTAAGTGGTCAGCGTACAAGCCGCCTTTGCAAGGGGTTGCGGATCAAATTAACTTCAGCGCGCTGTGGTTGCATGTGCCTGTGGATGCACATAAAAAAAGCCCGTTTAGCTTAACAACCAAACGGGCTTTTATAAAGATTTCCGGCGGCGTCCTACTCTCCCACACGGCCTCCCGTGCAGTACCATCGGCGCTGAGGAGCTTAACTGCCGTGTTCGGGATGGGTACGGGTGTGACCTCCTCGCCATTGCCACCGAAAAATTCAAGTGCAATGTGTTCAATCTGATCATGCGCATAAAGTTGTGTCGATTAGTTTGTGGCCAAGCCGCTCGACCGATTAGTACTGGTAAGCTAAACACATCACTGTGCGTACACACCCAGCCTATCTACCTTGTCGTCTTCAAGGGGTCTTCGGGTTTGGTGTTGCCACCAAACGGGAGATCTAATCTTGAGGGAGGCTTCCCGCTTAGATGCTTTCAGCGGTTATCCTTTCCGTACATAGCTACCCAGCTATGCCGCTGGCGCGACAACTGGAACACCAGAGGTTCGTCCATCCCGGTCCTCTCGTACTAGGGACAGAGCCTCGCAAATCTCCTACGCCCACGGAAGATAGGGACCAAACTGTCTCACGACGTTTTAAACCCAGCTCACGTACCACTTTAATTGGCGAACAGCCAAACCCTTGGGACCTGCTCCAGCCCCAGGATGTGAT
>JANQIE010000195.1 GCA_028282295.1 Desulfobacterales bacterium | reverse complement strand
TCAGGTGACTGCTTCGGATATTTACAGAACAAATATCGGAGATGTTAAATTTGATAAGAGCAAATAGCATTACAATTTAAAGAGATCAAGTCAAAAATTGAGTGCACCAGGGATTTTTGCGGGGAAGATGGAGATAACTTCCCGATTTGGTGTCAAAAAATGTAAAATATTTTTTCGCGAGCCCTAAGGCCCAGAAGAGCTTTTGTGCTTAACCGAAGCAGACAATCTTCCATGATGCCAGCCTTTGGGGCTCGGGGAAAAATAATTCTATATTTTGAACTTCTTCTCCAACTCTTTGTGCGTAAATGGTTTGGCGTCGGTGCCGGTATAGTCGGCCACGATCTGGCCGTCGCCGATCATGCGCCATTGGTATATTACCAGCCCCTCCAGTCCGACTGGACCGCGGGCGTGAATTTTGTTGGTGCTGATCCCCACCTCGGCGCCCAGGCCGAACCGGAAACCATCGCTGAACCGGCTGCTGCAATTGAAAAAGACGTCGGCGGCGTCGACATAATTCATGAAATGCAGTCCTCGCTGCCGGTCACGGGTGACAATGACATCGGTGTGACCCGACCCATAGGTATTGATATGCTCAAGGGCCCGGGCCATGCTTTCGACTACTTTGACGGAAATGATCAAATCGAGGTACTCCGTGCCCCAATCCTTCTCCGTGGCCGGTTTGACGTCGATATGGGTGCGGGTTTTGTCACACCCGCGGATCTGCACGTTTTTGGCTTCCAATGCTGTTTTAAGCCGGGGCAGGATATCTGCCGCCACCGCCTGGTGCACCAACAGGGTTTCGGCGGCATTGCATACGGCCACATACTGGGTTTTACTGTCCACGGCGATACGCTCGGCCATATCCGCATCGGCCAGTTTATCGATGTAGACATGACAGATCCCGTCGGCATGGCCCATCACGGGGATGTGGGTGTTGGCCATGATATGCTGGACAAATTCATTGCTGCCGCGCGGGATGATTAAATCGATAAATGCGTCCAGTCCGAGCATTTGCGCCACGTCGGCGCGGGTTTCCAGCAACCCGAGCCACCCGGCCGGGATGCCGGCTTTCCGGCTGGCCGCCGTGATGATGTCCGCCAGGATGCGATTGGTTTCAACGGCTTCGCTGCCGCCCTTGAGCAGCACCGCGTTGCCGCTTTTTAAACAGAGTGAGGAAATCTGCACCAGGGCATCGGGACGCGATTCGAAGATAACGCCGACGACCCCGAGGGGGCAACTGACCCGGTACAGCTCCAGGTCCCGGTCCAATTGCATGGCGCCGAGGGTCCGGCCCACCGGATCGGGTAATTTAACCAGGCTGTGCAGCCCCGCGCAGACGTCCTTGATTCTGGCTTCATCAAACCGCAATCGTTTGAGCAGCGGCGCTGCCAGGTTTTCTTGTTCCGAACGGTTTAAATCGGCCCGGTTGGCCGCTACGATTTCGGCCTGCCGGTCTTGCAGGGCGCGGGCGATGTCGGTCAGCGCCTTGTTTTTTGTATTTGTATCGACGGCCGCCAGTTGAATGGCCGCCGCTTTGGCCTGCTGCGCTATCTGTGTAATTTCCATGCCTTCGTCTCCTTCACACTGTCGGTATTCTTGTATCAGATTCAATACATGAAAGTGGTGCTGAACTCAAAATATTTTTCATTTGATCCCATCCGCAATTCTTATTTTTCACGGATCTTAGGGGAGGGCCGCACGCATGGCTTTTAAGCACCTGGATTTGACAAAAATAACAACGGTTTGGTATTCTTACTGTCAAGTATCGAAAACCGGACGCTGGAAATGGACGCGATGCAAACCGGCCTGTAGTTTTTCTATAGTAAAGGAGTACTGTGAATGGGTACGGAAAACGACGAAAAAAGAGTTCACCGGCGAGTTCAATATGATGTCGAAGACGGCATCATTGCCAATTTTTTATTGTCCAATGGCGATGTTTTTGCCGCGCTGATTCGGAATCTGAGTGCCGGCGGAATCAGTTTATATGTGGCGCAGGACCAGAGCGAAAAAATCAATACCGGCGACCGGCTGGTGCTACAGCAGATCATCGGTACAACCCATCTGGATGTTGTTCACAATATCAACACGCAAGTCGAATGGATCAAATCGGTGGGAGATGAAGGCTACGTGGGGGTCGGCTGCCATTATGAAGATGTGACGACTGAAGTTGAAAGCCAGTTGGTTAAGTTCGTCGACGCCGAACGCATGGAGCGTGGGCAATACGGGTCTTAATCATCCAGTATCTGCCGTAGCGCTTTCGAGAGTTGTTCCAGATTGAACGGCTTCTGGATAAATCCGTCACACCCTTTGGCCAGAATCCGGGCGGCTTGGCCTTCGGCGCTGTAGCCGCTGGAGAGCAGTACTCTGATTGTAGGGTGGTTTGTTTTGAGATAATCGAAGACTTCCGCGCCGCTTAGATCCGGCATCACCATATCCAGAATTACGATATCGATTTCAGCGCCTTTTTCTTCGAACATGGCAACAGCCGCCCGGCCGCCGCGGGCGACCAGCACACGATAGCCCAATGATTCCAACATCGGCGGCGCAACGCGCAATATTTTATCTTCATCGTCCACCACCAATACTGTTTCCGAGCCGGCCTGCATGTTGTTTTGCATGTTGGGCCGGGGGGTTATCGATATTTCTTCGGAAGCCGGTAGATAAATGAAAAAGGTCGCGCCCCGGCCTTTACTGCTCTGCACGTCGATGATGCCGCCGTGATTGCGAATGATGCCGAATGACGACGCCAGGCCCAGACCGGTGCCACGCCCCATTTTTTTGGTCGTGAAAAACGGCTCGAATACTCTTTGCCGGGTTGCCTCATCCATCCCGACACCGGTGTCGGTGATGGTTATGCGGACATAGGGACCGGGTTTCAAGTCAAGCTGGTCGATCGGCGGCGCATCGGCGGCGACCATATCGGTTTTCAGGTACAGATGCCCGCCGTTGGGCATGGCCTGCCAGGCATTGATGTAGATGTTGAGCAAGACCTGTTCCAATTGCTTCTGATCGGCCTTGACCACCCGCAGCCGGCGCGCATAGCTTTCATGGATGGTAAGTTCTTTGCGTGTGCGGCTGAACATGCGCGCGGTGTTGTGAACCAGTTCATTGATGTGCGTCGGACGCACCATGTACTTGCCGCCGCGCGCATACCCCAGCAGTTGTTTGGTCAGATCGGCGGCGCCCATGACGCAACGCTCGATGCTGCACAGATGTTCGTAATGCTGATCTTCGGGGGCAACTTCAAGCAGCATTAACGACACGTTGCCCTGGATGCCCATCAACAGGTTGTTAAAATCATGGGCAATGCCGCCCGCCAGGGTGCCGATGGCTTTAAGACGCTGAGACTGCTGCACCTGGGCTTCCAATTTCATCTGGCGGGTGATATCTTCCAGAAAATTGAGGGTTGCCGGCTGACCGTCCCAATCGATCAGCACGGCGCTCACCGACACCCAGATTTCTTCCCGGCTTTTGCTCACCAAGCGAAAGGAGTACGACGGCGACGACGGCTGCCCTTCGGCGCGTTTGCGCTGGCGCTCCATGACGGCCTCACGCTCGTCCGGGTGCACAAAGTCAAGGTAACGGTCCTTGGTGATGTCGGCGCCGAGCCGCTTGGCCAGCTCCCGTGTTTTCGTGTTGGCGAATTTGACTTTGCCGTCCTGGGCCACAAAAATGGCATCGTTGGCGTTTTCGATCAGAAAGCGGTATTTTTCTTCGGATTCCCGCAAGGCGTCTTCAATGATCCGGCGGGCAACGATGTCCTGTTTCAACTTCCGGTTGGCCTGCTCCAAGGCCTTGGTCCGCGAGGCGACCCGTTTTTCCAGGTCTTCATTGAGACGGCGCATCTCGTCATGCGCGGTCGCGAGTTTGCGACGCATGTCGTTGTAGGCCGTGGCCAACGTCTGGAACTCATCATCGGTCTTCAGGGTGATGTCTTCGTGGTTAACGGCTTCGGCCTGCTGCATGGACCGGGTCAACATCTGCAACGGCGCCCTGATGCTGCGTCTGAACCGGCTTCGAAAAAGACCGATCAGCATGATCGTCGCCATGATGGTAAACACCAGGGAAAACAGGCATATTTTCAATTTGGTCTGCAACAAGGTGGTGTTGTCACGGATCAACAACACCCCAAAGTTGCCCTGGGAGCCGTTCTGGCCGGGTAACGGCACCGGTTCGTAATAAACCGTGGAATCGATCCGGTCCAGTGCAACATGCCGGACCAGACCGGAGTAGCCGCCAAGCACCGCCTGCATGAGCGTGGACACGTGCGGGGACCAATCCAGCTCGATTTTCCGGGTCCGGTGGTACCCCTGTGCGTCCACCACCGTCCTGCCCACGGCGTCCTTGACCAGCTCACGCTTGGTCAGGTCTTTGAGGTTGTAAATCTCGCGCAGGCGCTGCCGATCCGGATGGGCGATGATGACCCCTTGATTATCGACCACCACCGCGTACAGATCCTTTGATTGCAGGTAGTTTTCTACCATGGTCTGCAGCTTGTCGAAATTGATGTCCGTGCCCATGACACCGATCAGCCGGTTGTTCCGGTATATGGGATGAAAGGCCGACGCCACCGGTTTGTCACCGGTCATGGAATAGTAGGTTTTGGATACAAACGGCCGGTGTTGCGGATCGGCCATGAACTGCTTGAACCACCAGCGGTTACCTCGTTGGCCCAAGGGCCCGTAGCTGCGCATGGTCTGGTTGCCGGCGGCATCCTGCACAAAAAACAGTTCTGTGAAATCGTACTCTTGTTGCAGCTTGACCAGCAGCGGCATGCCGCTGCCGGCGCCGAGCCCTTTGCGTGTGTCAAAGGATTTGGCATACTGGGCCGTGCGCGTCGGCCAGTCCTGGTGGGCATCCGTCACGGCATTGACAATGGTCGAGTTGATCGACAGCATGTGGTTCAGGCTGAAGGCGTTGTCGATGAACCCCTTGACACTGCTGGTCAGCCCCTTGATGTGCAGCCGGTCCTTGGCCGTGGCGTCCAGTGAAAAGCGATGAACCAGATAGGCGGTAATACTCGTGGCTGTCACGGCCACCGACAGCACCACCGATAATATGATGAGCCAGTTGAATTTGGATACAATGGTGCGCTTATGCATGCTATGTCAAGCCTGCTTTAAAGCCGCATGGGCCGCGGCCAGCCGGGCAATCGGGACCCGAAAGGGCGAACAGGAGACATAGGACAACCCCATCTCATGGCAAAGCACGATCGACTCCGGATCGCCGCCGTGCTCACCGCAGATGCCGCACTCCAGATCCGGATTGACGCCGCGCCCCTTGTTGATGGCCAGCGCCATCAACTGCCCCACGCCGTCCCGGTCGATGGTGGCAAAGGGGTTGTTGGGCAGGATGCCGTCTTTCATGTATTCGATCAAAAAGCCCGATTCGGCGTCATCACGCGAAATGCCGAAGGTTGTCTGGGTCAAGTCGTTGGTCCCGAAAGAAAGGAACTCGGCATGGGCGGCAATCTGATCGCACGTGAGCGCCGCGCGCGGGATTTCCACCATGGTGCCGAATTTGTAGGCAACTTTGGTGGCATGTTTGGCCATCACTTTGCGGGCTTCGGCTTCCAGGACTTCGCGTTGAATTTTCAATTCGTTCACATGGCTGGTCAGCGGGATCATGACTTTGGGATTGACTTTTATCCCCTCGTTTACCACTGTGCAGGCGGCTTCGAAAATTGCGCGCACCTGCATGACGGTCATCTCCGGAATATGAATGCCCAGCCGCACGCCCCGCAGGCCGAGCATGGGGTTCTCCTCGCGCAGGCTTTCAACCCGCTTTAGAATACGCTCTTTGCGTTTGATTTTTTGCAGCAGCGCATCGATGGCGGCCATATTGCGGGCGTGCTGCACGCGGATTTTCAGATCAGCCAGTTCATGTATCAAATCTGCCTGGCTGGGGAGAAATTCATGCAGCGGCGGATCGATGAGCCGGATGATCACCGGACGCCCCTCCATCACCCGGAAGAGACCGGCGAAGTCTTCACGCTGCAACGGTTGCAGGGCATCCAAGGCTTCCTGCTGATCAATCGGCAGATCGGCCAGGATCATTTTTTGGACCAAGGGCAGCCGCTCGGCCTCAAAAAACATATGTTCGGTGCGGCACAGGCCGATGCCTTCGGCGCCGTTTTCAATGGCCCGTTTGGCGTCGCGGGGATAGTCGGCATTGGTCCAGACCCCCAGACGCCGGTACTCATCCGCCCAGCCAAGGAGCTTGATCAAATCCGGATCTTTGATATCCGGCACCATGGTCTTGATTTTGCCGGCAAAGACATCGCCGGTGGTGCCGTCCACGGAAATCCAGTCCCCTTCCTTAATTACTTTGTCATTGACGGTCATCTGACGTTTGCGAAAATCGATGTCGAGGGCCGCCACGCCGACCACGGCCGGTTTACCGAACTGGCGCGCCACCAGCGCCGCGTGACTGGTCCGGCCGCCACGGCTGGTTAAAATCCCCTCGGCGGCCAACATGCCGTGCACATCGTCGGGTTTGGTCTCCTGGCGCACCATGATCACTTTCTTGCCGTCCTGTTTGGCCCAGGCTTCGGCCAGATCGGCGTCAAAGGCCACCTGACCGCAGGCGGCGCCGGGCGAGACATTCAAGCCGGCGGCGAGCAAATCACCGGTATTGCGGGCAGTCTTGATGGCATCGCGGTCGAATTGCGGGTGCAGGAAAAAATCGACCTGCTCCGGCGACACCCTCAGCACGGCCTCCTCGCGGCTGATAAGCCCCTCGGCCACCATATCGGTGGCAATGCGCACAGCGGCCTGGGCAGTGCGTTTGCCATCGCGGGTCTGCAGCATCCACAGTTTGCCCTTTTCGATGGTGAATTCGATATCCTGCATTTCGCGGTAGTGGTTTTCCAGCCGCTGGGCGATATCTTCGAGCTGGCGGTAGGCGGCGGGCATTTCATCTTTTAATTTGATGATATCTTTGGTGAGCCGGATGCCGGCCACCACGTCCTCGCCCTGGGCATTGGTCAGGTAGTCGCCTTCGATCTTCTTCTCGCCGGTGGACCCGTTGCGGGTCATGGCCACCCCGGTGGCACTGTCGTTACCCATGTTACCGAAGACCATGGTCACAATGCTCACTGCCGTGCCGCAGTCGTGGGAGATGCCGGCGGCATTGCGGTAATCCACGGCCCGCTTGCCGTTCCAGCTTTTAAACACCGCCTCGCGGGCCATTTGCAGTTGCTCGTAGGGATCGTTGGGAAACGGCCGGCCGGTGTGGGCACGGAAGATCTGTTTGAATTGGGAAGTGGTCTCCTGCCAGTGTTCCGCCGTCAGTTCGGCATCCGACGCGACCCCGGCTTTGTGACGCATCCGCGCAATCACGTCTTCAAAGGGCTCGTCCGGCAATCCGACCACCACGCAACCGAACATTTGAACCAGGCGGCGATAGGCATCGTAGACAAACCGGGCGTCGTTGGTGAGTTTAATCATGCCCTGGGCGGTTTCATCGGTCAGTCCGATGTTGAGCACGGTATCCATCATCCCCGGCATGGAGTACTTGGCGCCGCTGCGGCAGGAGACGAGCAGCGGTTGCGCCGGATCCCCCAGGCGTTTGCCGGTGGCCGCTTCAACGGTTTTCAGGGCTTGTCTTTCCTGGGTGTCCAAACCGTTCGGATTACTGCCGCCGGAGTTCAGATACGCGTTGCAGGCGGATGTGGTGACGATAAATCCGGGCGGCACCGGCACGCCGATGCGCGTCATATCGGCCAGGTTGGCGCCCTTGCCGCCGAGAAGACCGCGCACACCGTCCCAGTCTCCGCCGGCATCCTTTTCCGCTTGTTCAATTTCATCGAATTGATACACATATCTAGTTGTCATTTTCTCCCCTTTTGCACAATGCTTTTTTTGATTCAGCGCCCTGGTTATTTTTTTATTTCTTTTTTATGCTTCCGGCGATGTGATCCACGGCCCGAACGGCGTCTTTGATGGCGGTGTAGATCAGATTGGTATGCTTCTTCTCCTTAAAAGTCCCCTCCTCCTGCACTTCGATGTAGGCGGGACTGATGGCGCCGCCGATGGCGTAGATGCCTTTGACGCTGGTCTGAAAATCTTTGGTCAGCAAAATGAGTTGCGCCCCTTCCCGGCTGATACGGCAGACCCCTTCGGTGCAGGTAATCATCTGCAGGCCCAGTTTGTTGAAAATCGGGGCCGGCCCCTGGGTGCCGATGCAGGCGATGACGTGCTTCATGGGAAAACTCATGGCCTGTTTGAGAACCACCCCGCCGCCGGTGTGAATCTCCTGGGTCAGGATGATCAACCGGTCGACGCCCTCTTCGTCGACCTCACCGATACGCGGTATGGCGCCTTGCAGAATGCGGATGTGTCCGCCGAGAAGAATTTCAACCCCCAGGTCACGGGCCACATCCTCGTTGACCTTGAAGTGTTCCATTTTGTTGCCCCAGTAGACCGGGGTTGGATCGTCGGCATCCCGCTTGGCCCTGGACAGCGTGGCCACCACGTCGGCGGCCGCGTTGCCGCCGCCGAGCACCAGGGTTGGAAAACCGATATGCTCCTTGGGATTGTCGAGATTGCGGGCGATGGTTTTGGCTTCCCCATAGACGCCCAGGTCCATGGGAATATTGCTGCCAAAGGCCAGAAGCACTTTGCGGGCCTGCCGCTGGTTGCGGTTGGTCGTCACCGTGAACCCATCCCGGCCTTTGCGGACATCCTGGAATTCTTCGTCAAACTGAACCGTGACGCCGAGTTCGGTCACGCCGGCTTCGACCCGCTGGATATACTCGGCCACCGGTGGTTTGTCCGCCCCCGGCGACAGGATCGCAATGGGAAACGGTTCGGTTTCGCCCTTGGGGACGGTGGCGTAGACTTTCTTCCCATGCGGATAGGAATCGACGATGCCCTGAAGCAGACCATGTCCTTTTTCGATAATGAAGAAATTCAAACCATGTTTCTGGGCCGCAATGGCAGCGGCGAGGCCGCCCGGCCCGGCACCGATGATGCCCAGGTCATGCATTGTCATGATCTACCTCGACAATTGTTGGAAGGTTAATAGGGGGCGCGGAAAAAATAAGATATCTCAAATACGAAGGTACTTTGGGACATTTTATTTTTTCCGTGGCCCTAACGAGAAAACGAGTGCGGCACGGGGGCGTTTGAGTTCAATCGGCCGGATCGGCCTCAATGCGATGAAACTGAGGGCGCCCCCACTTTGAAGTCCGTAGCAGAAAAGAGGGGTTTTATCAAACTTGATTCGGAGATGCAATGCATCGGTTCATAAAATCAGGGCAATCTGCGCCCCAAAAGGTGACCTAGCGCCTACAAAAACAGGTTCTTGTCCAGGGCTTTTTCGTAGGCCGCGTCGCGGGTTATGCGCCCCTCACTGACAAGTTTGGCCAGATGACCGTCCATACTCTGCATGCCGACGGACGAGCCGGTCTGGATCAAGGAAGATATCTGCGAGATCTTGCCTTCGCGAATCATGCTGGCCAGTGCCGATGAGCCGATGAGAATTTCCACAGCCGCACAACGGCCCTTGCCGTCCTTGGTTCGGACCAATTGCTGGGCCACCACGGCCTTTAACGACTCGGACAGCATGGTGCGGGTCTGGGCCTGTTGATCCGAGGGAAACGCATTGATGATGCGATCAATGGTCTTGGCGGCGCTGTTGGTGTGCAGGGTGCCGAACACCAGGATGCCGTACTCGGCACAGGTCAGCGCCAGACTGATGGTTTCCAGATCGCGCATTTCGCCGAGCAGGATGATGTTGGGGTCTTCCCGGCTGGCGGCCTTGAGGGCCTCGGCAAAACTGCCGGCATGGGTGCCGATTTCGCGCTGGGAAAAGAGACATTGCTTGTTGCGGTGAACAAATTCCAGCGGGTCTTCGATGGTAATGATGTGGGCCTGCTGCTGATCGTTGATGTAATCGATGATGGCGGCCAGGGTTGTTGATTTGCCGCTGCCGGTGGGGCCGGTGACCAGCACCAGGCCACTGCGAAATTCGGCGATGCTTTTGATGGCGTCGGGCAGCTTCAATTGTTCCAGGTTCAATATTTTGGTGGGGATGATTCGAAAAACCGCCCCCAGGCCGCGATGCTGGTAGAAAAAATTACACCGGAAACGGCCGACATCGGCCAATTCATAGGCCATGTCGAAATCGCGGTTCGATTCGACGTAGGCCTGTTGGTCAGGGGTAAGGATTTCGAACAGGATCGCTCGGATCGATTCCGGTGTCAGCACCTCGTGCTCGATCGGAACCAATTCGCCATGCAGACGCAAAAGGGGCGCAAAGCCGATGACCATATGCAAATCACTGGCGCCCCTGTCTTTCATTTCCTTGAAAAAGGCATCGATTACCGCCATGGTTGTTTTTCCTTTCGCACGCCGGTGTTGCCGCGCTTAGGGTTAGTGTCCATCCGGAAATAGCATTTTTTGGGCCAGGCCGGCGTTCTCACGAATTTGAAATAAGGGCGTAGCCATTCACGTTCTTGCGACGTAGCAAGGCTACGCCTGCGATTTCAAATTCGTTGCGGCCTTGGCCTGAACCAAAATCTACTATTTCCGGATGGACACTAGGGTTAGTTTCTATATTTCTCAAACAACTTCGGATTGTTGGCATAGGCCAGCCCATCCCGGGCCTTGATTTGTCCTTGTTCGATCAGGGCCAGGATCGATTCATCCATAATTTGCATGCCGGCCCCTTTGCCGGTTTGCATCATGGAAGGGATCTGGAAGGTTTTGCCGTCCCGGATCAAATTCGACATGGGCAGGGTCACAATTAGAAGCTCCAACGCCATTTTCAGGCTCTCACCGTCCGCGCCGGGGATCAGCCGTTGGGTGACAACCGCCTTGAGGGCCTCGCCCAGCATGGCGCGAATCTGGCTCTGTTCATTGGGTGGAAACACATCGATGACCCGATCGACGGTTTTGGGGGCGTTGGAGGTGGCCAGGGTGCCGATGACCAGGTGGCCCGTCTCTGCCGCGGTGATGGCCAAAGAGATGGTTTCCAGGTCCCGCAACTCACCGATGACGATCACATCGGGGTCCTGACGCAGTGCGGCGCGCAGGGCATTGGCGTAGGAATGGGTGTCACGGCCCAACTGCCGTTGGTTCACGGCGCACTTTTTCAACGGATGGATAAATTCGATCGGATCTTCGATGACCAGCACATGATGGGCGCGGTTGGTGTTGATATAATCGACCATGGCGGCCAAGGTGGTCGACTTGCCCTGCCCGGTGGCGCCGGTAACCAGGATAAGCCCCTGGTGATTGTCCAAAACTTTCTCAACCGAGGTCGGATGCCCCAATTGCGCCAACGTCGGAATTTGGGGTGGAATTGTGCGAAAGATGGCGCTCATGCCGTTGTTGTGTTGCATGACACTGCCGCGAAAGCGTCCGGCACCCTTTTTTTCGAGGACGAATTCAAGCTGTTTGTCTTGCTGCAGCCGTTCGACCTGAGACTCGCTCAGTACCTCCAGAATGACTTTCTCACAGTTGGCTGCATTGAGCGGATTGCTCTTGAGCCGCATCAATTTGCCGAAACGTCGCAGGATAAAGGGCTCTCCCGGCGCGACATGTATATCGGAGGCTTTGTGGTTCACCGCCGCCGTAAAAACCTTGTCTAGGATGGCCATCGCTCCCCACTTTCAGTTTTTTATGATGGATTGTTTAACAAGCCCGTGGCTTGCTCCGGAGGACACCCGTAAAATTCAGATGTACGATCAAATTATCGGTGCGCACACCAAATTCTTGAATCAGCAAACCATGTATGCGGCACCCTGCAAATTATCAATTTTCTCAAAATAGCCGGTACGGAGCCAAATTGCAAACATTTGACGGTGCCGGGCATGCGCTGCTATGCGTAATCTTTTAATATCTTTGATTTTAATTCATATTAGGATTATGAACCGCGACGGTCGGACAGGGGGGGGATGTGCAACGACAAAAGGCAGGCCGTAATCGATCACGGGCCTGCCTTTTTTAAACATCGTTAACCTCAAAGTAGCGTAGTCAGTGTTCAGCCGGAAATAAAGATGCCCGGCGACCTCGACTTACCAGGGACCACCGCCACCACTGGCCAGAAGAGGCATGGCCGTTGTCAGGAGGGTGATTCCGATCACCGCGATCTGCATAGTCATCTTACGCATACTTTTCTCCTTTTTTTGTGGTTAAAGTACAGAAACAACGACAAAGGCCGAAGTCGTCAAGTAAAAAAGCACAATTCATAAACGCATGTTTTGTAGAAAAACAGATAACTTCGATTACCAGGGGCCACCGCCACCACCGGCCAGAAGGGGCATCGCCGTTGCCAAAAGGGTGATTCCGACTACCGTAATCTGCACAATCAATTTACGCATACATTTCTCCTTTTTTTAGATGTTAATGGTCGATTTTCAAGCACAAGTTATCGTTTTCTGCGAATGGCCAACAAGCCTAACAAGCCGCTGCCAAACAACCATGCCGCAGCCGGAATGGGCACATTGGCAGTGGCAAGACCAACAGGGAAATGGTCATCCAACGAAATTCCCAGACTACTTATCGTGTCGCTCCGCGGCCCTCCCATATCGAAATCCCATAGCGTCAGCATCGAGGAGGCCGTTTCATCGATGCAAGTTAGATCAAAAGAGAACAGTAGTAGATTATCTCCCTGGGCGCCGGTATTAAGCAATGTTCCGCCTTCAATTGTCAAATAGCCATTCTGAATACTCGCTTCGCGAATAGCCATTGGCCAGAGGGGATAATTGCGTTCAAGATTTGAGGCCAGCAGGCCATCACCGTAATCAAGACGAAGCGACCACCCTAAAAGCCCATCGCCTTCGTCAAAACCCGAGGCTATAATATCGACAGAGACGGACGCGCCGTTTTCCAGCCCGATGTTTGTGTTTGTATCATAAACACCTTGAGACAGAGAGGTACTCCCGCCATAAAAATCAATATCGAATGCCGGCGCGCTGAGCGCGCCTGCGGCGGGAACTATACTTAATACGGCAGCAATAACCAATTTAAAAATGTTTTTCATTCTTTTCTCCTTTTGCTTTAAGATGATAGGATTTTATTCTGAAACTACGTTGGTGTGGCATTTCTCAAGGGCAATCGGTGCGTCCCCAATCCCGGCTGAACAGCCGCCAGTCTTCCCAATCGCATACGCCGTCCTGGTTCAGATCGCACGCACAGCGGCTGGAAGCTCTCTCATGCGCCCCAAGGTCGGGCGCCGCACCGTGCAGCACCTGGGTACCATCCGATATTTTGTGCAGCCATATCCTGGCGTTATCACTCCAGCTCATCGGCACTGTGAGAGTAATCGTATTGGTATCATAGTTGACCGATGAAATCTGGACGACATTGCCAACCGTTCCGATCGCAATCCAATCGGCCTGATGGTCGGCCAGGGCGGACCCCCACGTCCCATCCTGGAAGTAAAGGGCGTCATCGACAATCAGAGTCGTTGAACCGGCGCCGGCGCCATTGGCCTGCGTCAGAGACGTGCCCTGGTCAATCACCGGCGAAGAAGGTTGCAGAGTAAAGTCCGGTTGGGTTCGGCTTGTCGGGTCGGATAACGTCGTATCCACAAATTGTGGGTCGCTGTCCGTGCTGAGCCAGTTGTTTACAGCAGTGTTGGATGATTTAAAAAAAATATCGTAGTTATTGTAGGTACCATAAATGATGTTGTTCATTACAATATTATCCGGACAGGAGCCTTGGTCACACATATCTACTATCCCTCTGCGCCACTCATTGCCTTCCCCAAAGCCATCCCCATAGAATTGACTGTCCTGGCCATTGTAATACAAGGTATTGTTATACACTCGATTCGATACCCCTCTTGCCTCAATATCACCTGTCTTGAAATATATTCCAAAAGTCTCTGAATAGAATGAATCGTTATAACGAACTATATTTTTCCCCGAGGTAAGAACTATATTTCCGCCCTGTTTCCCATCAATGGCCATCGACGCGTTGCTCGTTCTTATTCCTTCTATAAGATTGTATGCTCCATTATCGCCATCCGACACAGTTTGGTATGGACCTGTGGGTTCATAGTATATTTGAATGTTTCGATTACCGTATTTGCCGTTTCTTGCAGAAGGTGGGTGTTGATCACAGCCGGGAGGATCATCAAGCCAAGCTTCATGGTGAAAAAACTCATTTCGAATAACATTATATCTACTGAAGGTTTCCAAAAGATGATGTCCACCACCGTACCATTCGTTGTTTTCAAAAGTAGTATTGCCACTGTGATTGTCATGTCGTGGCACCCCTAGTTGCCAGCCATCAACATCCTGACAGTTTTCGATCCAACCTGTCCGGGCAAAAATGTTATGATGAAACCAGTTGTGAACACATGGCTCTCCACCAATCTCATAACTTATACCGTCCCAAATTTTGTTCCCATCGTCAGTACCTCGGCCATTAAACGTACAGTAGGCAAATTCATTATAGGAGGACCCATTTGTTATCTGAAACGCTCTACCCGTGAGCCCTCCTCCGAATGCATCGATCACCACACCCTTTATTTTTATATAATCCTTATTGTCCCATAATATTCCATGCCCGGAGGTAGTATTCGTGATGATTACGGTCCGGTTGCCATCGTAAGCCTCATAAACAATTCGACTGTCTACGGAAGTTCCGGAATTACCCGGATTGATGCGCGTGTTATAAGTGCCGGCGCGCATGTAAATCGTATCGCCGGCCACGGCGTTTGCATTGGCCGTGCTAAGACTACATGCCGATACGCCGCTCAGAGAATTCGCACTTTCACAATCCGACCAGGACGCCCTTCCAGTAGGACTTACCCAGTAAATATTACTCCCATCTCCCGCAAAAACGACAGGTGCAACAAGAAAAATGGCTACAAGTACCAAAAACGACAGAGATTTTGTGGTTTTCATACTGATCTCCTTTTCATTATTCAAGTAAAGTTAAAACAAATCCGTCAACATACGCCGGCCAGGGTAACCGCATTTGGAAACTTGAAAGGTAAATCTAAAAAAAGCGATTCAATCCGGTGGGCATGGCCCACCCTACAATCCCACCCGGCGACAACTGCAGGTAGGGGGGGCCGTGCCCACCAACTGGATGATTTTCTAATGCGGTTACCCAGCGCCTAACCTCATTTATTGTTGACAATCGGTGCGCCCCCAACCGTGGCTGAACAACCGCCAGTCTTCCCAATCGCATACGCCGTCCCGGTTCAGGTCGCACGCACACCGATCGTTGTCGCTATGATGGTAAACAAGTGAAGATTTTTTTACAGGTGTCGTGCTCGCTGTCAGGGAATATGCCCTTACCGTAAGGGTGTAGGGCTGCGGGTTTTCATCGACAGGCCAGTTAAGCGTATATGGATATGAACTGTCGCTTCCAATCGGGATGCCATCCGCGTAAAACTCGACATAGCGTATATTGCCCGGATTCGAAGTGGTCGCTGAAAGCGCTACGAGTCCCGATGCAATCGAAACGGGTTGCACCAGTTTGATATCAAATGAATAGTCCGGCTGATACTCGTAGGCCCCGATAGAAGGGACCTGCGCCTGAGATGACAGTACGACCGCGTCGCCTGAATTCCAGGAGATCGATGATACTACGGTTATGATATTGGTATCATAATCGATTGAACTGATTCGCACCGCAGGACCACCGGCAACAGAAATGGTATCGGCAAGCTGCCGGCCGGTTAACTCCGTTACTTCCCATCCACCCACAAAAAAACCGGCATCCGCAACCTGAAAGGATGTTCCGGTACCATCCGGCGATACGACAGTAGTAATTGCGCGCCCGGCATTTCTGGCAGAGGATGCAGACAGCAAACGGAAATTATCGTCGCTGTAATTCACAAATTGCGCATTCGAGGTTACTCCACAGCTTTCATGAGTGCCGGAACCCTCACAATAATTATGGTCAGCACTTACCAAACAACCGTTGCCAAGGTAAATTATACGGCCGTCATCTCGATTGGTATTATGATAAATGTTGTTGAAGTTATGGTTATCTGTTGACGGCGTACCGGTTCCCTTCGGTTCACTAATATATTCAACCGCATTCCAACTCTTGGGTCGACCATGAAAAAAATCGCTGAAGGTATTGTTATACAGGCGGGAATGCGTGACGCCTCCAAACTGTGCAATGTAACTCCCAAATCTAACGCCGACATTGCCTCTGATAATCAATTCATCCATCCCCAATCGACGCTCGTCACGTACCTGAAAAAAGTGTGAGTTAAACTCATGGATATCCTTGGCAAAATTTGCTTCAACCAGATTATAACCGGTTAAGCTGCTTTGAAGCGAATAAGGTTGCCAAAAATCGACATGTGCGCCATCACCCGAACCGTTCGGAAAATCCGAATTGGCAAAATCGTGAAAATAATTGTTTCTGATAACATTGTAATGCCCATACGTGTTGAAGGAATCGTAAGTATGACTGATATCATTGTACTCAATCAAGTTATTACTGCCGTATAACTTTATCCCAACCCCACCTATGCAGTCATCCGTCGATCCGGTTTCCGGACAACCGGTATAGGCAAAGGTATTACCGCGTATCACATTGTGGTTCGAGTTCCCATAATAGGTATTGTTCCTAATTCCCTGGGATTGTATGTGGTGGATTTTGTTGTTGAGAACTTCACAGTAATCCGAATTATAAAGGACGATGCCATGATTGTAGGACAGTGTGTTGTGTGTTATTTCAAAACCGATTATACGAATATGCGCCATACCATTTAAATAGAAGTGCCGGACAACGACAGGCTCACCCTCCTTCGCAACATAGGTAATCGGGCTACCTGCTTCACCGCTATGCGTTGGGACTACGGATTCTTCATATACACCGGCTGCAACAACGCACATATCGCCTTCACGCATTTGCTCCGCACACTTTCCAATTGTCTTCCATGGATGGGCGGGGGCGGTCCCTTGGTTGGAATTGTCGCCACTGGCGCCGTCAACATAATAGGTTTCTGCCATGCAAGGCTGAGCAAGGGTAAAAGAGGTAATAAAAATAAGCATTACAGGTAATAAACGAATCGCAATTTTGAAAAGAAAAGGTTTCATTTCTTCGCCTCCCATTTTTTGTATTTTTTATTTTCTTCGATCAAGTACATTGCGCACAACGCCGGCCAATAATTTCATATCAAAGGGTTTTAACAGATAACCGTTTATCCTCTCGGTGGTTGACATCATAGGGTCCATTTCCATTCCCGAGCAGATGATAATCGGCAGTTCGGGCCTTATTTTTCTTAATTTCCGCGCCAGTCCGATACCGCTCATGACAGGCATCATCATGTCCGTGATGATCAGATCGTATCGCAACGGCCGGGCCTTGAACACTTCCAGCGCCTCCATGCTGCCGGTTCTTGCGGTTACCGTATAGCCCAGTATGCGCAACATTCGCCAGCCGAGATCCACAAATATGGCATCGTCGTCAACCAGAAGAATGCGCTCTGTTCCGGTGGGCATTGTCTTTGTCAGGCTTCCGGTATTTAGCATTTTTGTCACAGGGGGAATATCACAGGTATTGCGCAGCCTTTCCATCTTGGTTTCTCCTTCCTTGAGTTCCAGTTCCAATATCGACGCAAGGTCCTGATTTTCGGCGGGACAGGGTTTCCATCCGCTCAGGTTGCTTGCACGGCTCTGATCGCAAAGTATAGTAAAAATGTTCGAAAACGTGTTTGAGTCGACTATTTGTTGCTCCGGCTGTCAGCCGTTGGATCTTGAGAAACTATCCCGGTAGTGTCAATGACGGGAAGAGCACCTATTTAAGAAGGCACTTTTTTTTGTGGTTGGGAGACCACCGTAACTGTTTTCAGCGACGGCCTGAAGCAGAGGGCAGGCCGCCGTCGGCCGATGAGTTGCACCTCATCGCTTATTTTGCTGTTGCATTTTTCGTGACATGAGCTATGTTAATCACTGCCACTGTTGAGCATCAAGTCTATCAGCGGCTGAAATCCAGCCCATTGGATTCGAATCCCAAAACAATGCCAATCAAGGTAACCGAAGTAAGCCGAAAAATCCACACAGTCGAACTATGAAAAATTCATATTCCAAACCCCCTTAGCCTCAAGAGGACCCTATGCTTAAGTTTCGTGAACTGTTAAAACAATTTCGGACACGCGAAAAACTGACCCAGGCAAAATTGGCAGACAGACTGGGTGTCCATCACAACACCATCAGTGATTGGGAGCGGGGTAAATACCAGCCCCAAAATTTACAAATGGTCCTGGATTTATCCCAGGCCCTGGAGCTTGGTCAGGCGGACGTGGATAAGTTGCTGCTTGCGTTTGAATTTCACGAAAAAGTGACGAACACTCATAAGGAGGAGAAGACAAACGTCTTTGTTGCCCGCGAAAAAGAACTGGCGCAATTGGACCAATTGCTGGAGAATGTCTTGCAAACCCGGCAGGGGTGTGTCGCCTTTATAACCGGCGAAGCAGGCAGTGGCAAAACCGCACTGGTACAAGAATTTTTAAGGCTTACATTGCGGTCGTACCCTTCCATTGTGGCAGCAGGCGGCAATTGCAGCACGTATCAAGGCGTTGGGTATTTTTACTTGCCTTTTTGCGAAATCATTGAATTGTTGACATACAACATGGAGACACGCTGGGGCGCTGAGGCTTCTATCAAAAAATATGCCCACCGTCTTCAAACATTAATTCCAGTCACCGCCCAAGCCCTATTGCAAGCCGGCCCGGATCTTATTGGCACATTTTTATCCGGCCCAGCCTTGCTGACGCGGATCACCGCCATTCAGGCCGAAGTAAACGGGTTGGATGTTTTGAAGGCGAAAATCGCAGGCCACCCGTCCGGCTGGGGTCCGCTCAGTGCGCAGCATCAAAATCTGTTTGAACAATACACCCAGGTGCTGCGGATCTTATCGCGCCAAAATCCACTACTACTGATTTTGGATGACCTTCAATGGGCCGACAATGGATCCATTGAACTGCTTTTCCACTTGAGCAAGCGACTGGCGAATTGCCCGATCCTGATACTCGGTGTTTACCGATCAACTGATGTGGCCATGGGACAATACGGCGACCGCCACCCATTGGAACGCGTGATAAACGAGCTTCAGTTTTATTTTGGCCATCACCCTATCGACCTGAACCAAACTGATAGCAAACAGTTTATCAAAGCATACCTGGATTCCGAACCGAACCAACCCAATCGATTGAGTGCGGCGTTTCAAGAAGCGCTTTTACAACATACCGGAGGCCATGCGTTATTTACGACAGAAATGGTTCGCAGCATGCAGCAACACAGGGAGCTATGCAAGGACGGGAACGGCTACTGGATAGAAGGGACAGAATTGAACTGGCAGAGGTTACCGCCGAAAGTTGAAGGTCTGATTCGTGAGCGTATCGATCGGCTACCAGAAGACGGATCAGAACTGAAGGAAGTCCTTAAGGCGGCAAGTATTGCTGGAGAAGTTTTTGACGCGAAAGTCGTTGCTCAGACAGAAGGGGAAGATACGTTACACATGGCCAGGCTGTTGAGCAATGTTCTGGACAAACAACATCATCTGGTAACGCTTCAGGGTGAGCAGCGTTATCGATTTCGCTGTAAATTATACCAATACTATCTTTACAACAGTTTGGCTAAACACGAAAAAAAAATTTTACACAAAAAGATTGGAAGCACACTGGCGAGCTTCTATGATAACACTGAAGCCAAGGCAATGGATTTGGCGAGACACTTCCGGAAAGCGGGATACTACAACGCAGCAGCAAGCTATCTCATTTTAGCTGGTGAACGTGCTTTACATTCGTGTGGTAGCGAGAAGGCTTTAATCTATTTCAACAATGCAAGGACTTTGCTTCAAAACCACCTCGATACACTTAAATGTGAAAAGAATGCCATAGATCAAAAATGCAGATTGGATCTGGGACGGTTCGTTCTTGATGGACACTCCATTCAGGATGAGGAGCATACTTACACGCATAGCTTCGACTCATGCCTGTCAATGCTTGATGCAGATCTTATCCATAGCGTGTTGATGAGGCTATGGGCATGCCATTTTGTCTTGGCTGAGTTGACTGTGGCATATGAGTTTGGGCGAAGACTTTCTTATTTAGCAGATAATTTTAGGGAACTGGCGGACGAACCGCACTTACCCTATAGCAAGCATGCCCACAGGGTGATAGGGGCCACCTATACTATGATCGGCGTTTTTACGGCAGCATTTGAGCACTGCGAGCAAGGCGCAGAAATGAATAGAATACGGGCTGGGTACGCTTCATTCGACAATCATGACGAAAAAGACGTAATACCGGATAGTATACGGAATTCTATTTTTTTTGACAATTTTCATGGCAGCAATTGCGGAGTGATATACCCCGCCTATGCAGCTATTGCACGATGGTCTCTTGGTTTTCCGGAACAAGCGTTAAACATTAGCCGCGAGTCTACTGACATGGCACAGGAGCTAAATACTCCGTCTCGTAGCATGTTTTTTGCGTCAGGCATGTCGTCTTTTTTCCATCATCTTCGCCGGGAGACCGATATCGTTTGCAAGCGCAGTTTTTCAATTATAGAAATCGCAATCGAAGAAGAGCTTTCTGTATGGCTCTTTGCCGGAAAAATAATGCAGGGTTGGGCACTGACCCAACAACGTCAAACCGACGCCGAAATCAGCGCCATGCGCCAGGCCATCGATGACTGGTGCGCCACAGGAACAAAATTGTTCGTTCCTTACTTTTTGCTGATATTGGCTGAAGCGCAGGCAGTGGCCGGCCAGAACGAAGCAGGTTTGACAACCCTGGCCGAAGCGCTGGCGGCCGCTCAAAAAAGCGGCGAGCGTTGGATTGAAGCGGAGATTTACCGTATGCAGGGTGAGCTTTTGTTGGCGCAAGGTGAAAAGGACGCAGATATCGAAGCAAAGTATCGTTGCGCCCTCGATGTTGCGATAACGCAAAAGGCAAAATCCTGGGAACTGCGAACGGTGATAAGCCTGACGCGTCTGCGACTGAGGCAAGGGCGCCAAGCCGAGGCGCTCCCGCTGCTGAGGGAAGTTTATGAGTGGTTTACCGAAGGATTCGACACGCCGGACCTGAAGGATGCAAACGCGCTGCTGGAAGAGATCGCTTGACGGCTCTATTTGGTGGGCATGGCCCACCCTACAAATCTACCCAAAGGCATCCGATCGGGTCAGGACCGGGCTGGTTACCGGTCCTTCCCACACCACAGGACATGCGGTTTTGCGCATCCTGCGGTTGAGCCCAGCGGCATTAGTTCACCGCAAAGTCTAATGGTACCAAAAATCCGTAAGCCTTGAGTGTTTTATTGTTCAGCGCTGTGTGCATGGCCGGGTGTTTGGCCGCCGGCCAAGATGCAGCGTACAACGGACAACGCCGCACTTGCTTTACACTTGCACCCAACTTGACCAATTTGCGTTTGCGCCCTTTTGCGCTGTGCCATCTCAACCAAAAACATTTGCGAATATGGCGTCGTATCCAGCCGCTGATTGGTCCGCGCCATCGCGGATCATCGGCTAAGCCGTAATAGTTAGGGCCGTGGAAAAAATAAATTATCCCAAATGGCGCAGGATATGGGCTCGTATTCAAGGCGTGCAAAGTCGTGCATATCGAGATATTCGCGGCTTTG
>JANQIE010000175.1 GCA_028282295.1 Desulfobacterales bacterium | reverse complement strand
GACTGCGATCGTGGGCAGTGAGAGAATCAACACCAGAAACAACGATTTGAGCGTGTAATTCAGAAAAATAGCTTCAAGCATGGCGCTACGCCCTCATTGCAGGTTTGCGGCCGGTTAGCTGTAAGTCAGGATCAAGCCGTGAATGATCCGGGTCCAGCCGTTTAACAGCACAAATAAAAGAAGTTTAAAAGGTAATGAGATTATCATCGGTGATACCATGATCATACCCATCGCCATGAGAATATTCGATATGATGATATCGATAGCGATAAAGGGCAGATATAGTAAAAAGCCGATTTTAAATGCTTCCGTCAGCTCCGCCACAGTAAATGCGGGCACAAGCACTATGATGTCACTTTGTTGATATTCCTCGGTCTTTTTAGGGTCCAAGTTTTTTATCGATTTGGCGAAGAACATGCGCTCCTCGGCGTTGGTGTGTTTCATCAAAAAACTGCGGATCGGTTCCTTGGCCTTGCCCAGCTTGGCGCCAATCGATTTGATGTTCATATTGTTGAACTGTTCGTCTTTCACCAAATCGAAGACTTCACTTCCGATTGGCGACATGACGTAGAGCGACAATACAATTGCCATGCTGTTGACGACCATGTTGGGCGGTATCTGTTGTGTTCCCAACGCATTGCGTACCAGCGAAAAAACAATGGCCAGCTTGGTATAGGACGTGATCATGACGGCAAAGAACGGTGCGATACCGACAACGGCAAGGACGATGATTAGATAAATCGGATCCGACATGACGATTCTTCCTTTACAGATCTAATTCAAGTATACGGATACCAAGATTTTCGCCGACACGCATAATTTCGCCTGTACCGATCTTGCGATTGTTGACAATTAAATTGACGGCGCGGCTCAACGGTTGTTCAATTTCAAAGGTGTAGCCCGGTTTGAGCGCTTTAAGTTGCTTGACGGTCAGGATTTTTTTGCCCACTTCAAAGAGGAGCTCCACGGAAAGATCTTCAATGCGACTGTCGTCACCTGCCTGGGCGGCCTGCGGGGGGGTATTTTCGGTGTCCATATGAGCCTCCATGGCCGTATTGATTTGAATGTGACTGTTTGTATACTTACCATGCCATAACCATCGATTACAGGCACGAAGATAAATGACGCCTTGCCCGGCTTCCTCGGCAAGTTTATTGGTAACAATGATATCGTGGATATCGAGTTCGGATATCTGCCCCATTGTCATGCCGGTGGAGCCGAACTGGATACTGACCGGCAACGGGATATCGGCCACATGATTGAACGTGGCCTCAACATCGAGCAACTCGTAGCCCTCACTTAGCAACGCCAGCGCTTCGTCGTCCATTGCGATGAACCCTTTGAAGTGTTTACCGGACGGCTTGTGGGTGACATTGAAGTTGATTTTATAACGGTCGGTTATACGGATAGAATCGGCAAACTCCACGCGGGCCAGGGTTAGCTCGTTACCTAAAAAAAGTTCGACGTCCTCCAAAAGCGTTTCAAGATAGGCCTCGAAGATCGCCAGTTTGATTTTCTCCGGAATTTTCTTCGGCTCCGGCACCTGCATCATGGATAATACTTCGATCGATTTCAGGCTGATGCAGAAGGAATGATTTTCACCGGTTTTGACGATAAAGTGCACGGCGCCGTTGTGGCGGGCATCGGCGACATATTCAAAATCCGGGTTGAACATGAATGTATAGGATTCATCCGCGATGGAAAACTCGCGAATGGTATTGCGCATATAAAGCGTATTGAGCTGGGTTACGACTCTGGACGACAGCGGCTGGATCTCATCCTTTATGGGAAGCCATTTTTGCGTTTCCGGCCATTGGGCTGCGTCGTTTTGCAGGGCGTGATTCATAAGATTTTATATCGCAGCGTCGGTTAAGGGGTCATCATCAGTAGCGGTAAGTTGGGGCCGCATGCGATTCACGGTGATTCTAACCGGTTGGTCCATGTTTTTGCCGATAAATTCCTCCAGCTTTTTCTTACGCTTGGTTAAAAAATCGTAAACACGGCTGTTTGCCGCCTGCCAGGTAATGTTCAACGTTTGCTTGTCATGTGTAATTAAAATCTGAGAGCCTTGCCAAAATCCGTCGTTGAATACAATCGTGGCCTTTGTGTTGGCCGCGTATCCGCGCATGCGTACGCTGACGCCTCCGATAAATTCCAAAAACAGCGCGAAATTGAAACGGGGTGTCTGCCGGGGCGATTTGGGCGGGGCCGGAAGAATAAGTTGCGTGGCGTTGAAGTTCTGTTGTGCGGCATCCATTTGGACCGGAGCGATTCCCAAATCTTCACAATCGAATTCAATATCGATAATGCCGTACCGGGCCTCAAACTCGGTGAGATCATTGTTCAGTTGCGAGCTGAAGGCACGGGTAAGGGCGTCCATCCGTCCCGGGTGCCCGACGTCGCGATTTTGCGAGGACGGCCGCCGGTTTACTTTGGGGCCCGCGTTTCCATCAGATTGGGGGGTTAAGGCTCTGTCCCAATTCATCTATTTCCTCTTCTTCGCGGCGCAGTTCTTCCTCAACGGCCGCTTTGACCCAGATGGCCTTGTGCTCATCGATTTTAGTCCTGTTTTTAACCATTTGCTGGTATTCCGCACGGGCTTTTTCAACCGCCTCCAAGGCCGCGTCGCGTTTTTCAATGGCGACTTGCAGTTCTTCGCGCAGATTCAAAAGTTGCATCTGCAAGGATTCTATTTGCAGGGCCAGCGTGTCCACATCCACCAAAGCGACATGTTTACCCATCATCTCCTGAAACAGCGCTTCTTCCTTTTCACGCATGTAGATTTGATAGGCGGTGATCGTCCGGTTGCACGCCTGTACCGCCTGGATGCACTGTTGCGCGTAACGTTCGGCCTCCTTGAGCCGCGCCATGGCGTTTTTCTCCCTTAGAATCCGAACGTCGTGAATTTGTTTGAGTGGATATTTCATGATCGTGTCAACTCGATGAGCCTGCGGACCGTGTCATCATAATCGATTTTTTCATCCATGCTCTGCATCAGGTAATTACGCAACTCGCCGATGATCGCCAGGGCACGGTCAGCATCAGCGTCGGCGCCGGATTTGTATTCTCCGATTTTAACCAGCAATTCGATTTCGTCATATTTTGCCAGAAGATTGCGAAAGACGGCGGCAGCCTGCTGATGTTCCTTACTGACAACGTTTTTCATGACACGGCTGATGCTGCCCAGGATATCGATGGCCGGATATTGATTCGCCGCGACCAGTTTGGCCGATAGGACAATATGGCCGTCCAGCAACGATCGCGTTTCATCAGCCACCGGTTCATTGATGTCGTCGCCTTCGACCAGCACCGTATAAATGGCGGTGATCGATCCGCTGGTCGACTGCCCACTGCGTTCAAGCAGGATCGGTAGTTTAGAAAAAAAGGACGGCGGATACCCCCGGCGAGTGGGTGGCTCGCCGAACGCCAGACCCAACTCGCGCTGGGCGCGGGCAAAACGGGTGATCGAGTCGATCATGAGCAACACCTTTTTGCCCTGGTTTCTGAAAAATTCCGCAATCGTGGTTGCCGTGTAAGCCGCTTTGATACGCTCCATGGCCGGCCGGTCGGAGGTCGACACCACAAGAACGGATCGCGTCATGCCGTCCACGCCAAGGGTGTGTTCGATAAACTCGCGTACTTCGCGGCCACGCTCGCCGATCAGTCCCAAAACAACCACATCGGCCTCAGCCGCCCTGGCGATCATGGCCAAAAGTGTACTTTTACCGAAACCGGCGCCGGCAAAAATGCCCATCCGCTGCCCTTCGCAGCAGGTCAACAAACCGTCCAGCGCTCTTACACCCAATGAAATCGGTTTTGTAATGATGTTTCGTTTCAAAGGATTGGGCGGTTCGCCGAAGTTTGTGTAGTAGTTGACGTTGGTCAGCGGGCCCTTTTCCTCTTCATCCAGCGGCCGGCCCAATCCATCGATGATCCTGCCGATCATACTGTCGCCCACCGGGACCAGGTGCTGTTTGCCGGTGGCGATGACTTCGGTGGCCGAACCGATCCCCACAATCCTGCCAAAAGGGGTCAGCAGTACCGTATCGCCGCTGAATCCGACGACTTCGGCCTGGTGGTCCAGATGTGTGGTATGATCCTTGAGAATACAGATCTCACCGATTGTGACCTCAAGGCCGGTCGCTTTTATGATTGTTCCCGACACTTCAACCACACGCCCCTTGTTTTGAGAGAAAACCTGGTGTTCGACAGCGTCGGCTAATGCTTGTTCGATGTATTGGAAATCAGGCCGCATGTTTTTTCAACTCCGCGATACGTGCAGTCAGTACTTTACGAATCGATTTTAATTGCACATCAAGGCTGACATCCGTTGAGCCGACCGGCGATACCAGCACACAACTCTGGTCGTCCAGATCTTTGTCCACCACTATTTCTATCGCTGCCAGATCCTGCGTCTGGTGGGCGAGCTGCTTTACGGTCCGGCGAACATGGTCGCGGTTGCTCGGGCTAACGCGAATTTTCAACGGTTCGTCGCTCTTTGCCGTCTTCAACGCCTTTTTAACAACCTGGGTCATGGCTTTTTCCGGCCCCATGTCATCCAGAACAATCTTCAAGGTTGCCAGAATCGTGTCGACGATACGCTTTTCCATATCCTGCATGTAGGCTTCGGAGGCGACGACTGTTTCGGTTATTTTGGCCGCGATCTCCCGGCGCCCCTGTGCAAGGCCCTCGGCGTAGCCGCGATTTTTCTCCACCCGATATGCCTGGCGCGCCTTTTGGCGGATTTTCAAGACCTTTTTCCAGGCCGTGTTGATAAGATCCTGGGCAACGGCGTACTGGGAGTACGACTCGGCCCGCAGTATTTTTTCAACCGCGTATATCTTGCCGCTTTCGCTGTCTATGCGAAATGTGTTTGCCATACGTCTTCCATTTCAAATTTGATCAATTTAGCCAAAAAGTGCCATGCCTGTTCTTTTTGTTCCGGTGAGACATTACGCCTGAAATTCCAGGGTACCGGTTTGGGCATTTTCAGACGGAAACGGTTGGTCAAAGCGACCGGTTCGCCATCCAGGCACTTTTCAATCAGCGTTTTGCCCACAGTGACCAGATCCTGGTTGAACTGCTTGACCGTGTTAAACGTGATGGTACAGGCTGCCGGCTGGCCGGTAAAAAGGTGGGCCCTTTCTAGGGCAAAGCGGAACAAATGCTTGCCCAGTGTTTCCTGCAGGGCGACCACCTTTTCTTTTTCAATAATGCCGTGGATCAACTTGCCGCACTGGGTGAGTCCGACGTAATAGATCAACCGTACCAATCGGTTGAAATCGAGCAATGCCAGACGTTGTTGGGGTGTATTAAAATCGTAATGATACGCATATTTGAGTTTTTTCAGCAAGGAGGCCGACAAACGCCGTTGCGCCCGGCGACTGGTGATGACCGTATAGTGGCCCAACAGCGCCCAGTCTTCGCTTGTCAGCCAGGAGGTGTGCAAATAGTAGGATGGAAAAACGTTGAAATGGTGAATAAGTTTGAAATACGCCTTTTTATATCCGAGAATATCCATTATTGCTGCTCAACGCCGTTTTGCTCGGAAGTCTGGGTGTCGTTGTCAGCCCTGTCGTCGCCTTTGTATTTCACCAATTCATTCAAACGCATGGCTTTCAGGCCGCCCTTGTTGTGCTTAAGGTAGAAATAGAGAACGGCAATGATGGTTCCGGCGATGAACGCAAGGACCAACGCGATCATGCGGCGTAGCGCCGGGGCCGAATCCGTCGTCAGCTTCAACCCGAAATAGTTTATCAAAGGGGACGCTTCAGCGACGTAGATATCCGGACGGGAAGGGAACATGGCTACGGTAACATTTTTAAACTCCAACCCCTCAATGCTGTTGACAACCAATTCCTTGATTTTGAGAACCTGCTGGTCCACATCGGTATTGGGTTTATGCTTGATGAAGACGGAGGCGGATGAGGGCAGAAACTGTTCATCAAAGGGGTTGTTTTCCGGCATGACAACATGAACCCGTGCCGAGATTACCCCGTCGATATTTGAAATGGTTTCCGAAACCTCCTGTGATAAGGCGTGGATAAAGCGGATGCGCTCTTCCGATGGTGATGAGATCAGCCCGCTTTTTTTGAAAACTTCGCCGATTGATGCGTAGTTTTGGCGCGGAAAGCCATTATTCATCAGGATCTTCATCGCTTTGGCGAAATGCTTGCGATTGACGCTGATGTTCCACATGTTTTCCGCCGCGGGTGATTTTTCACAGGCAATTCCGTGGTTGATCAGAATGGCCATCATTTCGTTGATCTCTTTTTCCGGCAAATTGGTGTAAAGTTCTTCCGTACAGCCGAAGAGAAAGAGAAACATGGCCAGCGCAAGCGCCCTGACGATAAACCGTTTTGGGTTGGAAATAAGATGCCGAATCATGTTTTTCTATGCCTGTTGACGATACAAGGTTTTGACACCGTCATTGATGGAGGAAGAGATTTTAGATGCCATGGTGACATTGATGCTTGCAATGGCCATGTGCATTTGGACCTTCAGGTATGATTTGATCTTGGTTTGCGTGTCCACCGGGCCGTTTTGCTCCAGGGCCGCGATGGAATCAAATGCCTCGCGAAAATGCTGGCGGCTGGACATCTGGACGTTTTCCACCTGGCTGAGAAAGGACCTGACCATGGGATTCAATTGGTCTTGCGCTTGCGCGACGGAGCCCTGCCCGGCCGCTTCGGGTTCCTGCAGGATTTTGATACCGCTACCGTCGGCTTCCAATAACGCCTTTTCAAACTGGGCGGCTTGCTGGGGGTTGGCCTTGGACGGTAAAACATTGCTGTTGTAGTCGGAAGTGCCGAACAGATAGTTGGTGATCATCTCAGTCATGTTCTAGTTCCTTATGCAAGTTTGGTGGAGTGTCGGCAAACGCATTAACCAATTGAACGATATTAAGCCTCGACCTGCAAGCCTTCTATAATGGCGGTGGCCAGATTGACCGCGTCCTGGTCGGCGTTACGTTCCAGGATCTCCTTGGTCAGGTTTTGAGTTTCTTCACTTCTTTTAAGGTGGGTATAGGCCAGGGCCAAAAAGGCTTTGGCGATATCGCTGTCCGGTTTTTTCTGCAATGCTTGATCGCGCAGAATTTCGACCGCCGCTTCCAGGTTGCCCGCTGTCATCTTGGAGACCGCTACGCCGATCAAGGGGTATTCGCTGTCCGGGCGCATGGTTTTGAGCGATTTGAAAATTTGCTCCGAATCTTCACTCAAACCGGCCGAGGCGGACAGAAAACCGATCATGATTAAAATTTTGGCCAGGGATTTGTCTGAAATATCATCGGCATACTCATCCATGATATCCACGCAGTCAGTGAGCAGATTCTGAATGTTTTCGATGAACTGCTCATTGTCCACGGAAAAGACCTCCGGTATCCGCCGCAATATTTTCTGGGCGGTCTCGATGGCATTCTGAATATCTGAAAAAATTTCAAATTCCTCCGGGCTCAAACCGCTGTTTCGTTTGTGATTCACTTCATCCTGATGGCGGTCCGTGTATTTGATCAAGTTGCTGACCATTTCTTCCATTTGGTGCTTTTCCATGATGTCCTCGCTGTTTTGCTAATGGTTGAAAGAATTTATGGGTTATTGAGCAAGTGATTGCCGGTCGGCATTGTTTTACAGACGGTAGTGATAGTCATTGCCGTCCTTGGTGACGACAACGTGGTCCGTGTAGATGCTTTTGAGCTTCAAGCCCCCGACAATCGGCGCGCCGACAAAACAGACGCGATTCCCTTTTAAAGTGATATAGGGGGTATCACCCAGTGAAACTCCGGTAATCGGGAGAAAAATCTTACCCGGGCTTGGTTTGGCTGTGCCGACATAGGCCACTTTGTCATCCACATCGAAAACATCGCCGAAACGGTTGGTGATGATTTGCTTGGCGGCGCTCCAGTCGGACTTGTTCTTATGGTCGAGTGTGCCCGAAGCAACCAGAAATTCGGTTTGAGCTTCGACATCGATTTTATTTTTCAGTTTTTTCTCAGCCAGAATTTTATCGATGGCCGGCATTACCTCGCCCAGCAAGGTGATGTCGGTGCGCACTTCGCTGACACCGGAAACATTCCGAGTGACCTGTTCCGAGAGCATATTGACATCTTCGGATTTATTTGCGAAGCCGCGCAGGTAAACCGCGCCGTTGCCCGCATATTCAGAGGTTATCGGCAGTTCCATTTTGGCCAGATAGTTGGTGCATGAGACTTTGATACTGTCGTCCGCATAGATTCTTGCACGTATGTTGAGCGGCAGCTTGTCGATTTCCGCCAGTACTTCGTTTTTGTTCATTTCGTTCGGGACATAACCGACAACTTCAAGACGACCTTCCTTGACAGAGGTGATTGAAGGCGGCGGGTAGTTGCCGGCGTGGAAAATCTCGTTGACTTTTTGCGCATAGAAGTCGTTGCCCGGAGGATTGATTTTTATCGCGGCGTGGGCGGCGAAATAAATAATCGTCATGAGCACGCCGAAAGCCAGAACATAGCGTAAAAACGACAGCTTTTGCATCAGGCCGGGTGGCGGCGGTTCGGGTTCTTCTTCGGGCACCTCTTCCTGTGGTTTTTGCGGGGTGGGAAAAGCGCTCGGGGCCCATTCACTTGATTTATAGGCCACGCCCATGTGCACCCCATCGATGGTCAGGATGGTCTCCGGTTCGATTTTGGCTTTTTCTTCGGTCAGCGGTATGCCGTTAATAAAGGTTTCGCCTTCACCGCGCACGACCATCAACTTGCTGTTCTCCCGGCGTATTTCAACGTGACGGGGGGCAACTTTTTCGTCTTGCAGGATAATATCGCAGTCGGTGCTGCGGCCGACCGTTAACGCTCTTGTTTTTAAATCGATTTTAGCACCCTGATGTACACCGGTGAAAACCATCAGGGCCATATCGTTGCTACCGGCTGAAGGGGGGGCGGCCGGCGAGGTGTCATCGTCGAGCTGCCGCATGGCTTCGCTGAAAAGTTCAGCGCCTGCCGTTATGTCCTGATCTTGATTCGGTTTGCGTTTAGAGTCGGATTTTCTCATTTTCTGCTGCCTCATACTGCCAACGTCAAGATTAGTAGCCGTTTTAAGAAGTGTATTGTTAAAGATGCATTTTCTTTTCGACAGACTGAAACAGCAAGCTTTATGCCACAATCGGTTAGGAAGAGATTAATCCAGTATTTCCCGCAAGTGTACGATCTTACAACCACCGGTGGCGGGTCAAATTATGACTCCACAGGTTCCCAACTTAACTTAACTATTTGAAATTTATTCAATATATTGATTTTTTGTCGGTTGGGGCCGGCTGGCCCCAATTGGGAGTTCGGGGGCACGGGGCATGGGATTTTATGTTCATGTACGAAACTGCAACACGCATATTCAGGTTTTTCGAAGGTTGATTTAAGGTTTTCCCTGATTGCTATGCCGGCGCAGAGTTGATAGGTAGTTAAGCACACGAAGAGGTAGGGGCCTACCTCGCAAAACGTTTCAACCACAAGGAGGACACAATGGCTACAACAGGAACCGGAATCAGCGCACCCCCGCCCATCGACTTGAGCGCCATCGAGCAAACCATGCAAACCGGCCTTTCCCAGAATCTGGAATTGCTGAATCTGCAAATGGAACACAACTCTTCTCTCGTCGTTACCGGTGCTTTGTCAGGTATCTGGAAATCGGCCACCGACGCCCAGAAGGGTATCGGCCGTAACTTCTAGGTTTTTATCCATCATTGCCACAACAACCCCAAACTTTTAGGAGGACACAATGGCTACAACAGGAACCGGAATCAGCGCACCCCCACCCATCGATTTAAGCGCCATCGAACAAACCATGCAAACCGGCCTTTCCCAGAATCTGGAATTGCTGAATCTGCAAATGGAGCACAACTCCTCGCTCGTCGTAACCGGCGCTTTGTCGGGTATCTGGAAGTCGGCCACCGACGCTCAGAAGGGTATCGGCCGTAACTTCTAAGCATTTTGTCTAACACACATTAGTATTATAGTATTATAACTAAAAACTTCTCAGGAGGACACAATGGCTACAACTGGAACCGGAATAAGCGCCCCCCCGCCCATCGACTTGAGCGCTATCGAGCAAACCATGCAAACCGGCCTTTCCCAGAATCTGGAATTGCTGAACCTGCAAATGGAACACAATTCCTCGTTGGTTGTTACCGGTGCCCTGTCGGGTATCTGGAAATCGGCCACCGACGCCCAGAAGGGTATCGGCCGTAACTTCTAAGTCGGTATTTTCCTACTGACCATTGTAACATTAACTTGGAACCTTAGTTTTTAAGGAGGACACAATGGCTACAACTGGAACCGGAATAAGCGCCCCCCCGCCCATTGACCTGAGTGCTATCGAACAAACCATGCAAACCGGCCTTTCCCAGAATCTGGAATTGCTGAACCTGCAAATGGAACACAATTCCTCGCTAGTTGTTACCGGTGCCCTGTCGGGTATCTGGAAATCGGCCACCGACGCCCAGAAGGGTATTGGCCGTAACTTCTAGTTTTAGTTTGTAATGGTTGTCGCGACATCGTGGGCAGATCGTTTGTCCACGATGTCGTAACAGTCACCGGCGCTCAGCGCCCCGGCCCATCAATACGCCAAGGAAGATTTTGCGGTCACCAAGCCAGCTCCGGAGATATTCTCTGCACGGTCAATTACCAACATTGGCGTTTTCAATACGGCTTTGAATCTGCGGTTGCGATAAAAATTCAGGTTTGGCGAACGTAAAATTAAAGGGCACTTCGTAATATCTTGAATCTGGTCTGGTTCGCCGAAGGCACAATCTTAAATGGATGCTTGCCGAAAAGCGCTACTTTTGCCGGCTTGATACCATAACGAAGATTGTCTGGCGTCTGCATGAATCGCACTGGGAGAGTAAGCCGTGTGCACATCAGAGTATATATCGAGACGAATCCGTAAAAGATGCAAGCAAAAGTCATCTGAGCCGCCGCCTGCGAATGTCAACCTGTTTTTGAATGAAATCGCAGGCCTGAATACCGGTGCTCCCGGCACCGCAGATATCGCAACCACCGTAGCACTCACCAGCGATACCCCCCCCCCTGTTTCCGACGATAGCCCCGTGGGAGAGAGCATGAATAATTCCGATTTAAATATTGCCGGCGTTACGAGCGGTGTCGTCGACACGTTCAGCAACAACACCGCATCGAATAACCCGACCGGCGCTGCCGCCGTAGACGGTTCAACAGGTGCCACGACAATCACCGCCGATACACCGGTTGGCGCGGCAGGACCGGGCGACGCGGTGCGCGCGTCACAATTCACGCCCACGGCCCCGGACGCCGATATAGACGGGGTTGCGACGGCAATTGGAATTGGCTACGAGCAGAACATAAGGCTATTGGAACTGCAAATGCGGAGCAATACCTCGGCTGTGGGCCGGGACACGGTATCGGCTCTTTGGAAAGCACGCACGGATGCGATGAAGGCGGCCGGGCGTAATTTCTAGCGGCTCAGGTAAATCCAAATAACATGAGGGCTTTCTGAAAAAGTTTAAGAAGCATATCGCGACCGGAGTTAAAAAACTCGCATCTGATCGGAGAAAAATAATGACCAATATTATAGACGACGTATTAAAAAAAGAGGTCTTTTCCGCCAAGCTCAATCCCAAGGTCGACGGTACGGATGTGGAAAGTCTCACAGCCGTCATGAAAGAGCAATTTGATCAGACCATGGTCCTGCTGGATCACCAAAAAGAACACAACGATAATTTGGCCTATGCGCAAGCCGTATCGCAGATCATCAAGACGGCTTCCGATACCATGAAAGCCATCGGCAGGACCGTATAAGCGCACCCGCGGGCAGACAAGCGGTATTTGGCATTTCAATAACCGAAGATTCGCCGGGAAAATGGAAAGAATTTTATGAAAATCAATGCTGTTGGAAATTCAGGTTTTGAGCGTGCCCGGATTGAGCGCATTGAGCGCCTCACCAAGGACCTGGCGCCACCGTTGGACCAGGCTGAGCGCGTGGCCGAATTTCAACAGCTTAAAGCAAACTACCTGGACAATACCTCCCAAGGCCCGCCGGTAAAACCGGAGTACAATTTCGGGGTCAATTCGGCTGATGCCGCCGAACAGCGCGCACGGCTGGCCATGGAGCAAGGGTACAGCTATTGGGCCAATACCGAGAAGATAAACGACGCCATCGGGAATTACTTTCGCAGGCAGGCGTCCGATACAATACCTCAGGCGCAAAACCAGATGCCGGCCCATCCCCTGAGCGCAACGATCGGACCGGCTAAAAAGGGTGACGCGTCGTTCCCGGACATTTTGCGTCGCGAAAAGCCGGCCGGCGGTCGATCGCATCCTTACAGGCCACCTGGGCCGGATTCGATTACGATCGGCCAATTGCAGACCGATCCCGAACAACTTTTAAAAGCCGGTCATGAAGGCCTGGATGTTGCCGGCATGCCGCTGCAGTTAACATCGGACGGCGAACTTGAATCGTCTTCGAAAATGAATGTTGACAGTTTAATACATTACTTGGCGAATCGATTCGATATCGGTGTGAATGCCGCGGTTTATTCTGATTCCGAAGCGCAACTGCATGTTCGCTTTACAGTTGGCAATTCCTTCAAGATGCCCGACTTGCCCGATGTTGTTTATTCGGCGAGGGCCGAGCCGGGCGACACGACACCTGCTGTTAGTTAACGGCATTGAAACGTGGAAACGTGGGGACGATTGCCGTTTTAGACCATTTCACTTGCAAGTATTTGTTATTGTTAGTGCCTAACTTTTCGATGGAGGCATAGTATGAGCATCTTATCATTCGCGACGCTATCTGACCGGTCCGCATCCAAAACCGAACAATGCCCCACCTGTAAGCAAACGTCGGTCAAAACAGATGGCTACGGTACCGGCGAAGGGCAACGGCCCTTAAAGCCGGAAGATCTGGCGCGTAATAAGCTCATCGCTCAAGTTGCCTCTGAAATCAAAAATTCCGACGGTGCACTGGAAAAGACGAAACCGGTTGCCGTCGCGCCGTCCGTGGCGACCACAGGAACCGTCGTCACTGTTGAAAAGCCAAAGGCAACTCCGGTTGCCGTTCCGGCCACTGAAAAGATCGAAGCAAAACCATCGTCAGGACAGTTGTTAAGTGCCCAGGCGGCCCGGCTCAACGATGAAATGATATCGGCCCGGGAAGCAAAAAACAGTTGGATTCAGCAATTGGAGCACAAAGTCGCCGGCACTCCGACGCAGGCGACGGCCGGTGCGGACGATCAGGCCGAAGCCCCCGGCATGATGTATTATATCCCGCGCAAACACGACGAGGAGTTGTTCGGCCGGCTGGCGTATGTTCCGTCCTTTTGGCAAAAATGGATGGGGAAGCAGATCAAGTTGGATGACATCGTCGGCGATTTAAAAGCTGAAGTGAACAATGAAGACAGGCTTACCCGAAGTGAAAAAGACGCCTTGTTGAGGACCATCGACCGCAAATTTGATGATGTCGATGATGATGATGATGATTGGGAAGAAGTCTTTGAAGCGGCTACCGATGTAATCGATGCGATTGATGCAAAGGTCCGGCGCAAGAAACTGGGTGAAAAAACAATCACTGATATCACCCGGGAACTGGTTGATGCGATCACCAATGAGGATTCACTTTACACCAGGGAAAAAGACCGGTTGTTGCGTGAACTGCAACAGATTCACGATGAGGCTACTATCCCGGGCGGCACTGACGGTGCCCGGCTGATGGATTACGGGCTGGATATCGATGTGGTCGCCGCCCTTGTAGGAGAAGCTTCCAGTAACGGCAAACCCGCGGTTTTCATGAATCGCTATGGTCAGACAACGACCAATGCGCAGGACCGTTACTCGAAAAGTATCTTCAGCTACCTGAGAGACCGGTTGGGCCGCTATGACCATGACTACGTCGCCAAACTGGCAAATCTCTTCACGGACAATAACGGCAACCTGGATACAGAGGGAATGGCTGAGTATGCGCACCGGGCCTATCGGGTGCGTAGTTCCGACCAGAGAAATTATATTGATCAGACTGTTGCCAACGGCGGTACCGGCTGGGACGTAATCGAAATGATGGCCGAGCGCTATGACCGGCCGACCGGCCGCACCCGGCCGACGGCACAAGCGACTGTTGCCGCGCCCGATCCGAACCCTCTTGCGAATACAACCGGTGCAAGCATTATTGAATATGGCGACCGTGATGATCTGTTGGACGATCTTCTCGATATTGTTGAGGAAATCGAGGACGCCCGCAAAGACCGCATGGGCGAAAAAATGAAAACAGAGATTATCAGTGAGTTGATCGTTGACATTAAGGGCAATGCTCTGCTGACGGATCAGGACAAAAAAAGCCTGCTGTATGAAGTCGAAAGAAGTTTCAGAAGAGTCGATCGTATGGACCGTGAGGATTTTTTTGAAGAGGTGGCTGATATCGCAAAAGCCGTGGATCGGGTCAAGCGAAGCCGGACAGGTGATAAGCTTAAAGTAGAAATACTTGATGATTTGATTGCTGAAATCAACGGTGAAAGTGCCTTTTCCGACGATGATAGGGAAAAACTGATCGAAAAAGCGTATAGAAAAGTGAGTCGGGCCGACTCTTGGGACAGAGAAGAGATCCTGGAAGATGCTTCAGATGTCATCACGGATATATACAGAACCAAGCGCAGACGGTTGGGCCAAAACTTAAAGACCGAGCTGATCGGTAGCCTGGTCGCGGAAATTGAAGCTGATGCGATGTTAGGGCAGGCGGATAAGGATTATCTGGTCGCGTACGCCAAGCAGACAGTCAAGCGGGCCGGTTCTTTCCACCGTCAGGAAATAATTGATGCGGCGGGTAAGGTTATCGCTAAGGTCGATAAAACCAAGCGCAAACGGGTTGGTGAAAAACTAAAAGCCGACATATTCGCCCAGTTAACTCTGGAGATCAATAGTGATGATGTATTGAGCGATAGGGACAAGGCATATCTTTTGCGTAATGTAAAGTCCCGGCTCAAGTATGTCGACAGATCGAACCGCACCGATATTCTGAGTGATTTGGAAAGAACCATTCAGAATATAGAACAGTACAGGCAAAAACGTCTGTTTCAGAAAACGAAAAGGTCGGCCTCTGATACGTTGGCTGAAGTGATTAATGGCAATACGACCCTTTCGAAAAGCCGCAAGGAAGATTTGACTGAAAGAATCTACGACTGGATGGATGACGCCGAGGGTACCGACTTGCAAACGATGCTGTCCGATATGTCCCGCATCGTTGAGCACAGGCTTGGACGGCGGCGAATAAGCGATGGATTGAAATCCGATCTGCTCGCCGGCATGGAGCGTTTTGTCGCCCAATATCAGCCACCACCGGTCCAACCGCAGCCGGTGACAGCCGAGTCGGTGCCGATGCCGGAACCGGCAACAGTGGCGACGAACGTCGAAGCAAATGTGGCTGCCGCTGTTGCAACCGCAGATCAAACCGATGGGGCACCGCCGTCCGTGAACACGGCAGCGCCGGTTGAGACTACCGAAGTCCCAGGTCCGGTTAAGGCGCCGATTTCTGAACAACCGGTCGTGTCGGCGCCCGTAGTAACCGGGCAAGACACAAGTGTTGAAGAATCCGCTCCCGGCGTAACCTTTGTGGGCCCGGACGTCCAACCGCCGCAAAACACAGTGGTTCGGACCGAAATCCCTGAAACGCAAACCGCAGTGGTCAAGGAGAATTCTGACGAGCCGGTGCACCCGGTGCCCGTTGTTGCCGCGCAAGGCGATAATGCTGAAAATGAAAGTCCGGGGCCGGCAACAACTGTCGCCGAGGTTGCTGCCCAGTCGGTGACCGGCACAGTGGGACAGGCCGATTCTTCCGAAACGCAGAATTCGAAAGTTGTACCGGCGGCACAACAACCGCCGGTCCAGGCCCCCGCTGCAATTGTAGAGGCGCAACGCACTACCAGGGCCGATTCCCCGGCTACAGTTGCTGAAACCGAGCCACAATTTCCGGCGAACGCAGTAGCTGACAGCGCTGCTGCTCCGGCCTCAAAGACGCCTGGCCCGGTGGTTGCGCAGGCATCTATTGATGAAAGCCAACCGATGGAAACCAGGCAGGTCGCCCAACCGGCAACCCCCTTAAACGGGCCCAATGAACAGTTGCCGGCTAAAGGCCGCGATTCGGTGGCAAAACAGGATTCCGATGCATCGCCGGCATCTCAAGTCATGACCGCAACCAAGGTCGTTGAATTGCCGAGGCCGGACCAAGGGCCGCAAAAGCGCACAAGCCGATCGGTGACTGCCACGGCCCGGGCAATGTCAAGCGTTGGACAATCTCAAGCCGATTCCGGTTTTATGGATGTGCGTCAGTATATTTCGGCCAAATTTCAAGAGCACAGAAGCAGCTCCGAAAATGGCGTTTCGATAATCCGAACCCAGGAACGCTCTGTAAGCACGCGTATGCAAGGCATGCTGCCGGAGGAGTTCGGATTCGGTGGGAAACATAAATCCGATTGGATTACGCAAAAGGTAAATTCCTTGTTAAAAGGGATCGGCGCCGAAGTTCGCAAGGAAGACAAACTGGCCGACAAAAAAATAGAGAGTCTTAGCCTGAAAATAACGGAAAAAGTAAATAACGCCGTTCCGACGGAAAAAGAGGAAATTCTGGATGATATCGGCAGTGTTATTGCCAAGGAGGTCAAACGCAAGAAGCTGGAAGCTAAGATAGAAGATACCACGTTGGAAGATACGGCGGATTTGCTGCATAAGATGGAATTACAGTTTAAAGAGGATGTTGAAGGCGAGGTGCTCGCCAATTCCGTTTTGTACTTCGATCGTTCAATCAAGAACCGCAATCGGCGCAATAAAATCGAAACGGAGATTTTGGAACGTGAACGGTCAGCCAAGGATGTCGAGAAAAAAGAAATCATGAAGCAAGTGTTGGCGAGGCTGTTGGATAAAAAAGTATAAGGATCAAGCCTAATTTGCCTGAAACTCACTGAGGTGCAGGTTTAGGAACAAGGGATTCAGGCTCTTGGAAGGTCCAAGGCCGATGGATCCCCGAGTTAGCTGGTAAGCAGCGTATTATTGTCACGCGAGATAAATTGGCCCCTTACTTTTCGTGACTGTAATGGAGGTTGTCTGTTTTACAGCACAACCAAACACATCTTCTAATCTAAGGACTACCCATTCTCTTGGTCTTTATTATGTTTGTTAAAGACCTTGAATTAAAGGAGGTAAAAAATGTATTCGGTCGATTCTTCTGGAGGAAATCTTTCCGGTGTGCTCTCCGAGGGCATGCAAAAAAAAGCCGGGGCAAAATCTCAGGGTAAAGCACATGCGTGCATGGCATTCGGTGACTGCGTTCCTCCCGAACAAGCTAGTGGAACTGCAGGTAAGGGGCAAGATATGATGGCGGGGATAGTGGGAATGCTCAAACAAATACTTGAGATGATTATGGCGATGGTGGGAATGGGGAAGAAAGACGAACAAGCTCCCGCAGGTAAGCCGAATTTTGGTCAGGCCGCCTCACCAAGCCGTAAATGTTGTTCTCCCGGTGCTAATAAAGCAAAGGCAGCCGCACCTAAAGCACAGGCGGCTGCACCGAGTGCCGTAAAAATGCGTGCTTCCGATGCCGATGACGGCGATGACGATGGAAAACCCCAAAAAGGCGGTCAGAATTTCATGAGTCAAATGATGGGCATGATGATGATGATCATGCAAATTCTCATGCAGATGATTGAATCGATGACCGGTTCTAAAAAGGAAGTGCCGCCCGCACCGACAACCGGCCCGGCCCAAATGCCTCCCGTTAGCGCAGGCGCAAGCGCAACAACAAAACCGGCGGCCGCGAACGCGACGGCCCAACCGGTCGCCCAACAACCTGTTGCCCAACAACCAGTCGCCCAGCAACCGGTCGCCCAACAACCGGTCGCCCAACAACCTGTTGCCCAACAACCGGTCGCCCAGCAACCAGTCGCCCAGCAACCGGTTGCTCAAACGGCCGCCGCAGCGCCGGACGCTACAGCCGGTCCCGTGGCGGATACCGTAGCACCGCAGGATGGCGCGGAAGCGGTCGCATTAGCCTCGGCGCAAAGCGATGTGGAAGTGGCCCCGGCGGCAGCACCGCAGAGTGGCGCGGAAGCGGTCGCATTGGCCTCGGCGCAAAGCGATGTGAACGTGGCTCCGGCGGCAGCACCACAGAGTGGCGCGGAAGCGGAAGCGACAGCGGTAGTGTAGTAAAAAGTCGCGCGGTAGCGACGGCAGCGGCTGTGCAAGGCGAAGCCGTAGCGTAGCCGCGGCCGTTGCCGCAAGCACTATATGCGACGCAGGAAGTAATCTGATGCAATGAATTCCTCAACCGGGTGCGCCGGCAAGTCTCGGTACCATGGTTTCAGGAATGATAGTTAAGGAAATGGCGCCCCCCCATGCAAACGCTCATGCAGGGGAGGGCGCCTTTTTCCAAAAATTAAACTATCACTATAAAACCGATCGGCAGGCTGGTATATACGGATTGCCGTCGGTTTTTTAGCGGTTTTTCTGTATCGGCGCTTTTGGTTGCCGGCAAGGTCCGGGAGCCCTATCGAGTGCCCAACCGGAAGTAGCATCTTTTGGCCCCTGGCGGGCCGTTCTCGCATTTCTAAAACTCTCGGCGGTAGCACGCGATGCATGTGGTTTTAGAAATGTCCGTGTCTGGCCGGGAACCAAAGTCTACTATTTCCGGATGGACACCCGTTTATAAAAAAGGTGATTCAGAAGCATCGGGAATTGTAAAATTGGGATGACTTTCAGCAGAAGCGAATCGCATCTAGTGTAAAATGAATTGGGGATGCTGGGAGGATATTGCTGTGGCCACTTACGTCTGCAGTCTTTAAACTTCCTGACAAAGCGTGCTGCCGAACTGGTGGTGGTTAGGGTCCGTTACCTGAAACATCAAGAACGTCTTGTTTACTTCGGGCGCTTTCCAGACATTCACGAACATTAAGTGATCCGGTTTCACATTGTATTGCATCGCCAGAAATTTTTTGGCTTGTTCTTTTGTTTTCATGTTACGGCCTCCTTTCCGGGCGTATGCTGTGTGAGTTATGCTGCGGCTGATATAGTCCGGCGGCGCTCTGGCGCTCTATGGTTCCTTTATAAAATAGAAAGTGCTGCGCGTAAATCAGGGAATCCCTGAATATGCGGTTCGAAATCCCTGAAAATGTATGGCGAAATCCCTGAAGCATTGTTGTAAATTTGCAAAAGCGCCGCGCAACCGGTGTTATCGCGTTGAAGCGTGATGGGATTGCGCGGTCGGGGCCGTAGCTTGTGTTCACCCGGAAATGGGAGATTCTGGTTCAGGCCAAGGCCGCAGCGAATTTGAAATCGCGGGCGTAGCAAGGATACGTTGCAAGAACATGAATGGCTGCGCTATTATTTTAAATTCGTGAGAGCGCCGGCCCGGGCCCAAAGGCGCCATTTGCGGATGGGCATTAGCTGGGAACACTGGTTCGTGACTACAGTTAAAGATAGGCAGGTAAAAATAATATTAACCCGGCGAATAGGTTGACACCGGTCATGCCGGACTCGATCCGGCATGACCGGTGTTGGACCCAGCCACTATCCGGTCCAAGGATCTGGATGCGGTGCGCCGTTGAATCGGGATTCTGTCTTGATTTGGATTATGGCTCTTTTTGACTGCAAAAGGGTTTGGGGCGGCGGGATACGCAGGTTTCGTTTTTGATGCCGGTTCTGCGTTCCGGATTTATCAGGTTTGCCGCACGTGCAACTAAGCGCTCGCGCAAAAACAATTTCACATTTTTGGCCTCCCGGCTTCAGGTCATCTTGGCCCGATCTTCCTTCGGTCCCAAAATCCTCGCCATGGCTACGGTGTTGAGACCTTAGATCGAACCAGCCTGACCTGAAGCCGGGCGCCTAAAATATGAAATTGTTTTTGCGCGAGCCCTAAGCGATTTTTTTGATGCTGACGAATTTCCCACGGGGTATGTTTTTAGAATACAAGCCGGATTCTTGATAGGTAAGTTCGAATGTGCCGTGAATGCCGTCGTGTGAGACAAAATTAATGAGGATATCAAAGGGTAGGTAGATTCTTTCACCGGTGTGGGTGTAACCTTTGATTTGATGAGCGCTTTGAGTGTAGTATCGCTGAACTTGGTCTTCGCGTAAATGAATATCTAAGCGGACTGTGCGTAACAAAACAGACTCCTTTCATCAGATGGCAGGCAGTCGCGGCGAGTGGCCAAGGTATTTGCATTTTAAGCTAAAAAAGATATAATCCCTTCTATGATACACACTCGTCGCTGGAAAGTAAAGCAGCGATCCTGGCAGATTGCAATTTTTTGCTTTCAACCAGGTTTGGCTGAAAGCAATCTGTGCCTCAATCGTGGGGCCAGGGATGGCTTTAAGTTTTTTCGAAGGCCATATTCAGGTTTTTCGAAGGCCATATTCAGGTTTTCCCTGATTTACAAGATGGTATGAATTAGGTAAAAAGATATCAAACCTAAGGATAGGAGGTTTAAAGATGGATCTTTCAGGAATGGATCTTCCGTTTGTCCCGGTGAAACCCTTGGGAAGTGGTGGGGCGACATATATGCCCGAAGCTGAAGGGCAAATGATCGGCATACCAAGATTTTTGAGCAATTATCAGTATTTAGGGCAGTTGCCGCCGAAAGGCATTGATATGCTGCCGCCCTACCAGATGAATGACCTGAATACCGGCCGAGCCGCCGACATGGGCGAGGTTGGACAGTTGGGTGCCATAGATCAATTGATTGCCCGGATGGACCAGGTCATTGAGCTGATGGTTGACAAATTGGTGCAGTCCGCCATGCAAAAACCGGGTGCGGGCTTATCAAGTCTGGCTCAACATCAATGGAGCCAGTACCGGCCGGGCAGTGTTGGAGAGTCGACGCCAACGCCGGGCGGTATGAGTTCACCGGTCATGGCTATTAATCAGGCGGAAGCCTGATATACGAGCGCAATAAGGCGATCGTATATTGGATTTAAAGAATAATTTATAGCGAATGATCAATTAAGTTGCGGTCAGCAAAACTGTAGTTCTGCAAGTTTGAACCTAACATCGGTATCCGTATCTCGAATTTAGCCGTAGTTCAAACTTTGATTGTGAAAACGGGGAAACGGCTGACGTATAAAGGGACATCAGATGGGCAAAATACAATCAGTTCAAGGTCCATATATTTCCCGATTGCCTTTTATCGATATGGAGACCGAAAAAAAAGGGCAAGGTGCCGATGTGAATTCGACTACCGCCGTTCCCCTGTCGCCCGAAAACGTTAAGCATCTACCAAGTTTTGCCAACCCTGTTACGGCAAAAATGCTCCTGTCCTTGGAAGACGTACAGACCAAAGATGATGATGCGCCGGAACAGGAGTCTGCTCAGGAAGCCACGCCCGCCGGTCCGTCGGAAACAGAAAGTTCGTCCCTATCTTCCGGTCGTGTTCGAAATCTAAAAGCAATCATTCAAAACGATGCCCGCTGGCGAGCTTTCGTCAAGGGTGTATCGCGTCAGAACCCGGATTCAGAGCCGATTAAGGATTTTCGCCGGAGTCTTACGCACGATATAGATGGTTACAACCGGTACGATCTCGACAAAAGCGCTCAGATCAGCAAGTTGGGAGCGGTTTTTGCCAAAGAAGAGGGCGGCGTTTCCGATGCCGGCGAGATAAACTCCCGCGTTCGCATGTGGCTTGATAACCCGGAGTTTTTCGAAAAACTGTTTAGTGCCATTGGCGACCAAAAATTATCCGGGCGGCCGGAGTTGTTTACCGACAGCCGCCTTGTCGATTTTATAAGCACTTTTGATGTCGGTACTTTTTGATAAAGATCGGAACCCTTCGTGTCCTGCCGAGATGATAAATCATAACTAATCACTCGATAGCGAATTTCTTTTTACTTCTTTGCAGTAAGAGCAGTGGAGAAGTGCACCGGATGTTTCCGAATACCTCATGTCCATATTGCCAGGATGAAGACGCAACGTGTCCCGGCTTAACCCCAAATTGGGAAATTCGGGCCCTATTTTGATTTTGCCATTAATTTTGGTCAATTAGCTGATTGTTGGGACTTATGCTTCTCACCTGCTTTTTTAATCACACGTTTAACAGTTTCTGAGTGGCCGTAATCCTATGAAAATAGTATTGTTTTTGTTTGGCTCAGATTGGCATAGTTTTTGTAAGTTCTAATTTGTAAATGCTCCTTGAAAATAGGTTGTGGTGCCCGGACGGATTTAATTTCTTTTTACTTTTCGTTAGGTAGTGTCCATCCGGAAATAGCATCTTTTGGCCCCTGGCGGCGTTCTCGCATTTTTAAAATCCTCGACATAGCATGGCTATGCCTGCGGTTTTAAAAATG
>JANQIE010000173.1 GCA_028282295.1 Desulfobacterales bacterium | reverse complement strand
TTTAAAATTGTGATTCCGGCGAGCGCCGGAATCAAGCGTCAATTCTGGATGCCGGATCAAGTCCGGCATGACGAAGGCTTACATATTTAGTCGCCGGTTCAATGTGTATTGGTTTCCGCTAACAATCTATCTTCTGCGACAAGCCGTCTCAACTCGTTGTGGCATGAAGCAAGCCATGCCATGCAAAAATATTTGGGAGAATATGCAGACGCAATTGGGGACACTATTCGTCGCAGCGGAGTATTACCTGGTGCTCTTGCCAACCTTTGCACCCACTCCTTGTTTAAAGATGTCTATCGCCAAACCCGTTTGATTTGGTTCAGAGATAGCGAAGTAAATTCGATTATAAAAGCGGTTATAGATAATTTGTATCCCAACCAGGGCTCTATCTATGGTGTTCCGGTCAGTAACGTAAAAGCGGCACTTGACGTCCAACTATATATTGCGAGCATGACTGAGTTGGACGCTCAACTGAGAGCAACCCGCATGATGCTTGGCATGGGGGCAATTGCCTGATGTCCGTGATATGGATCCAATCGTTGTTCGCTGCATGGCGCAGGTACCGGCGCAAAGACAATGGGATGCCTTTAGGGCTCGCGTAAAAATAATTTCACATTATATGCGACACAGCCGAGAAGTTAAATTTGCGTTGCGATAATGGTTAGAAAAGATAAAACATACAGGCTGATGTGGATGATCCATTTTTTCATTGGCGTTACTCTCCATCCGAATCTTTAGATAATTTGTAATGTTGATGATTGGAGCAAAATCGATGCCGACAAGTGGTGATGGCCGCGATTGGTCAAAAGATCGGATGGTTAAAGCCGATGTTGGTCCTGGGCCTATGCAAGAGAAATTGTATCTGCTATCAAAAAAGGGAAGTTCAGGTAACAATTCGATGGTATCGCGTTTTCTATGTGAAAACCATTTCCTGTTTTATACGTTTGCTTTTGGTGCCCGGAGGTTTGGCGCGTGGCGTTACCGCAATCATTGAAACTGCCGATCAACACGGTTCTGGATGATTTGACCCGAACCTTGGAAGTGCATTGCCGCGCAGTGCTGCAAGCACCGCCCGGCACCGGCAAGACCACCGGCGTGCCCCTGGCGCTGTTGCGTGCGGCCTGGCTCAAGAGCCGCAAAATCGTGCTGTTGGCCCCGCGACGGTTAGCGGCCCGTGCTGCAGCCATGCGCATGGCCGCTATGCGGGGTGAAACGGTGGGGCAGACCGTGGGCTACCGGGTTCGCATGGATGCTTGCGTTGGTCCGGCCACACGCATCGAAGTTGTCACTGAAGGGGTGTTGACTCGAATGCTGCAAGGCGATCCTTCCCTGGCCGGCGTTGGTTTGGTCATTTTTGACGAATTTCATGAACGCAGTCTGGACGCTGATCTGGGTTTGGCGCTCTGTTTGGATATGCAGGGGGTGTTGAATGCGGATTTGCGGTTGCTGGTGATGTCGGCAACTTTGGAGACCGGACCGGTGGCCGCGTTGCTGGATGATGCGCCGGTGATTGCGTGTCCGGGCAGGATGTTTCCGGTGCGCACGCGCTATGTGGGGCGGCATACGCCTGTCTGGTCGCCGGATACCGTGATCCACGCGATCCGGACGGCTGTGGCCGAAGAAAGCGGCAGCATCCTGGTCTTTTTACCGGGTGTGCGGGAGATTCGTCAAACCGCCGAACGACTGGCCGCATCCGGTCTGGAGGCGGGCTGCATTGTGGCACCGCTTTATGGCAATCTGTCCCGGCGCGACCAGGACCGGGCTATTGCCCCGCCACCGGACGGCCGGCGCAAAATCGTGCTGGCTACCGCCATCGCTGAAACCAGTCTGACCATCGAGGGGGTCCGTATCGTGATCGATTGCGGTTTGCAACGGGTGCCCCGGTTTGATGTGCGCAGTGGGCTGACCCGGTTGGTGACCCTCCCGGTATCACAAGCATCGGCGGCCCAGCGCCGGGGACGGGCCGGCCGCATGGGACCGGGGATTTGCCTGCGCTTGTGGTCTGCGGCCATGCAGGGCGCCCTGCCTCTGGCGTTGCGTCCCGAGATTCTGGAGGCCGACTTGACCGCTCCGGCACTGGAACTGGCGCTATGGGGGGAAACCGATCCGGCGCGCTTGAAATGGCTGGACCCACCCACCCCGCAAGCGTTTGCGCAGGCTCGGAAACTGTTGCAAATCCTCAGCGCAATCGATCAGGACGGCCGCATTACCAGCCAGGGCTGCCGGATGGCCGCCCTGCCGCTGCACCCTCGGCTGGCGCGCATGGTGATCGCGGCCGATGGCATCGGCCAGGCCGGGGCAGCCTGCGATCTGGCGGCCTTGCTGAGTGAACGCGATATTCTTCGTTCCGGTCCGGGACGACGCGACATCGATATCCGCAAGCGTTTCGATTTGTTGCAAGCGGCACGCAATCGCCCTCCGGAAACCGTTTGCGGCGCGCGGCCGGATCAAGGCGCCTTGCAAAGGGTGCTACGCGCGGCAAATGATTTGCGACGGCGTTGCAAGTACGCGAAGAAAAGAGGGGGCGATGTGCCGGTGGGCGTGTTGTTGGCCTGGGCCTATCCTGACCGGATCGCGCGCCGTCGCAGTGTCCGGGGACGCTATCTTCTCGCCAACGGCCACGGGGCAAGCCTTGACACCGATTCGGCGTTGGCGTCGGAAGAGTTTATCGTTGCCGCCGAACTCGACGGCGATCGCCGGGAAGCCCGGATTTACAAGGCGGCGGCCTACAGCCGGGCGCAGCTTGTGACCCAATTTGCCGCAGACCTTCACTGGGCCGCAAACGTGGCCTGGGATCCGGCACGCAAGGGCGTGGCGGCCGAACGGGTTTTACGCCTGGGGGCCTTGTCGCTGGATCGTCAGGCCCTGCCAAAGCCGGATGACCAGGCCGTGCTTGCGGCCCTGATTGAGGGGTTGCGGCAGCAGGGGCTTGCCTGTCTGCCCTGGACCAAGACGTTGCGGCGTTGGCAGCAGCGTGTCTGTTTTCTGCACCGGTCGGCGCCGAACGATGCGAATTGGCCGGATGTGTCCGATGCCGGCCTCACAGCGCGCCTGACACACTGGCTGGCCCCGTTTTTAACCGGCATGAGCCGGTTGCGCGATCTGCAGCGGCTTGATCTGAAAGCGGCATTGTTTGGTCTGCTGCCCTATGAAAAGCACGCCCTGCTTGAACAACTGGCTCCCACGCACCAGGTGGTGCCGAGCGGTTCGCGGCTGCCCATCGACTACCGGGGCGAGGTGCCGGTGCTGGCCGTGCGGTTGCAGGAGCTGTTCGGTTTGAATCGTACACCGGCCGTGGCCGGCGGCCGGCAGCCGTTGTTACTGCACCTGTTGTCACCTGCCGGGCGGCCGGTTCAAATCACGCAGGATTTGCAGGGCTTCTGGCAAAACGGCTACCCGGAAGTAAAAAAGGAGCTAAAGGGGCGGCATCCCAAACACTACTGGCCGGACGATCCGATGCAAGCCGAGGCCACGGCGCGGGCCAAACCGGCAAAGAAGTAAAAGTGGATAAAGATCAAAACCGTAACCGTTCAGGGGGTAGCCCCATCGAACTAACAATAACTATTGCTCAAGCGCTTTTACCGCCGCATAGGCCGTGGTGAGCGCCAGCCCGGAACCGCATTTCATACGCATCCAATCCTGGTGCGCCAGAATCGACCCGGCGGCGAACAGCTTCGGGTACACCGGTTTGCCCTTGGGGTCCACCGGACGCATGTGGGCGTCGATTTCCAGCCCGGCCTGATTTACCGGATGTCCTTGCGGGGCGAGAAACGATTTCTGGTGCCAGGCGGTTCGCCCGGGCGGCTGCCGGACCGGCAGGTTGAAAATCGTTTCAACGATCCGGTTGCGGTCCGCGTGCAGGCCTTGGCCGAAAAAACGCCCGCTGGCCAAAATCACGTTCTGCGCCCGGATCAGGGCAACGGGTTCCTGCACGCCGATTTGAAGCCGAAAACCGTCGGCCGCAGAATAGGCTGCCCGCAGTACCTGCTGCTGGTAGTGTGTCCGCAGCACGTCAAGGCGCGGCAAATGGCGTTCGAACACGTGGCGCATACGCAGCCCGGTGACGGCCGGCGGCATGGTGGGGATTTCAAATACCGGGCGCCCCAGCAGGGCTTCAAGATCCCGATACACCTCAAACGGCTGGTACAGGCCTAAAACAGCCGGCAGCCCGACGTATTCGACACCATCGAGATGAGGGCGGATGCGGTCGGCCAGCCGCCGGCGGATCTCTGGCAGTTCCAGGTGTTGGGCCAAAGGTTCGGTGTAAACCTCGCCGTTGGCGTCCGGCAGGGCGATGCGGCGGGTTGTCAGACCCGGCCATTGCGGTTTCAGCGTTTCAACGATTTGACGGCCGCTGAACCCCTTGAGTCCCTCGAAATCGATGAGCAGGCAACGCGCCTTGTTCTCAAAGGCGCTGACACCGTTCAGGCAACTGACCGGAACGGCGTAGCTCGGCTTCACGGTGCCGGCCGGTGTGAGGACCGGCAGGTTCCGGCCGGATTGCAGGTGGTAGGGCAGATCGGCGGCGTTGAAAAAACCGACCAACGCGGCCCAGGCGGCGCGCATGTCGCGCGGGTGGAGCGAGGCATAGGGATGCCGTGGACAGTCTTTGATCAACGCTTTGATCGCCGCCCAGGGGTCGGTCCACACGCGGCCGGTCTCGATGGGGTGAACCCCCATGAAGTCAAGTAAACCGCTGGCAAAACTCAATTCACCGGTCATGCCGATCTGCACCGTGTCGATGCCGCGTTGCCCGGCAAACAGCGCCGCCGCCATGCCGGCCATGCCGCTGCCGATAATCGCCAGGGTGCAGTGTTGTTCCGGTAGCCGACCGCTCATCCGATCCCCTGATTTTGGGTTAACTCCAGACCGAAAAGACCGCAGTGCAGGGCTTCCTGCAACTCGAACTGGGTCAGCGGTGTGTCCCACAGCAACGGGTGTTGACCGCGCCAGCGTTCACCAAGAAACGTGCGCAGGTTGGCCAGACCCTGGTCGCCGGTGAATTCACCCCGGTCATAAAAATGGGCTGCCACGCGCTGACTGCAAAACGTGCCCTGGCAGGGCCCCTTGCCCACGCGGCTGCGCAGGCCCATGGCATTGAGCGTCGGTGCATCGCCGCGTTTGCGCAACGAGGCGCTGAGCGCGTTGAGGGCGCTCTGCGGCACCATTTCACATTCGCACAAAAGCAGGTCGTTGGGGTTGTTGCGGCGAAGCCACTCTTTGGGCGCCAGGCCCGGCTCAGTCCACTTGGCCTCCCGAGTCGGGGCCAGCGGCTCGGTGCGGGTGCGGCAGGGGGCGCAGTTACCGAGACGACGGCAGACGCGATCGGCGGTTTTTTCCGCCATCAGGCGAAAGGTGGTCAGTTTGCCGCCGGTGATGGTGATCAGGTTCGCAACGCCCTTGTCGGCATGGTCGATCAGCTCAAAGCCCCGGCTGACACTGCGGTCGTCACCGCCGTCCCCGGAACTGATCAAGGGGCGTACACCGCAGTAGGCCCGGATATAGCGGGTGGTTGCCAGTGAGGGCACCATAGCGGCCCCTTGGTCGATGATAAAATCGACCTCGTCGATTTCCGGGTAGATCACATCGGGCGACTCGGCACGCACCGAAGTGGTGCCCAGAATCGACACGGTGCCGCCGGGAACCAGGATGTCGGCGTCGGTGGCCCGGCGCAACCGGTTGATCACCCGGCGGGCCAGGCGGGTTTGGGTCACCAGCAGGCTGCCCTTGGAGTAGAGCATGTTGATCTGCATGCCGGCCAGAGCGGCGACTTCACCAGCCCAGGCGCCGGCGGCATTGACCACGACCTCGGCTTCGATGCGGCGGGCTTCACCGGTTTGGATGTTTTTGAAAAGAGTTGCGTTGATTCGGCTGTTCTGCACCTCAAAGCCGACCACTTGGGTGTGGCGCAGGAGCCGGGCCCCCAGTTGCTGGGCGTGGGCCATGTTGTCCAATGATAACTTGAACGGGTCGATGGCTGCGTCTTCGACGGCAAACGCGGCGATGATGTCCGGCGAAAGCGAGGGTTCCAGGTGGCGTGCCTGCGCCGGGTCAAGCGGGTGGACCGGAATGCCGCATTGGGCGCACAGTTGCGGAAAATCGGCGATGTACTGTTCATCGTCGCCGCGCACCGCCACGAACAGGCCACCGGTCTTTTCGATGCAGTGGGGTGCCAGCCGTTTGAGCCGTTTACCTTCTTCGCGGCATTCACGCGCGGCAGCGGGATCGGAGGCCACATAGCGCGCGCCGCTGTGCAGCAGACCATGATTGCCGCCCGACGCCCCGGCATTGATGTCTTTTTTTTCGGTCAGGACGCAGTCAATGCCGCGCAGGGCCAGATCGCGGGCAATCCCGGTGCCGGTGGCGCCGCCGCCGATGATAAGGACCTGGGTTTGCAAATTCCGTCTCCTGAATCTCCGTCAAGTCGACGGGACACGTGTTCACAAACAGTACCAAAGACTGATTGCGTTTACCTTTTTGCTTTGTTTTTGTTCGTTTTTGATTCACTTGCGAAAATAAACATGTGATGCTAAGGTGGCGCAATCGACCGCATGCCATTTCTGAAAGTTAATACTTAATTTGGTAGCATATGAATTGACGAATGTCACGATTATTTTCGAAAAACAACAATTTTACCTCATCAATGTTCACAATAGAAAATACAATGTTTTTTTTAAACCGGCTGCGGGAGCAAATTGGCTATGGTTTCTGAACGCGACGTGCAATCCGAAACGGCCGTCAAAGAGCAACAAACGCCGGCCGGCAACAACACCAACGGCAAGTCCGGTCCGGCCCGGGACCGGCAGGCCAGGATTCGGCAAATGATCCAGGCCAAGGGCTTTGTCACCATCGACCATCTGGCGCGTGAGTTTGCGGTCACCCCGCAAACGATCCGGCGCGACATCACCACCTTGAGCGCGCAAGGGGGGATTCACCGATATCACGGCGGCGCCGGCTTATCGTCAACCAGCGAGAATGTGGATTACAACCAGCGTAAGGTAATCTGTCAGTCCGAAAAACAACGCATCGCCCGAATGGTGGCCGCCAAGATCCCGGACCGCGCGTCCTTGTTCATCAATATCGGCACCACCACCGAGCAGATCGCCAAGGCGCTTTGCAACCATGCGCGGTTGCGGGTCATCACGAACAATCTGAATGTGGCGTCGATTTTGAGCCGCAACAAAAATTTCGAAATCATCGTTGCGGGGGGCTTGGTCCGCCACCGTGACTGCGGCATCATCGGCCCGCTGACCATCGACTTTATTCAGCAATTTCGAGTCGATTACGGCATCATCGGCATCAGCGGCATCGATCTGGACGGCACCCTGCTCGATTTTGACTACCGGGAAGTGCGCGCCGCCCGCGCGATTCTCGACAATTCCCGCCGTGTGTTCCTGGCCGCCGATCACACCAAATTCGGACGCAATGCCATGGTGCGCCTGGGCGACATCGGCGAAATCGACGCGCTTTTCACAGACGAGCCGCCACCGGCGGCGCTTGCCGAAATTATCGCGGCCCGTGAGGTGGAATTGTGTGTCGCGCCGAACCGGGCGGGGCTTGCTGACGCAGGTTGATTTTGTCTGTTTGGGGACTTACGTTGAACATAGCTTGTGTCCATCCGGAAAGAGTAGATTTTGGTTCAGGTCAAATTCGTAAGAACGCCGACCTGACCAAAAGATGCTATTTTCGGGTGGAAACTATTTTGGATAATCCTCGGAAACAGGGAGGCGACAATGACGGTGAATTTTCCGAAACAGATGATTTGGGTGATGGTCGCGTTGGTCTGGCTCGGCACGAGTGCGCAGGCGGATATCTTCCGATGGACGGACGAAAACGGCGTGGTGCATTTCAGCAACAACCCCACGCATCCCGGGGGTGAGTTGTATTTGAAAGAGGAAGCCGGCCCCCCGCCGGACTTGTCTGCGGACCGTGAAGCCGAAGAATTACAGGCGCAACTGGAAGAGGCCAACCAGATGCTGGAAGCAACCCTGGAAAAAGTCGATACCTTGAATGAACGTGTCGCGGAGGCCGAATCCGAGGTGCGCCGCGTGAAGCAAGCCGCGAAGCAGCAACCGCCCCTCACCGGCGAAACAACCGCCGATCCGCGCGACACTCAAAAGAAACGAAACGTCTACTATTATCCCTACCCGGCGTATTCCAACCATAAACCATTTTATCCCCGCCAGTGGAAGCATAAGCATAAGCCGCACGGTACCAAGCACCACGGTTATCACGACCGCAGGTACAGGCACCCCCGGTATCGCGGCGAAAAACATATATCCGCTCATCCCCGCAAACGGGTACCGTTTGCTTTGCCACGCAAATCCGCTTTGCCCCGGCAGCGGATTAATGAACGGCATCATCAGTTGTTTGAGACCCCTTCACCATTTTAAAGCACGATTTACAGCAGGAGGTTGCGCTTGACAAAAGAAAGCGATGTTCTGGTGATCGCCGCGCATCCGGACGATGCCGAATTCGGTGTCGCCGGCAGTGTGGCCCGGTGGACGGCCGAGGGGCTCAAGGTTGTCTACACAATCTGTACGGATGGGAGCAAGGGGACGAGTGACCGCTCCTTGAGCCCGGAACAGTTGGCCGCGATCCGCCGTAAAGAGCAGGAGGCGGCCGCGCAGGTATTGGGCGTTGACGAGGTCGTGTTTCTGGGCTACCCGGATCAAGGTCTGGAAGAGACGCCCGAATTTCGCAAGGACGTGGTCAAAGTGATTCGAACCTACCGGCCGCAACGGATTGCCACTTCCGATCCCTATCGCCGCTACTTGTGGCACCGTGATCATCGCATTGTCGGGCAGGTTGTCGCCGATGCCGTGTTCCCTTGTGCCAGGGACCATCTGGCCTATCCGGATTTGATCGCACAAGGGATCGAACCGCACAAAGTCAAGGAAGTCTTGTTCTGGGCGGCCGAAAAAACCAACCATCAAATCGACATCACCGCCGTCTTCGACCGCAAGGTTGCCGCCTTGAAATGTCATGCCAGTCAGGTCAAGGAGTTGAAGGTGGCCGACATTGACGGTTGGCTGCGCAACCGTTGCCGTAAAATGGCCAAGGGGAGCGACTTTGAGCTGGCGGAGAGTTTCTATCGGCTGGAACTGCCGGCCTGACGCCGATAGGTCACGGCCGGGATTTCCGTTGCCGCATTCGTGTGAAAGCGCAAAGTCGCAATGGACAGCGGCGCCGGGTAGGCGTCGGCCAGACCGTGTTCATCCAGACGGCCTTTGTAGCCGGGTTCCAGCGGCAGGCCGAGCGCCCAGACAAGCGCAAAGGTGATCACATCGCCATGGGTGACGGCCACCGTTTTGCCGCCCGTGTACTTCTTGCGGGCCTTGTCAACAAAACGCCGCAAACGCGCCACCACGTCGGCGGGTTGTTCATAGCCACAGCCGGTGCCGGTGTAGAAATCTTCCTTAAGGTGGGCTAGCTGTTGCGCCGGTTTGCCCTGGTAAGGGGTGCCGACTTCCATGAGCTGATGTGAGCGGCAAATCTTCAGCGCGGTATGCGGCGCGGCAATGATTTGAGCCGTCTGCCGGGCCCGTTTTTGGGGGCTGGTAAAGACGGCGCTTAACTTTTCTCTCTTTAGCGCCCGGGCTGCAAGGTGGGCGTTTGCCATTCCTTCCTTGCTCAGTCCGAAACCGGGGAGACGGCCGTAAAGAATGTTGTGCGGATTGTCGACCTGGGCGTGCCGCATCAATAGAATTTCAGTCGTGTGTGTCATTTGAAATCCGGGACAGGGGTGATGTTGGTTGTGTTTGACTACCGGCTTTTGTCGCGGGCGATCAGGGCCGCGCCCAGTGCGCCGATGGCGTCCGGCCGGTCCGGAACGGTGACTTCGCACTGCAGGACCTCACCCAGCGCCCTGACCACGCCGTTGTTGTGCGCCACACCGCCGGACATGGCCACCGGGTAGCCGTTCAGGTCCGGACAGACACGCTTGACCAGCGAGGCCGTGCGCGAGGCGATGGAGCGGTTCAGGCCCTTGACGATTTCGTTGACCGCCGTGCCGTCGGCGATCAGTGAAACCACTTCACTCTCGGCGAAAACCGTGCACATGCTGCTGAGCGTGATATTTTGCATCGCGCCGTGATCCAGGTCGCTCAACTGCTCGATATCGACTTGCAGCGCACGGGCCATGGCTTCCAGAAATCTTCCCGTACCGGCGGCGCATTTATCGTTCATGGCAAAGTCTTCCACCCGCCCCTGGGAATCGATGCGAATGACTTTACTATCCTGCCCGCCTATGTCGATCAATACACGGGTATCGGCGCGCAAGGCCAGAATCCCCCTGGCATGGCAGGTTATTTCCGTAACCGCGGCCAGCCGGTCGGCGACCCGGTCGCGGCCGTAGCCGGTTGAAACCGTGGCCCGGACAGCATCGGCGCCGATGCCGGCGGCGGACAACACCTCGGCCTTGGCCCGCTCGATGGCTTCCAGATTGCGCGCGCCGGTGGGCACCACGGCCGCCGCCACAATGTCACCCTGTTCGTCAATCAAGACCGCGTCGCACGACAAGCTGCCTAAATCCAATCCTAAATAATACATATTAATGATCTCCACCCGCAATTTTTAATTATTAATTCATAATTGCCACGGCGATGGTTTTGCGGCAAGTACTTCCATAAACGCCTCCAACCGCGTTTTGACCTGGCCTTCGGAGAAATTACGCGAATCGACACAATCGACTTCCAGGTTCAGCACCGGCACACCGATTTGCTTCATGCTGTCGGCGATCAGGCCCCTGGCACCGGTTCCCTGGCGGCAACCCCAATGACAGGGATTGACCGCGCCGTGAACCTTTTGGCGGCGCGCCATATCCTGCAACAGACGGGTCCGGTGATCGGCGGTGCCGTTGATGCACAGCCGGATGGCCCGTTCGGCCATCCCCGCCCAGGGGTCCTGCGGATCGATGGCATCCCAGGTGATGTTGTTCAACTCGTCACAGACGATGACCGCCCCGTGGGCATCGGCCAGCCATTCGGTGATCGGTTGTTTGAATTGAATGCGGTTTTGAATCCACATCAATCGCAAGCGCTCGTGCCCGCCGTTGCCGGCAGAGGCGGCGATACGCTGCCGGAAGGCATCCCGGTAGGCCGTGGCAACCGTGACCGCCGCCGGGGTGCCGAAAAGCAGGGCCAGCACAATGCCCAGATTGCTCATCTCGTTGCCTTGTGCGGGCGACGGAATATGACCCGCAAGTTGAAAGGCTTCATCCAATAGGTCGCACGCCTGATTGCTCAACTGAATCGATTGGGCCAGCCGGTCGGGAGCCAGGGGCGTTGCGGTGTGCGCCGTCACAAAGGCCGCCAGATCGCGCAGTTGATCTGCCAGGTAAGCGACGCCGGCCGGGTTGTCCGGCTGGGGCACATTGAGAACGAACAACTCTTTTTCAAAATGACGGGCCAGGTTTTCCACGGTGGCCACCCCGCCGGTGCAGGGACTGCTGGTGGCGACCAGAAAATCGGGAACCGGCATGAGCCCTTTTTCCGCGGCGCCTATAACGGCGCGGTGATAGCCGCAGGTGTCGCGGCCAAAACCGAGCTGCTCGGCCTCTTCCAGAAAGGCGCCCTCCATACCGGTGGCGGCCAGCATCCCGCCGACAAATTCCACGAAGCAGGAGGTGATCCCCATGGCGCCGAGCAGGTCGAACGGTGCGGTGACCCCGCACCATGCCACCGGCGTGGTGCCGGAATAAAGACGTTCACCCAGCCGGGCGACTTCCAGGGCGAAAATTTTGCGCGGAGTTGCCTCGGACGGGGCCTGTTCGATTTTGGCTTCGATGCCTTTAACGAGATCTGAAAAATAGGCTTTCATCATAATGGTCACCTCAGCATTTCGATAAACGCTTCAATTCGGGTTCGCTGCTGGCCCATGGTGCCCGGACTCAGATCGCCCTCCAGCAGCAGCAACGGCATGCGGGCCTGTTGCAGCTTCTGCTGGATCATCGGCAACCGCGCCAGGTAAGGGTCGCAGAATTTAAGGGTGTAACCGATCACACCCTGTGCCCGGTAATGTTGGGCCCGGTCGAGAAGATTTTCGGCCAGCCGTGCCGGCCGTTGCGGGTCAAAGGTGCGCGCGCACGGCGGTTTCGTGAACATGGCTGCGGCAATGGCATGATAAGGGGATGCCGCCGCCTGCGTGTCGATGGGGTGAAACAGGCGCGAGCCGGTACATAAGTCGTCACTGACAATGTGGGCGCCGCTCTCCTCTAAAAGTTGGAATGCCTGCGGATCGGGCAGGACATTGCCGAACAAAAAAATGGGCACTTTGTCATGGCTGGGCGGCGTTGCCGCCAACTCGTCGACAAAGGCTTGCAGATTGGTCAGGGTTTCGTTCCACGGCAGCGTGGCGGCTTGATTGTACAACTCTTGCAGCCGGACACCGGCCATGGGGATCTGCCGGGTGGCAAGCCGGTTGCGGGCCTGCTCGAACAGCGACGCAATTTCGTTGTAGGTCCGGATGCCGGCGAGCAGGTCGTCGTCCCCAAAGGCGGCCGCACCCCAGTCGGACAGGGCCGCGGCCAGCCGTTCCATCTCGGTGGTGAAATAGGCCACGGCGCGCTCTTCGGCGGTGGTTGGCAGATCCATGAGGAACAACCGGTCGTCCGGCCGGATGCGCTGCCAGGCATCGGCCAGCCGCCGCATGGTATCGCAACTGTTGACGATCACCATGCCGGCCAACGCGGGCAGATCATCGACGATAGCACGATCCAAAATACGTTTGACATGAGGGCACAGGTTGTCATGCAGCCACTGACCGGCCTGATCCGGTGCGTCCCCCAGCGGCAACACGCGGTAGGGAGCGAAACCGGCCGCCCGGATGAGCGGCAGGGGGGTGTAGGCGCAGGTAAAACCGATTTTTGAAAGCGGGGGGACGGTTGTCATGTTAACGGTTTCCTTCCTGGGCTTTGGTCAACACCCGTTGCAGCATGCGCGTGGTGACGTCGAATTCTTCCGGGGAGACATCTCCGAAGACATTGCTGATGACGGTGTTGACGATTTCAAGAACCGGGTTTTTCATCTTGCGGCCGGCTTTGGTCAGCAAGATGCGCTGCACCCGGCGATCTTGCGGATCGGGTTGACGCGTGATCAGGCCGTCACGTTCCATGCGGTCCACCAGCCCGGTCATGGTGGAGGGTTCCAGCCCCGCACGCCGGCCCAGCTCACTGACCTTCAGGCCGTCATCAAGCCACAGAACCCACAAGGCGCCGAGGTAGGCCGGTTTGATGCCGGTGACACCGGCGTCGGCAAATCCTTTCTTCATTGCGGAGGTGATCACCAAGCTGACGCGGGAAACAAGATAGTAGGGGCAATCAACAGGGTTGCGATTCTGAAAATCCATTTGAATCCATAATGTATTTATTAAAATTAACTTGATACAAACTTTACGTATACGAATAATTATGTCAAGCAAAAACTTCGGCTCCAAACCGGCGCGGCGATGTCTGCCTTGCGCGAGCCCTTGCCGATGGAGAATGCAACGCTAATTTCTTTTGCGGAGTAATTCAGGATGTTCCAGAAAAGGTTTGAACAGGTAGCGAATGTCTTCGAGGGATTCCTCGATGACCAGTTGTAATACATTTGTATACATGTCGAGCAGGATCAAAGCATTGATGGATGAATCGGTCACCGCGTCCGCCCGGAGGCGTTCGGCCAGGAAACTGTTGACTGTGTTCAGGTTTTGATAGAGCTGCGCCAACCCGTCCAGTTCAAGGTCCGCCGGCTGGCCGGATTTCTTCATGAAATACTGCGCCAGCAGGTACATGGACGCGGCCCTGAAGATGGTCCCGTCAAGGCTTGACAAGGGGCGGTGAAAGCGGGCCATCGGCTTTAAAAATTCGCAATAGGGGCAGGCGCTGGTGGCGATCACCAGCCCCATGAGCGAACTGATTGCCTTTTGGGCGGTGGTGTCCTGGCTGAATGAACCTTCGGCGGTGTTGACGGTGAGCGTTATCGTATTAAAGGAGATCAAGCCGTTGAAGCGGTTGACGATATTGACCAGATCGGCCGCCAAGGGGCAATAGGGCGTGGTTTTTACATCTAGCGGGCAGTGGGAGCACTGGTGAAAATCGAGCCGTGTCCAGCCGGGCAGATTGGCCGGCTCCTGACCGGACAGGGTGACCTCGCGGCTGTCCAGCGACAGATTGAAGGTTTCTTGCTGGCCGTCTGTCAGGGTGAAAATGTATTCGATTTCAATAGGTTTCATTAGAACTACCGGTTAGAGCCGTTGCGCCGCCAAGCAGTGAAAGATGCGATTTTCCGGATGGGCACGAGTTGGTGTGCGATTTGTTTTACGCGTTGTATTAAATTTCGTACACTGCTCACGCATTATTTCAGCATCGTTTGTAAAAAGCAAGGCCCCGTAATGGGTTGTGCGCCCTGCTGTTTCGCACCGTCCTTTTATATATCGGTTCGGTGTTTGTTACTATTTAGTTGCAAGCTATAATTACGCCAGCCCGGTGTCTGTTTCGAACGGCCCACCGGCAACCCAGACGTCATGAAGCACGGTCCTCCCTGTCATTGACGCTAAAACCGGAGCAATTGTTCAAGAATTATTTTTGATTAAGGAGTTGGCATAAAAAGTGAAGCGTTGCAAGAGAAAAGATCGAGTGGAAAAAACGAAGCGCGGATCCAGCAAGAGTATTACCGGCAATTATTCAAAATGGAAGGGAGAATTTGTATGAGCATAAAACTGAATCGTCGCAGGTGGAAAAAAACGTTGATGGATAGTTTTTTACTTCACTTTGCATTGGCGGGATTGGCCGCGATGATTTTATTTCTAACCTGATGTCCATCCAAAGCCGAATGGACACAATCTAATGTTATCCTGAGGGCTCGCGCAAAAATAATTTCACATTTTAGCGCGAACCCTGAGAAGGAGCCTTGCCCACACCCTGTGAGCGCGCCCCCAAAGGCTCCTTGGCAACATATGATACGGGCCGGCCTCGCCTCCCCAAGCCCCCAAGCGTCGCCCTTTTAGCTCTGCCGGCCCTATCATGCTTTTCTTTTACTACCTTCCGGGGATAATTCCTAGTTATTCGCCTGGACCCAGAATTCGCTTTCAACTACCCGCCGGCTGCCGTCGCGGTATTGCACAATCGCCGTGAGTTGGTGATAGCCTTCGCCGAATAGTCGCATCAGGTCAGTGGGCTCGGCGTCGCCGTTGCGCGCGGTGCCGCTCAAATCGTAAGGCGCACGCCATTCGCTCCGCACCCATTTTTGATTGACATAGAAGTACACTCGCCAAATTCTACCGGCCGCATTGAGAAAGATGTGGGGTCGCCCGGACAGCACCGCACCGTCCAAAAGCCGCGGTACGCTGCGGTCGGGATGGGGACTGTAGTACAGTGTGTTGTCTTCGCTTTGCGGCGTATTGGGTTGCACGGTCACCGTGCAATGGTCGTGTGCCGTCACGCCGTCGGAATTGGTTACCGTCAGGGCGAACGTGAGTTGTACAGCCTGGTCCGTCACGGCCGGTGCTTGAAATGAGGCGGCGGCTGTATCGGCGTCGTACACGGTAACGGACGGCCCACCGGTTTGGAGCCAGTCGTAATAAAGGGTGCGGCTGTGCGGATCCGTGCTGCGTTGTCCGTCTAAAACTACATTGTCTTCGGATTGCACGCTCTGGTCGGCGCCGGCATCGGCCACCGGGGGCACGCCAACATAGTTGGCCACATCGACGACCGCCTCGGTTTCAAAGGTTTGGCCGTTTTCCAGCTCGATGCGGGCCCGGATTGTGTGGCGGCCGTTGGCAAGCACGGTTGTATCAAACGCCTCGGCGATTTCCCGGCTGCCGCCGGCCATATCAAAAGGCGATAGTTCTTCAACTTGCTGGTGTGCGCCATCGACATAAAAAGTAACCCGTTGGACCTGATCCGTAGCGCCGATGAAAACGAAAATGTCGTTCGCGACCGTCTGACCGTTCAGGGGCGCCGGATTGGAGCGGTCGGGTGAATCGCTGTGCAGCAGACCATAGTCGGCTTCGTTGACCGGCGGCACGTTGACGGTCAGCAAAACCGGCAGCACGGCAGCCGTATGCCGGTGCGCTTGAGCCGTGAGCGTGGCGGCATAGTCACCGGGCACCAGGGCGCCGGGATCAACCCGCACCGTCAATTGGCCCGGTGTGGTGCCGGTGTTTTGGGTTACCTGCAACCAACCGGCGTCCGGTTGAAGCGAATACGCAACCTGCCGCTGCCGATCAGACGCCAGGGTAAGCGACGTTTCGAGGGGACTGTCGCCGGGCAAGGCTTCAAGCTCAAGCCGGTCTAATGAAAACTGCAAATTCGCCATGGGTACTTCAAGGCAGATTTCATTGGAATCGACGCTTTCCTCGCCGATGTCGTTCACGGCGCGGACAACAAAAAAATGATCGACCTCGTCGGCCAGCCCGTAAAGGTCACACGTGGTTTGAGCGCCCTGCCATGCCGGTTGACTGTAATCAAAGGGTTGGCCTTCCTGCCGGGTGAACACGCGGTAACCGGCCAGATCGGCTTGCGTGTTGGCGTTCCAGGCCAGCGTTACATCAGCGGCCCACACCGCGTCCGGCGTCGTTCCCCATAGGATGATAACGCCTAAAACCATCAATAGTACTTTGCGGCAACATTTACTGATTTGTTTTGCAAGTGATCGCTTCATTTTTTTCCCCATCGTTTTCGTGTGTCGAGAAGTCATGCCAGTGTACCTGATTATCGAAGTCAAGACGCAGCAATTTTCTTCCCGCTGGACGGCGGGCGCGCGTCGCGTTTTTAAGTAAAATCGGAAACCGTACGGCTAAAACAGGCCTTCGAAGATATGTTCTTTCAGGACAAACACTTTTACAAAAAGCTTTGCTACTCCCATCCATACCGGTGTGGACAAGATGGGTTAAAAATCGCCTGGTCGGCACGTTGTTAATGCCTTGTCGCTTTTGTACGGAGCAAAAGGAGTGCCAGTTTCACACAATCGAAAGATTGGCGTAACAGTAGCGGGAAAAGTGTTTGTAATTCGGAAGGATCGCAAGCGCAGGGAGAAAAAGACAGGCAGACAAAACGATGCAATTATGCACCGGTGCGCAATTTTTGTTCATTTTTTGCGCAAAAAGCGTAATCCCGCGGTGGGTATGGTTATAGCTAGTGTCCATCCGGAAATAGTAGATTTTGGTTCCCGGCAAGGCCCGAGCATTTTTAAAACCGCAGGCATAGCGGGCTATGTCGAGGATTTTAAAAATG
>JANQIE010000150.1 GCA_028282295.1 Desulfobacterales bacterium | reverse complement strand
CTCATTGAGACCGGCGGTGTTGCTGCGACAGTTCAGCAGCCGCCCCTGGTTGTCGTAGGTGTAGGCGACGTGCTGCGCGCCGGTATCGATCCGGGTAACGCGGTTGAGCAGGTCGCGCGCCAGGGTTTGATCATAAATGGTGCCGCCAGGCCCGTGCAGGTGCTGGCGGCAGGGCAATCCCTGGGCGTTGGTGTGTTGTTCGAAACAGGTGCCGTTGGGGTAGACAAGACGCTCAAGGGCGCCGCCGGGGGCGTATTGGACGGTGATGTCGCGGCCGGACCAATCGGTGATGGTGCGAACGCGATTTTCCTGATCCAGTTGATATTGAAGGGTCTGACCAAAGGGGGTGGTCAGGCCGGTCAGTTGACCGGTGGGGGTGCGGTGATAGGTGACGCTGCGGTTGTCAAAGGTCTCCTTGATCAGGTTGCCGGCGTCGTCGTAGGCCAGTTCAACGGTGCCGGCGGCGTTGGCGGCTTTTATGATTTTGTCGTCCCGGACCACAAATTCGGCTTGACCGCCGTCGGTATAGGTCACCTGCCAGGAGCCGCTGTCTTGATCCACCTGATAGTCGGCCACGCGCGTGTTGCCGGCTAGAAACGTTGCCAGGGCGCCGGCGTCCGTGTATTCAAAATTAAAGGTCGTCTGATCGGCAAAGCTGATGGCGGACGGGGCGGTCCGACTCTCATAGGCAAACCGGGTCGTGTGGCCGTTGGTATCCTGAAAGGCGGTCAGCCGGGAGTTGAAATCATACTCATAGCGACTGGCATTGCCGTTGCGGTCGGTATGGTCGCGCAGATGGCCGTAGCTGTCGTGCGTATATGCGGCATGGGTGCCGTCCGGATAGTCGATGCGCCTGAGATGATGGGCGTCGTCATAATCGAAGACCCAGGTTTTCTGGCCGTCATCCATGCGAATGGCGTGAACCACGGCAATGGCGTCCGGATCTTCTTTGTTGTGCCGCTCCTGGATATCGAAACTGATGCTGTGGCCGGCCGGGTCGGTGACTTTGGCGACATGGCGGCACGAGGTCAGCTCGTATTGGAAGCACCGGTTTTCGCCGGTAGTGGTTTCGACGCCCCGGTCGGTTTTTTTGAGTCGGACACGGGTGCCGGCTTTATCCGTGACGGCGACGGTGTTGGTGTCGACATCCGCTGCAGCCTCAAACCCCAGGCGTTCATACGCCCGGACGTGTTGTTCGAGCAGACGCAGGCGCCATTTGCGGGCCAGCACCGCTTTGCGATCGGCATCCAACACCAGCCCGGCGGGGGTGATATGATCGGCCGGCACGCCGGCCGGTTTTTCGAAGACTACGGGCGCACCGTGCTCATCTGCAATGACAAAACAGGTGACCGGCCCGAAAAAGACGCCGGCTTCGGCTGGGGAAAGCGTGGGGATAAAATCGCCTAATATGATTGGGTCGTAAAAGCGAAAAAAGACATCACGGCCGTTGGGGGCTTGCAGTGCAAAATACTGCCGAAAATAGGCCATCAGGATTTTGATGTCGGCATCGGAAGCAAAATAGACGCTGTTTGTGTTTGCCACGAGCCACTGCGCCAGTTCCGGCTGGCTGTCCAGCGGGATTAAAAACGGTGCGATGTGATCGATGGTCCGGGTGTTTTCCCCGGTGAACAGGATATGTTTTTCAACATCGTCAGCGATGATTTTGGAATAGATGGTGTCATCGGCTTCGGTGGCGGCGCAATCGACGATGGCGTAGCGCATGGTTGACGCCTGCCGGCCTTTACCGAGCAAGGAAATAACAGAACTGGGGGACATTGGCTGGACCTTCCAAAATGAGCACCGGCCATCAATGCGATACGACGGTGCCGGTCTTCTTCAAATCTATTGACTGCAGTTACATACGAACGGGGCGTGGTTCCTGGCGGCTTTTTTGAACCCGGGCGCCTGCGAATTGCCGATGGTGATATCCGAACTGCCGTCAACTTGCTCCCCGGTGCCGCCGCAATGGGCGGATTTGTCTTTTTGCCGGTAAGCCGGCTTGTCGCCAATCCATACGGTCTTGGCGCCGCTGGCGGCATACCAGGTGTTGGTCCCGCAGCAAAACCCATGGATGCCGCTATCACCTTTGCGCACGGCAGGTTCGTCGTTGAAGATCACACTGGGTTCTCCCTGGACGGCCGGTCCGCTCACCTTATGGGCACACACTTTGCACCCATGGACGCAGACCGCCTTGGCTTTATCTCCTATTCTGGCGCCTCCCGGCATAATGACTCTCCTTTTTACCCACGGCCGGCGTTTGCTTGCGGCTGTGATACTTTTTTACAAAAATGACGGATTACTTGCAGAAGTGAAAAAAAAGATTTCTTTTGAATGTGAACCGTTATCCAGTAGCATACAAATCTTATGGACACAACTCAAAAATTCTGAAGGCCGCCGCATCGAACAACTAGCGTATCTTGAAGATTTCCCGGATTCCCGCCGCGATTTACCCCTTTTATTTGATAGCGGGCAAAGATGACGCCGAAGAACGGTGAGGCCAAACCTACTCCGTCATTCCCGCGCAGGCGGGAATCCAGGCGGTATCGCAAAAATGTTTCGATGTTATTGTCAGACTTCGACATACAATTCGGTTAACATTCCTCTTCTTAGTATCTGGCAACGATGTCGTAAAGAGGGGCCGGAAAGATATTCTCCCTTTTTTCAAAGCTTTACTCGGATGGGGAATTTTTACCTTTACCGAACTCACCCCGGTTTTATGGATAACCGCATTTTTAATTTAAAAAAACTATTTGAACCGGCCATTTTTTTATGCTAAAGGCTGTTGCGAGTTAATTTGCTTACTGAACGGTTTATCAGGGGATCTATAAATTTAAGAGACGTAACAAGACAAAAGCAATCATCACAATCAGATACGGACGAGGTTGCAGTTAAAGTCATCCTTGTGGCCGCTTGCCTGAACGTTGTTGCTGATTTTGAGTTGCGCCTACTTGTCATAATTTATGGGCTCGCGCAAAAATAATTTCACATTTTATGCATCCCGGCTTCAGGCCATCCTGGTCCGATCTTCGGTCCCAAAATCCTCGCCATAGCCCGCTATGGCTGCGGTTTTGGCCCCTCGGGTCGAACCAACCTGACCCAAATCCGGGCGCCTGAAATGCGGAATTATTTTTGCGCAAGCCCTGAGGAAGAAACCGAGGCAGATTTTTGTCCCACATGCCACACACTAAACAAAGACGCTAGTATCAGAAAAAACAAAAAATTAGACCACCAATAAAATGGATGGTTTAATCTGCCTTGTAAGCACGTTGTTACAAACACCCTTAATAGGGGGATTATTTCGGAATTGATCTTCTGGCCTAGGATATTCTCGCGTATTATCGCCCAGTCCAGCCGTATTCATGTAATAACCCCTTGCCAAAAAACTGCGACCGCTGCATTTGCGTTTGACGCGACCATTTCTCAAAAGCGCTCGGTACGCTTAGGGCTCGCGAAAATTTAATTTCAACACCTTAATGTATTTACTGAATCGCTGTAAGGCATCCGTAGCACATGACGCAATTTGCCGCGGATGGCTCTACGACGATTTTTTGAAATTCGGATCATGTGGTATTTACTTTCCCATTTATTGTGCAATAAACTTCTTTCTTTTTTAATTCAAAGCTCCTTTCGTAGATTTTTGGACGCCCATATCCTTACGTCTATGAAACGGAGCTTTTTTTATAAGTGCATCTCAATGTCACTAACTTGTGTCCATCCGGAAATAGTAGATTTTGGTTCAGGCCAAGGCCGCAGCGAATTTGAAACCGCAGGCGTAGCAAGGCTACGTCGAAGATTTCAAATTCGTGAGAATGCCGGCCTGGTCCAAAAGAT
>JANQIE010000315.1 GCA_028282295.1 Desulfobacterales bacterium | reverse complement strand
GTCGATCATGAATTACCGCAGCGGTCAGACCTATACCTGGCAGTTGTCCTGCGCCAGTGGCAACTGCGGCAGTTTAAGCGCCAATGAAGGTGATTTTGTGGTCTACACCGCACCGGCCGGCAATCCTGATTGCAGCAACAATCCGACTGTCACGGTAACTGCATCGGATGGCCAAACTCAGATGCAGGCCGAGTTCGGCCTTGCCATTAATGCAAATGGTAACTTCGACCTGCCCGCCATTTAGGAATTTCTACGACTGAAGAAGGGGGCAGATATCTTGATGAGTTGTTTGCGTCAGAAAAAAACAAATCGCGGGCGAAAAGATGATCTTCAACCGCCTTTTTTATTTTAAAGTGCAGGCCCGGCACGGACCGAAGCCCTAGAACGCATACGCTTTCTTCTTAAGGGCTCTTCGGTGCGGGAACCTGCGTTGCCATAAAATCAACTCCATGCACCGCCGTTCAAGCGGTTTGCAAGGAGAAGTAGACTGCCGGTTTATAAATAATCTCCATCCATAATTCATATTATTAACCCGGCAATAAAATACCTTTAAAATTGTGATCCCGGCGAGCGCCGGAATCAAGCGTCAATTCTGGATGCCGGATCAAGTCCGGCATGACGAAGGCTTACATATTTAGTCGCTGGTTTAATGCTTAATTCTCTAGCGTTTTTTATTCCTGCAAGGCGGGCAAAAAGCTGTTGGTGCTGTCGGCAGCGCCGGGCAGGCGGATGGCAAAGTCGTCGAATGAGACGTCCGGGGTCTGGGTGTTGTTGGGGGTGCCGCCGATCGAGCCCCACCCCCAGGTGTGCAGGCCCAGTTCCGGCCGGGTTGTCTGGAAGCTCCCGCTCGATGGGGTCATCAGCAAGGCATTGTTGCTGCGGATGATTGAATTGAGTTCGTTGCCACTGCCCATTCGTTGGACCGAGGCGGCGTTGGCTTCCCATTGGACCAGGGTGAAAAAATCGGATGCGGCGTCGGTGTCGTCCACATCGTCGGGCGGCCATTCGACATCACCACGTGGGTTGGCCAACCGTTGCGTGTCCAAAGGGTCGGTGCCGGCGGTGCCGTGGGCAGCGGTGTCGCCGAAAAATACTTGTATGTCGTTGACCCGCTGGCCGGCAAACGGACCGGTCACGGCAGTTTTTTCCTCGATGCGCACCAGCAGGGTCGGCCAGATGATCTGCCCTTGGTCGAATACGGCCATGTCGTCCACATACCAGCCTTCATGGTCGTTATAAAGATGGTCCCGTGTGTCGAACCGGAATCGAATCCGCACGCGGCTGCCGGCATACGCGGATAGATCGACCTGACGCTCGTGCCAGGGAAGCGCGATGTCGTAGATCCGGTCGATGGTGGTCCAGGAATTGGTTCCCTGTCGCTGGATCTGCAGCAGTTTCTGGTCATAGGTGTTCGGGTTCACATCCTCGGTTTCATGCCAGCTCCAATAGCGTAATGCCGGCCGCACGGCGTTGCGCAAATCGATCCATCCGGATCGCAAATCACCCCGGTTGCGGCCGCCGGTTTCGAAATTAAAGGACCCTTCCTGTCCGTAGTACCAGGAACTGGTCGGGCTATGGGAGCGATTGTTTGAAATGTGCCACAGGCCGGTGGCATTCCAACCCGCGGTGCCGCTCTCCATGTCATCGTCGAAATATACCGGGAAAAGCTGGTCGTCATAGGTCAGCCGTTTGTAGGCCAGCCATTGCCAGTTGCCGAAATTGGGATCGTCGCGTTCCCAGAGCAAAATCATCGGTTCGCCGGTGATGGGCACCAGGATGTTGGGGATGCCGTCGACGTTGTCGGACGCCGCCCGCAGCAGGGAAACCCCGTAGTGATTGCCGCTGTTGTCGAGCCGGAAGGAGATGCCGGCCAGATAGGCCGGTTCGTCATCCACCCGGATTTTCACCTGGGCATCGTAGTTCAGATAATTGCTGTTGCTTGACCAGGCCGAGGCCAGATCGGTGCTGGTTTGGGTCCAATCGAGCGCCAATTGACTTGAATCGAGCTGGGTGGTCGGGATGCGGTCGGTGCCGGTGACGCTCAGGGCGTTGTCGCCGTCGGTCACGGCCACGGCGTGTGCACCCTCGGACGAGGGGGTGTTCCAGCTTCCCAGGGCGTTGTCGTCAAAGGTTTCATGCCATTCGGAGCCGGGTGCGCCGCTGCTGCTGATGGGCACATGGTAGGTAATCAACCGGCTGGCGCCCAAGGTCCCCTGGCCGAAATTGCCGGTGCTTTCCAGACGGACAAAGGGCTGCAAATCAAGCTCGTCGCCGTTGGCCGGCGCCAGCGGCGCCCACGGGGCGTCGGTGCGGGTGATACCGCGCAAGCGGTTGCTTTCGCGGGTGACGTAGCGATACGTACCGCCGTTGAGGGTAAAACGGCCGTTGTGGGCGGGGAATGCGTCGGCCGGCGTGGCCCCTTGCACCATCAAATCGCCGCCTTCGGTCACTGTTGTTCCGTCGCTACGCAGAACCAGGCTGACGCTGTCGCCGGCAGATGCGGTCCAGGTGCCGGCCGGGCGGCGAAACCGCACCTGGTTGACGCCCTGGAGCTGAATTTGGGAATAGGTTTCGGCCGCTCCGCTGTTGATACGCAACATGCCGGGTTGATCGGCAAGCGCCGGTGCCGCGCCGTAGGGCACCTGGGCCGTGAGCCAAAGCCCGCTGACACCGGTCACCTGAAATAGATGGGGCCGGAAAAACAGGCTGAATTGTTCCGTGGCGGAGGTGGGCAGGGTAAAGGTGGTGTTGTGCAGTGAATTCAGATCCGCCCCGGCCGCCATCTTGGCCGCGGCATACCGGAATCCGGATTCGGCAAGGTAGTAAGCCCGGTTGCTGCTGTTGGTGCCGACGGTCTGGAAGTTGGCAGTTGAGTATTGGGAGAAAAGCGCGGCGGACAGTGTGCTGAACACCAGCAGGACGGCGATCAGGCCCAGCAGGGAGGTGCCTTGGGAATCGTCCCGGAGTGATCTATTACGGGTAACATAGACCGTCAGGGCGGTTAACGCCGGTATTTCTTGCAACCCTGAACGCAATTGAAAACTTCCTCCCAAAGGCTATGAAAAAAAGGATGTTTTCGCAACATCGACTAAAGGTATTTTGCCGTTTAGATCCTGGACCCCGGCCTTCGCCGGGGTGACGAATGTTTTACCACCATTTTTACTACCAGCTCATAGACCAGCCGTGGGGGCGATCAACAGTTCGTCAGGTAGCGTGATATCTCATCTGCGTCGCCCCGGCCTTCGCCGGGGTGAAAAATGTTTTACCGCCATTTTTACTACCAACTCATAGACCAGCCGCGGGGGCGATCAGCAGTTCGTCAGGTAGCGTGATATCTCATCTGCGTCACCCCGGCCAACCCCGGATCGAGTCCGACGCCCGTCCCGACAGCCAGTTATAAATGATCTCTATCCACAATTCTTAATTTTTAATTCTTAATTCTTAATTTTCACTTCTCACGGTCCATTTTGTATACCGCTGTTGCGCGGGTTAACGGTGAAGGTAAACGCGGGACCGGCGGTGCCGTCGACGCGGTCCAGGCGAAAAGCGACCACCACACCATACAGGTCCGTCAAACTGGCCGGTGGCGCCCCCAGCACATTGCCGTTGTTGTCGATGTAATCGAGATCGAACACACCGACACGCTCCCCTAGCAGATCCCCCGGATCGGTGTTGTCCGGACAGTTGCAGTCCGCACCGGCAGCAACGTTAAGTTCAAGGTTGCCGTTGCGAATGCCGATGGCCCTGAAATTGGCCGAAACCGCATCCACTTTGTAACGGATGCAGGTGTCATTCGAATTCACTGTATCGATCGCCGATATTTCCAGAATCTCCCTTGTCATCCGCTCGGAAATAAACTGCCCTTGCTGCGTAAAGGCGTTGTTTTCCTTGGCAAAAACATACCCGCGCATGCCGGTCACGACCCCCATGGCGGCGATCGCCGCCAGCAGCCCGATCAACGTCAGCGAGGCGATAAGCTCGATGAGGGTAAATCCTTTGCGATCGGCAAGCATACGCATGCACCTATTTGGTATACAACGACCGTAAAACCCGTGTGCCATCCGAGATGGTGACTTGAAGGATGGCAACATCACCATCATTGGGCGCATCAACGGAAATCATCCCGGTTTGCCCCCCGACAAGCACGGGGGTGTAATTCGGGTCGGTATTGATCCGGGTTTCAAAATCGGTCAGGGGATTGGCCGGATTCAGGCGCAACCAGTCGCGATAGTCGCGCGTAATCGCTTCCATGGTTGCTTTGAGTTGGAGTTCTCCATCTGCATCGGCCACATTTTGCACGCTTTGCTCAAGGTTCGAACTCATAAACTGAACCAGAAAGGCCCCCAGGATGCCGGCCAGGGTGATGGCGACGATCACTTCCAACAGGGTAAAGCCGTTTTGATTGTGGGGGCTCGCCATGCTTGAACCTCAATCGACGATATAGCCGGTATTGGCGGTCACCACGATGGGGCCGGCGGATGTGTTGACGGTACTTGCACCGCCGAGGGGCGCACCATAGCCGTCAAAGGTGATCGTCAGGGCCGCACCGCTGAGCGTCAGGGCATTGAGCGTGATGGTGTCGGCGGTTGCCCCCGGCAACATGCGCCGGGTACCGTTGTTGTTTTCAAACAGCCAGTAGGTTGCCGGCGGCTGGAAATGGATGCCCCAGGGACCGTTGTTTGCCATGGCCCTGGACTGGGCGTACCGCAAATGGTTCCCGGCAACCGTCAGTTCGGCCTGGCGGTCATAATCGTTCAAACGGACGTTGGCGCCGATGGCCACCGCCGCCAGGATGCTGATGGCAAGCAGGACGAGGATGCCTTCAAACAGGGTGTAGCCCGATCTGCGGACAAACAAACGAAAGATCATCAGATTTTACCCAGGCCGTACAGGCTATAAAAAAAGGGAGGTCGCCCTCCCTATTTTTGCGAAAACTGAAATACTACGGAATCGCCAGCGCGATCGACGCCGGGTTCGTGCCGTCGCCGGCCGTCAGGGTAAAGGTTGCCTGATCCGTTGCGCTGCCGTTGATACTGTAAGTGATGACGGTATTGCTGGTCAGTGCCCAGGTCCCATTAAAATCCTGGTAGGCAGCCGTGACATCCCCCACGGCGGAAAACCCCAGGTCATCGTAGCCGTTTTGATCGCCCGCAATTGCCGTACCGTTATTTGCAATCATCGATTTGGCATGCGCCATCACGGCCCTGGATTTCATGTCATTCAACGCAACTTCAAGGGTCTTGGTCTCGACTTCCCGTTGCATGTCAAAATACTTGGGCACGGCAACCGCCGCCATGATCCCCAAAATCACCAATACCGCAATCACTTCAACCAGCGTGAAACCGGCCTGATCCCGCAACATCGTTTTTGTATCAGCCATCATACATAAGCCTCCTTCAGAAAAAATGTTAAACCGATGAGCGTCCGAACGGTGTTGGCGATTTTTTTTAAGTCCGGCGCTCTGAACTTTAGTGCTAATCGGACATTCAATACAGCATATTTCATGCCGGTATGACCGTGCCTTGGGCACGCTTGAAGAATGGGGTCTCAGGGGGGGTTGCCTTAGCCGCGTTGCGATGCTTTTATCTGAAATGATTCCATTTAAGCCCGACAATCTACAATTTTTGTAGCCTGCGCTACAAATTATCGAGCTTCCGGCATGTCACGGGATTGACGATCGGGTTAACTGTTTTTGATACTTTTGACTTGGATGTCGTATTTTTTGATACGGTGCCAGAGACTGCGCTGATTGATCCCCAGCAAGCCGGCCGCTTTGACCTGGACACCCGCGGTGCGATGCAGCGCTTCAATGATGAGGCCTTTTTCAATCTCGGCCATCTGCGTATCCAGCGCGATACCGGAATTGATGCGATCCGTGGCGCGGCGGCCGTAAAGGCGGCTGATGCTCGCGGGCAGATCAGCAGCATTGATCCGATCGTCTTCGGCAACCACCAGGGCCCGCTCGATGGTGTTTTGAAGCTGGCGCACATTGCCGGGCCAGTCATGGCACTTAAGGGTGGTCAGGGCCTTGTCGGCCACGGCAACCGGCCGGGGACTTTTTTGCAGGAAATGCTCGACCAACAAGGGGATGTCTTCGGGCCGCTCACGCAACGGCGGCAACTGCAGGGCAAACACATTCAGCCGGTAAAACAGATCCTCCCTGAAACGCCCTTTTTTGACCATCGCGTCAAGGTTTTTGTTGGTGGCGGCGATAAACCGTACATCGACTTTCATGATTGTGGCCCCGCCGACCCGCTCAAACTCTTTTTCCTGCAGCACGCGCAGGATTTTAGCCTGGGTCGCCAGCGGCATGTCCCCGATTTCATCCAGGAACAGGGTGCCATTGTTGGCTAATTCGAACTTGCCCTTTTTTTGACTAACGGCCCCTGTGAAGGCGCCTTTTTCGTGGCCGAACAGTTCGCTTTCCCAAAGTCCCTCGGGGATCGCCACACAGTTCAGCTTGATGAACGGGCCGTCCTTGCGCAGGCTGTGTTTGAAAATGCTGGTGGCGACCAGTTCCTTGCCGGTGCCGGATTCCCCCAGAATCAGCACGGTCGAGTCGGTGGGGGCAACTTTCATGATCTGCGCCAGAATGCCGCGCACGATGGGGCTGTCGCCGATGATTTCCGGGAAAAACTCGCGGGCATCCACCCGGCTGAGCAGATGCGTCACCTGGTTGAACACGTGTGAAAACCGGGCCAGTTGATCGCCGCCGGCGGCTGGGCCGCTTGGGGGTGTTTCCAGCGCCACGGCCGGGATTGCCTGGGCTTTTTTAACAAACCGGTGGATCGGTTTTAAGATGGTGTACAGGACCACCAGACCAAGCCCGGCCGACAACAGGCCGAGGGCCGCAAGGGTGAAAAAGACCGGCAGGCCGGCGGCCAGGTTATGGGCGATGCAGTATTTGGTAACTTGAAACGCAACCGTGCCGGACAGGCACGACAGGCCAGCGAAAATGATCGGGACAATCAGGTATAAACTGACATGATAGTATTTTTGCTTCATCGCAAGATTTTGGTCAAATCCCACATGGGCAGGAAAATCGCAAACGCGAAAAAGCCCACAATCGCCGCCAGACCGAGGGTCAGCAGCGGCCCAATGGAGTCCGACAGTTTTTTAACCGCATACTCGACTTCCGTATCATAGTGTGCCGAGACCGCCCGGAGCAGATCGTCCAGGTTGCCGGTTTCCTCACCAATGGCAACCATGTTGATCACCATGGGCGGGAAATATCTGGCGGTTTTCAAAGGGCCGGCAATCCCGCGCCCCTGCTCCAGGTGGTTGCTGATTTTATTGAACTCGCGCGAAATGCCGGCATTGCCGATCGTTTTGGTCAACACCGCCAGCGCCCGCAGGATCGGCACGCCGCTGGCTTGAAAGATGGAAAAAATACTGGCAAAACGCGACATGGCGGCCTTGACGAACAGCGGCCCGATGAGCGGCATTTTCAACAAGGCCGTGTCCCTGGCATACTGTCCCTGCTCGGTTTTAAAATAATAGGCCAGCGCGGCGATACCGGCGGCCAGACCGGCCAGCATCACATGCCAGTAATTTACCAGGGACTCATACATGAACATGCAGATGCGGGTGGGCAACGGGAGCGCCACGCCGGCCGACTGGAAGATTTTCACAAATTGCGGCACGACAAAGGTCAACAGCACAAAAAAGGCGATGACGAGAAAAATGACGACAATTATCGGATATTGCAGTGCCGAGCGTATATCGGAGCGCACCTTGTGCTCATGGTCGATGATATAGATCAGCCGTTCGAGCACTTCCGGCAGCGAACCGGTGGCCTCGCCGGCCTGGATCATGCTGCAATACAGCGGTGAAAAAACGGCGGTGTGACGCAAGAAGGCTTCATGGAGGCCGGCACCGCGTTTGATCTCCTCATGCATGTCCGACAGCACGGCCTTGAGCTTCTTGTTCTCGGTCTGCTGTTCAAGCACCTGCAGGATCTGAAGCATGGGCACGCCGGACCGGATCATGGTCTGAAACTGCTTGGTAAACAAAATAAGGTCCGGCGCCTTTACCGCGGTGAAGATGCCGCCGCGCTTCGCCGTCCGGCCGCCCCCACCGCCGCGATGCGGCTTGACGGAGGTCGGGATCAAACCACGGTCATTCAAGGTGCCTTGCGCCAGGGCGGCGGTTTCGGCATCGACCACCCCGGACACCTTGTTGCCGTTTTCATTGATGGCTTGGTAAACAAACGTTGGCATGATGAACTCGTAACGTCTATCAGGTCATGATGGCTGAAGCGGCCTCTTCCAGGGTTGTGATGCCCTGGGCCACCTTCACGGCGGCGGCTTCCTTCAGGGTTCTGATGTGGCCGGCCTTGTGTGCGGCGCGGGTGATGTCGCGCGACGACTTGCGCTGTAAAATCATTTCCTGGATCCTGTCGTCGATGAGCAACACCTCGAACACCCCGGTGCGGCCTTTAAAACCGGTGTGGGTGCAGTTCAGGCAACCGGCCCCCTTGAAAAACCGGGCCTTTTCCACCCGGTCCAGGCCCCATTGTTTCAGGGCCGCGGCCGGCGGCTGGTACGGTTGTTTGCAAGCCGGACACACTTTGCGCACCAGCCGTTGGGCAATAACCGCCAACATCACCGACGACGCCAGAAACGGTTCGATGCCCATGTCGATAAACCGGGTGATGGCCCCGGCGGCATCGTTGGTGTGCACGGTGCTCAAAACCCGGTGGCCGGTCATGGCGGCCTGCACCGCCACCTGGGCGGTTTCCGCATCGCGGATTTCACCGACCATGATCACGTCCGGATCCTGGCGCAGGATCGAGCGCAGACCGTCGGCAAAGGTCATCCCGGCCTTGCGGTTCAACTGGGCCTGCCGGATTTTGTCGATGCGGTATTCAACCGGGTCTTCAAGGGTGATCACGTGCAGGTCCGGTTGGTTGACCTGTTGCAAAATGGCATACAAGCTGGTGGTTTTACCGCATCCGGTGGGGCCGGTGGTCAGAATCATGCCGTAGGGTTTGGTGATCATCGCCTCGATTTTACGCTGATCCGCCGCCGACATGCCCATCTGATCGAAAGTCAACACCCCCGAGGAGGTGTCGAGCAGCCGCAGCACCACGTTTTCACCGTAGATGGTCGGAATGGTGGAGCTACGGATGTTGATTTCCGTATTGTGATGGCGCACGGTAAAACGCCCGTCCTGGGGAATCCGCGATACCGAAATATCCATGTTCGACAAAATTTTCAGCCGCGAGACCAGCGGCAGGAACATATGCTTGGGCGGTGCAGGCACCTCGCGCAGTTTGCCGTCCACCCGAAAGCGGATCTGCACCCCGTTTTTCTCGGGGCTCAGGTGCACGTCGCTGACCTGCTCGCGGATGGCCTGGGACAAAATCGAATTGACCAGACGGATCACCGGCGCTTCGGCCGCCATGTCCTGCAGCGAGCTGACCTCGATGTCTTGCACCGTCGCGGTTTCGTTGTCGGCTGAAATCTCGTCGACCACGCCGGTTTCCATGTCGCCCAAAACCACATCGATACCGGAAAACGAGCCGTAAATACTGCTGATCAGTTGGTTGATCTCCTGCTCGGTGCAGATGACGATCTCAGCTTCGGAGTTGGTATGCACCTCGATGGTGTCGATGGCGTTGATATCCATGGGGTCGGACATGGCCACGGTCAGCAGGGAACCACTTTTCTTCAGCGGCACCACCTGGTATTTGCGCACCAGATCGATGGGGATGACCTTGGCCAGGTTCATGTCGAGCGGGTACTGGTCCGGTTTGTAAATCTCCAGATGAAGCTGTTGCGAAAGCAGGGCGACAATCTGGGCCTCGACGACGATCCCTTCCCGCACCAGGAATTGTCCCAGTTTCAGCTCTGTTTTTTTCTGATCGACCAGGGCTTTTTTGAGCTGTTCTTCGGTAATCAACCCGCCTTCGACCAACATTTCGCCGAGTCTTTTTTTGATTCGCACAGGGTGCTCGCTTCTATATTGCTATATGATTACACCGTCACGACTGGATATCGTAAGGGTCGCTGAAAAAGACCGTGTTGTACGCCCAGGCCGACACGAGTTCGGCCGTGTCCGCCAAACCGGCCGGTAGCGACCGCAGGTAGTTGCGCGCCGCGGTTTCGTCGAAAAAGACTTCCTTGAGCACGATGGTAAACGTCAAGCCGCTCTTCCGGTCCCAGTGGGGCACCAGATGCAAGGGGGGCTTGTGAGGCGCATGCTGCCGCAACAGGGTCACCGCACTTTCCAGACTCCGCTCCCGGCGGATTTTAATCCACCAGCTCGACGCCGGGGTCCTGGGGACCGGGCTCTGAATCGAGGGAAAGAAAATCCGCTGGCCCACCGACACTTTATGCGGATCGTCGATGCCGGCGGCATTGGCCGCGATGACCTTGGCAAGATAAGGCTTGGTAGCGGTGCCGTAGATCCGGTGAACCAATTCCCCCAGAGTTTCCCGGGGACCGATGGGGACACTGCCCAGAAAGGCCGGCATCGACGAACGGCCGCGATGCCCGGTCTTCACGGCAGGTCTGATACCGGCAGTCTTGACGGCGGCCGGCTGGGCGGCCGGCGGTATGATTTTAAACGGCTTGATTTTATACGGACCGGCCAGGTTGCGGGCCTCGGCCGGCGGCATTGCCACCAGTTGCCACACAGGGGTCAACATCGCCCAGTGCCACCAGAGCAGCCCACCGCACATCAACAGAACCAGCACGCCGCTCACAACCCGGGCCGGCCTACGGGTAGGTGCGGGACACCCCAGAGCGCTACGCAGGGCCAGCTTGATCGTGGCGCGGCCGACCTGGTCGCGGTGGGTCACGATCATGGCCATGATGGCCTGATGGCACAGAGTGACGATCTTGCGCGGATAGCCCCGACTGGCTCGGTAAATCGCCCACAGCGCGGGCCAACTGAACAGCTTCGGGGTCCGCCGCGATCGAGTCGCCAGGGCCAGACGGAACCGGATCATCGCGCGTGTGCTGCGAAAATCGAGCGGCTGCAACAGGAATTTAAAGTTGATCCGGTCGGCGAAATTCGCGGTGCGGGCCAGGGTGGTTTCCAGTTCGCGTTGGCCGAAGATGACGATTTGCAACAGCTTGTGCTGATTGGTTTCGTAGTTGAGCAATTCACGCAAAAGTTCCAGGCACCGGCGGTTTAACTTCTGTCCCTCGTCGATGACCAATACGATGGTGCCCCCGTGCTGTGCGCATTGATGAAACAGGCGTTGTTTGATCCACTCCTTCAGCGCGTGTTCACCTTGACCGGGCGGTGGCGGTACCTTTTTGCCGGCTGCCAGCATCCGCGCCACCGCGCGCAAAAACGCCAGGGGGGTGTCGTAACCCGGATCCAGAATGAGATGAATTTCGGTTTTGTCTGCGCGCGTAAACCGCCGCAGCAGTTGCCGGCAAAGGGTCGTCTTGCCGGTGCCGACATCGCCGGTCACCACGTTCAAGCCCCGTTTGAGCCGAATCGCCAGTTCCAGTTTTTGCAGACAGGTTACATGCTGCGGCGACCCGTAGAAGAAATCGGGGTCCGGAGAATTTGAAAAAGGTTCTTTTTTTAAATTGAGTAATTTAAAGTAATCCATTTTTCATTCTCTACGAAGTAAGAATTTAGAAAAGGAATTCTGGCATTCAGATTCTGGATTCCGGCTTTCGCCGGAATGACGCAGGAAAACACCCCGTCACCCTAACGACCCCCGGATCGGGTCCGGGGTTCGCCGAAATGACGAAGAAAAGT
>JANQIE010000048.1 GCA_028282295.1 Desulfobacterales bacterium | reverse complement strand
GATCTGGTGTCACTCGGCACCAAAATCGCCAGCCGCGCAGCCAAGGCCGCCAACCGGGTGGCCAAAGCCACCGACGGCGCCACCACCATCACCCGCGGGCACAACACGGCCGCGGATGTGCAGCGCGCCGCCGAAAACGCCGGGCAGGCAGCCGGGCAAGGCCTTTCAGCCAGACAGGTACTAAACCGCGCCCGCAACGCCACCCGCAAGGCCGGCAACGAGATCAGCGAAGAAAATGACCACCCGAACGCTCAAAAAATCGAAGAAACCGGTCAAGCGACCGATGCAGCCCAGGCCGGTGATGTGGTCGACGGCGCCGACGGCAAAACTAATCCAATCTTGAGAGAGGCAAACCTTCGCTTTAAAAAAGCCCTCCAACAGTCCGCTGAACAAACGGAAATAGGCGCCGCATCGCAAGCTATAAGCGACAGATTCAGTCAGCTGGTAAATGATATTGTAGTTGACACGATTCGGCGCAAAGGGCTGCCCGATCCCGCTTTGGCCAATTTGGACGACCCGGTAATTCGCAGGATTGAATTTCAGGACCTTGCTGCCACAAGGGGTGGTATGACTAGTCCCGAAGCCGGCGTTTTGATATTGAATAATACCGTACGGGGAAGTCAACTTCGATTGCTTAGCTCGATATTTCATGAATCCCGCCATGCCGTTCAAAGATATTTGAGAGATTACACGAATAATATTGCAGATATGATACGCAAGGGCGACCAGGTGGACCCGCGCATAATGGCTGTCAGTGATAACGAAATATTCAATGCGATATACGACCAAACCCGTTTGATTGCTTCAAATTTTTTGAGCCGGGGAGGTGCTGCTGCGAGTAACCTTATAAACGATGTGGTACGAGCTGTGTTCACCGGTCGGGAACAGATCGCCGGGATGCCGGCAGCCCACGCGATTGCAAATCTGAGATCCATGTTTTATGTCACGGCGCTAAATGAATTGGACGCGCATTTGGCAGCGTCGCGCATGGTCGTTCAAATGCCGGATTAACAAGTGCCCATGTGGTTGTAAAAAAGTATTTCGCCTGTTCAGTTATCTTTCGTGGCGCATTTATGATCTACCGGTTCAGGTTTTTCGACCCCCAAATTCAGGGATTCCCTGATTTACAACTCAAAGCAAATTTTATAAAAACGTCCGGTCGGCTTGTTCAATCAGGTTCTACTTTTGAATAACTCACCCCATCTTCTTTGCTGACCAAAACGATTAACTCGTGTCCATCCGGAAATAGCATCTTTGGGCCCAGAACGGCGTTTTCGTCCGAGTGTGATTCTCGACGTAGCCTTGCTACGCCTGCGGTCGCAATTGGGCT